>JBBSOT010000051.1:0-20137 GCA_038259455.1 Hyphomicrobiales bacterium | reverse complement strand
GCGGTTCCGTCCGCCATTCGCACCGGTCTCGGTCGGCTCTCTGGCAGCCGATCGCTATGGCGAGGTAAGGCCCGAGCGTCTGACCCCGATGCATGACTGGCATGTCCAGAACGGTGCAATGATGTACGCGGCAGGCCTATGGCACCGTCCGATGATCTACGCCAAATCCGGCGAAACCGTTGACCAGGCCTACGTGCGCGAAGCTCGATTGACCCGTGAAAAGGCAGGCATCGTCGATGTGTCGACGCTTGGCAAAATTGCCGTGCAAGGCCCCGATGCCGGAGAGTTCCTCGACCGCGTCTACACCAACATGTTCTCCAGTCTTCCGGTCGGCAAGGCTCGCTACGGGCTGATGCTGCGCGAGGATGGTTTCGCCATGGATGACGGCACGACCTGGCGGATCGGCGAGACCGATTTCCTGATGACGACGACGACGGCCAACGCCGGCAAGGTCATGCAGCATCTCGAATGCCTGCTCGACGTGATCTGGCCGGATCTGAAGGTGCACGTAACCCCCGTCACCGACCAATGGGCCGGTGCTGCGATCGGCGGCCCGAAGGCACGAGACATCCTTGCCACCTGCGTGACCGGCACGAAAGTGGACAATGACGCCCTGCCCTTCATGGGCATCGTTCATGGCGAAATCGCTGGAGCGCCGGTGTTGATTTGCAGGCTTTCCTTCTCCGGCGAAATGGCCTTCGAGGTCTACAGCGGCGCTGGCCATGGCACCCATGTGTGGCAGGCACTGTTGAAGGCCGGCAAGCCTTTCGGGCTGGTGCCTTATGGCCTCGAGGCCCTCGGCACCATGCGCATTGAAAAAGGCCATGTCACGGGTGCGGAAATCGACGGCAGAACGACAGCGCGCGACCTGCATCTCGACTGGATGCTTTCGAAGAAAAAGCCTTTCGTCGGCTCCATGATGATGGACCGGGAAGGCATGGTGGCACCGGATCGCCTGCAACTGGTCGGCATCAGGGCACTCGACAACCGGCCGCTGGCTGGCGGCGCCCACATCGTCGAGCGGCTTGACCGCGACACGCCGCGCGACTCCATCGGCCACATCACGGCTGCCTGTTATTCTCCGGTGTTCCGCAGCCATATCGCGCTGGCCCTGGTAAGGGCTGGCAAGAGCCGCCACGGCGAGCGCGCCTTCATATCGGACCCGCTGCGCAATCGCTTCGGCCCGGTCGAAATCGTCAGCCACCATTTCTACGACCCCGAAGGGAAGCGCCTTCATGGTTGAGCATCTGTCACCGGTGCATCCGGTCTTGAGGCTGGGCAGGTACGGGCATCTCGCAGAGGGGGTCGGCGTCAAACTAACCGAGACCCAGCCCGGGTCGATCGTTCAACTCGCGGCCTGGCAAGGCGAAGAAAAGGCGATGATGCGGGCGATCAAGCAGGTGGCCGGTCTGGCGATGCCGGACGGCGCCGGCAGCGGTGTTTGCGCGAACGGCAAGGCGGCTTTCGGATTTGCACCGGGCCGCTTCATGGTGATCGGCGAGGACGAAGGGCTTGCAGCGGCTTTCGGCGGGAAAATTGCCGACAAGACCGGTACGGTCACCGACCTGTCGCATGGGCGCACCGGTATCCGGATTTCCGGACCAAGGGCCGAGTGGATCCTGGCCAAGCTTTTCGCGATCGATTTCTCGACCGCAGCCTTCCCGGCAGGCTCCGGAATCTCGACGTCGCATCATGAAATTTTCGCGCAGATACAGCGGTCCGGCCCGGATCAGTTTGACCTCTACGTGTTCCGGTCCTTTGCGCGCTCATTCTGGCACTCCCTGTGCCGCGCCAGCGAAGAAGTAGGCTACGAGGTCACGTAGGCCTACCCGCAATCCGGAGGCGTCAATCCTGCCGGAACGGTTATTTCTGGAACGTGGCCCACTCTTCGATCGGCGCGCGGTCGGTACGCAAATCGTTCTCCGGCTTGGAAACGTCTTCGTAGCCGAGCGCCATGCCGCAGATCACGATTTCCTCGTCCGGAATGCCGAGCGCCGGCCTGATCTGGTTGTGATAGGGCGCGAATGCTGCCTGCGGGCAGGTATGCAGGCCCTTGGTACGCGCGACGATCATGATGTTTTGCAAGAACATTCCGTAATCAATCCACGAACCCGTGTTGAGTCGGCGATCGATCGTGAAGATCATGCCGACGGGAGCGTCAAAGAAAACGAAATTGCGGTCATGCTGGGCGCGCATCTGTTCCACGTCGCGCTTGCCGATACCAAGATGGCCATAGAGCGCAAAGCCGACTGCGCGACGGCGTCCGTAATAGGGCTCGAAGAACTTCTCCGGATAGTATTTGTACTCATCCCATTTGGCCTTCTCGGCCCGGATACCGGAATCGAGAATGGCGCGCGACAGCCGCTCCTTGGCTTCGCCGGTGGTCACATAGACGCGCCACGGTTGCATGTTGGTGCCAGATGGGGCGCGCGCCGACAGTTCAAGTATCTCGCGGACTGTGGCTTCATCCACAGGGTCGGGCAGGAAGGCGCGCACCGAGCGACGCGTGGTGATCGCATCCTCCACAGTCGCGGCAACATCTTGATCTGAAGCGTCTTTGTCTCTTGCCAGCATGTTTCCCCGCCCGGGTACGGCATTTGCGACTGTGCCCAAGCTGAAGGCCGCCTACCAAGCAGCCTTTGCACTGTCATCCATGCGCGATCAAGTAAATCTTGCCGCAGCCGTGAAAAGGAACTTGATTTTTTCATCTTGCTGCGCTCTCGTGAAATTCTATAGAATTTTTTCATGGGATGCTCATTTGCCTCATTCGGCTGCCCGTTATGCGACGCAAGGCCAGGCCGGTGATCAGATGCTGGCGCGCGATTTGCGGGCGCTCAGGAAGGCGCGCGGCCTGACGCTTGCCGAGATCGGCACGAAGTTGCGCCGCTCCGTCGGCTGGCTGAGTCAGGTCGAACGCGGCTTGTCCGTCCCCTCGCTCAGCGACCTCCGGGCGTTCGCGGGAGTCTTCGGAGTTCCTGTCAGCCTGTTCTTCGGCCACGAAGCCGGGCACGACAGCGAGCGCGGCGTTGTCGTGCGAGGCGGTCGGCGGCGTTCGCTTGGCACCAGCGAATCCGGGCTCGTGGAGGAATTGCTCTCTCCCGATCTTGGCGGCAGTTTCGAAATGCTTCGCTCGGAATTTGCGCCGGGGGCAACGCTCGCCCAAACAGCGCTACGCCGGACGGAGGAAGCCGGCTACGTGGTATCTGGCCGTTTCGACATCGAAATCGATGGCGTCTGGCATCAGCTGGATCAAGGCGACAGCTTTCGCTTCGCGGCAAAGCCGTTCCGCTGGAAGAATCCGCATGCCGAGCCGGCGGTCGTCATCTGGGTCGTGTCGCCGCCTGTCTACTAGAACTGCCTGCCATTACGGCAGGACCGGGAGAAGAAATGGCTGGAATTCCCTCGACGGCGCGGGTCGTCATTATCGGCGGCGGAGCGGTTGGCGTATCGGCGCTCTATCATCTGGCGAAGGCCGGCTGGACGAACTGCGTTCTGCTGGAGAAGAACGAGCTGACATCGGGCTCGACATGGCATGCCGCCGGAAACGTCCCGACCTTCTCGTCCTCCTGGTCGCTGATGAACATGCAGCGCTATTCGACCGAGCTCTACCGGGGCCTCGCCGAGGCGGTCGATTATCCGATGAACTACCACGTCACCGGTTCGCTGCGGCTCGCCCACACCAAGGAGCGCATGCAGGAGTTCGAGCGTGCCAAGGGCATGGGCCGCTACCAGGGCATGGACATCGACGTCATCGGCGCCGACGCAATCACGGCGCGCTATCCATTCATCGAAACGCATGACCTCAAGGGCGCGCTCTACGATCCCAACGACGGTGACATCGATCCGGCGCAACTCACCCAGGCGCTTGCCAAGGGAGCGCGCGACATGGGTGCGAAGATCGTCCGCTTCTGCCCGGTCACCGGTGCGCGGCGAGAAAACGGCGAATGGATCATAACGACACCCGAAGGCGAGATCCGCTGCGAGTATGTCGTCAACGCCGCCGGCTACCGCGCAGCCGAGGTCGGAAAACTGTTCGGGCGTGATGTACCGATGATGGTGATGAGCCATCAGTACATATTGTTCGACGAAATCCCCGAACTCGCCGCATGGTCGAAGGAAGCGGGCCAGAAGCTGCCGCTCCTGCGTGACGTCGACACCTCCTACTACCTGCGGCAGGAGAAAAACGGGATGAATCTCGGCCCCTACGAGCGCAACTGCCGCTCCCACTGGTCCTCCGCCGGCGACCAGATGCCGGACGATTTTTCCTTCCAGCTGTTTCCCGACGACCTCGACCGGCTCGAATACTACCTCAACGACGCGATTGCGCGCGTCCCGATCCTTGGCACGGCCGGCCTGTCCAAGGTCATCAACGGACCGATCCCCTATACGCCAGACGGTAATCCGCTGATCGGGCCGATGCCCGGTGTGCCGAATGCCTTCGAAGCGTGCGTCTTCACTTTCGGCATTGCGCAAGGCGGTGGCGCCGGCAAGGTACTTGCCGAATGGGTGATTGAGGGCCAAACCGAGTGGGACATGTGGTCGTGCGACCCCCGCCGCTTCACGGCGTTCGCCGCCGATCCGGATTACTGCGTCGCGAAAGGCATGGAAGTCTACGGCCACGAATACGCGATCCATTTCCCGCATCACGCCTGGCCGGCCGGACGGAACCAGAAACTCTCTCCGATCCATGACCGCATCAAGGCGCTCGGCGCCCAGTTCAATGCCTATAATGGCTGGGAGCGCGCGACATGGTACGCAGCGCCGGGTGACGACATATCCGACGAATCGACCCAGACCTTCGCTCGCTCCGGTCCCTGGGAAAAGCGTGTGCGCGAGGAATGCCTCGCGGTGCGCGACGCCGCCGGCATTCTCGACCTTCCCGGCTTCTCGCGGTTCAACCTCGACGGACCGGGTGCGGCCGAATGGCTCGCCGAGCAGATCACAGGGCTCGTGCCCAAGGTCGGTCGCATCGGGCTTGCCTATTTCGCCGACGAGGGCGGCCGCATCGTCACCGAGATGTCGATCGTGCGCCACGAAGAAAACCTCATGACGCTGATTACGGCCGCTACCGCGCAGTGGCATGATTTTGAATGGCTGAAGTCGCACATGCCCGCAAATGCCGGCTTCAAGCTGATCGACCGCACCGAGGAGTATGCGACGCAAATCCTCTCCGGACCAAATTCGCGGAAGATTCTCGCTGACGTCTGCGATGCCGACCTGGCGATGCCTTGGCTGACACATCAGGAAACAACGATTGCCGGACGCTGGGCAAAGCTCCTGCGCGTCTCCTTCGCCGGCGAACTCGGCTGGGAAATCCACACCAAGGTCGCCGACACACCGGCCGTCTTCGACGTCGTGTGGGACGCCGGGCAGAAGCACGGGTTGAAACCCTTCGGGATGTTCGCGCTGAACGCGCTCAGGCTTGAAAAGGGTTACCGCGCCTGGAAGGGCGACCTGTCGACCGACTACACCGTCTTGCAGGGCGGGCTTGATCGCTTCGTCAAATGGGACAAGCCTTCATTTCGCGGCAAGGCGGCCTTGCTCAGCGAAAAGCAGCAGGGCGTGAAGAGGCGCTTCGTCACGCTGGCTGTCGACGCCGGTGAACACGACGCGCCCTATATGTCGACGCTTTGGCATGAAGGAAAGATCGTCGGCGAAACGACGTCAGGAGGCTTCGGCTACCGGGTGGACAAGTCGATCGCACTCGGCATGCTGCGCGCCGATCTCGCCGATCCGGGCACCAAGCTCGAAGTCGAGATCTTCGGCGAGCGCTTTTCGGCGACGGTCCAGCCGGACGAACCGATGTGGGACCCCAGGAACGAAAGACTGAGAGCCTAGAATGCCACAACCATCGCAACGCGTTTCGGGCATTCTGCCCTCCGGCAAGGACGGCTGGGAGGTCCATTTTGCCGCCTCGACCCGCAAGGAGGCCGGTGAACCGATCATCATGCTGTCGGTCGGCGACCACGACTTCGATACGTCTGTCGACACCGTAGAGGCCGCCGTGAGGGCTCTGCGATCAGGCTATCACCACTACACGCAGCTACCCGGCATTCCGCGTCTGCGCGCGGCAATGGCGAATGTCTCGACACGCTGTACCGGAGTAGAGACAAGCGCTGAGAACGTTCTCGCCGCGCCAGGCGGTCAGCTGGCGCTCTATGCCGCCGTTCAAGCAACGCTCGACAAGGGCGATCATGCGATCGTCGTCGCGCCCTATTATGCGACCTACCCTGGAACCATCCGCGCTGCCGAGGCCGACTTCACAGTCGTCGAAGCCCAGGCCGTCGACGGCTTCCAGCCGCGTGCCGAAGCGATCGAGAAGGCGCTGCGGCCCAACACGAAGGTCATCCTTCTCAACTCGCCCAACAACCCGACCGGCGCGATCTATTCGAGCGAAACCCTCGAAGGGATTGCCCGACTGTGCGTCCAGCACGACCTGTGGCTGCTTTCGGACGAGGTTTACTGGGCGCTGGCCGAGGGCCATCACGTCTCGCCGCGCTCCCTGCCCGGCATGGCGGAGCGGACACTGGTCATCAACTCCATGTCGAAGAGCCACGGCATGACGGGCTGGCGCATTGGCTGGCTGACCGGACCGGAACACATGATATCGCTGATGGTCAGCCTTAATCTCGTGACGACCTACGGCCTGACCGACTTTGTCTCGCGGGCTGCCGCGGAAGCGCTCGAGAACGACTACGGCGTGCAGCAGATCGCGGACACATACAATGGTCGTCGCAGGCTATTCCTCGACGCGATCAGGGGTGTGAACGACATCACGGTGCGCGGCTCCGAAGGCGGCATGTATGTGATGCTCGACGTGTCGGCGATCGAACCCGATGACGAAAAGTTCGCGTGGGGGCTGCTTGACGCAGAAAGCGTCGCCGTGATGCCCGGCTCGAGCTTCGGTGAGGGAGCCGCCGGCCACATCCGCATTAGTCTGACGCAGCCCGATCCAACACTTCGGGAAGCGGCAACGCGGTTGCTCCGCTTTGCATCGAGCTACCGCAGCAAGGCTGCATGATCGTTCAAACTCGTTCTCGCCGACCGCCTAATTGCCTGCGCAAGCCTGAGCCTCTCTTTCCGGAGCCCTGAAAGCCGATGGTAGAACTTCCCAAGAAGGCCCGCGCCGTCATCATCGGTGGCGGCGTGTCCGGCTGCTCGGTCGCCTACCATCTGGCCAAGCTCGGCTGGACAGACGTTGTTCTGCTGGAGCGAAAGCAGTTGACATCAGGCACGACCTGGCATGCGGCAGGCCTGATCGGTCAGCTGCGCGGCTCGCAGAACATGACGCGGCTGGCGAAATATTCGGCCGACCTCTACGTCAGACTTGAGGAAGAGACCGGCGTGGCCACCGGCATGCGCCAGGTCGGCTCGATCTCCGTAGCTTTGACCGAGGAGCGCAAGCATGAGCTTTACCGCCAGGCGACCGTTGCGCGCGCCTTTGACGTCGACGTGCGTGAGATTTCACCGAGCGAAGTCAAGCAGATGTATCCGCATCTCAACACCGAGGGCGTGGTCGGCGCAGTGCACCTGCCGCTCGATGGCCAGTGCGACCCGGCCAACATCGCCATGGCGCTCGCCAAGGGTGCGCGCCAGCGCGGCGTCAAGATTGTCGAGGGCGTCAAAGTCACGAACGTTCACCGCAAGGATGGCCGGGTATCCGGCGTGTCCTGGGCACAGGATGGCGAAGAAGGCAACATCGACACCGACATCGTCATCAACTGCGCCGGCATGTGGGCGCGCGAACTCGGCGCCATGTCCGGCGTGTCGATCCCGCTGCATGCCTGCGAACACTTCTATCTCGTCACCGAAGCGATCCCGGGCCTAGGTCGTCTGCCGGTGCTGCGCGTCCCGGACGAATGTGCCTACTCCAAGGAAGACGCCGGCAAGATGTTGCTCGATGCCTTCGAGCCGGTCGCGAAACCCTGGGGCATGAACGGCATCTCCGAGGACTTCTGCTTCGACCAACTGCCAGAAGACATGGACCATTTCGAGCCGATCCTCGAAATGGGCGTCAACCGCATGCCAATGCTGGCGACTGCCGGCATCCACACCTTCTTCAACGGACCGGAGAGCTTCACGCCGGATGACCGCTATTATCTCGGCGAGGCTCCCGAACTCGCCGGCTACTGGATGGCTACCGGGTACAACTCGATTGGCATCGTCTCGTCGGGCGGCGCCGGCATGACGCTGGCGCAATGGATCAACGACGGCGAAGCACCCTTCGATCTTTGGGAAGTCGACATCCGAAGAACCCAGCCCTTCCAGAAGAACCGAACCTATCTCAAGGCGCGGGTGACCGAGACACTCGGCCTGCTTTACGCCGACCACTTTCCCTACCGCCAGATGGCCTCGGCACGCGGCGTCCGCCGCTCGCCCCTGCATGAGCATCTGAAGGCGCGCGGTGCCGTGTTTGGCGAAGTCGCCGGCTGGGAACGCGCCAACTGGTTTGCAAGAGAAGGCCAGGAGCGCGAATATCGCTACTCCTGGAAGCGCCAGAACTGGTTCGATAACAACCGTGAAGAGCACCTGGCGGTCAGGAACAGCGTCGGCCTGTTCGACATGACCTCCTTCGGCAAGATCCGCATCGAGGGCCCCGACGCCCTGCCCTTCCTGCAAAACGTCTGCGCCAACGATCTCGACGTGGCTCCCGGAAAGATCGTCTACACGCAGATGCTCAACGCCCGCGGCGGCATCGAGAGCGACCTTACAGTCAGCCGCCTGTCGGAGACGGCATTCCTCGCCGTTGTGCCCGGCGCCACTTTGCAGCGCGATCTTGCCTGGCTAAGGAAACATGTCGGCGACGCCTTCGCGGTCATCACGGATTTCACGGCCGCCGAAAGCGTGCTGTGCCTGATGGGGCCGCGTTCGCGCGAATTGATTCAAAAGGTCAGCCCGAACGATTTTTCAAACGACACCAATCCGTTCGGCACATTCCAGGAAATTGAAATTGGCATGGGACTGGCCCGGGCGCATCGGGTAACCTATGTCGGCGAACTCGGCTGGGAGATCTATGTGCCGACCGATCAGGCCGCCCATGTATTCGAGGCAATCGAGGAAGCCGGCGACGGCGTCGGCCTGAAAATCTGTGGCCTGCATGCGCTCGATTCCTGTCGCATCGAGAAGGCGTTCCGGCATTTCGGCCATGACATCACCGACGAGGACCATGTGCTCGAAGCAGGCCTCGGCTTCGCTGTGAAGACCGACAAGGGCGACTTCATCGGCCGTGACGCGGTGATGAAGAAGCGCGAAACCGGACTGGAACGCCGGATGGTGCAGTTCCGCCTGCGCGATCCCCAGCCGCTGCTCTTCCACAACGAGGCTATCGTCCGCGACGGCATCATTGTCGGCACCATCACCTCTGGCAATTATGGCCACCATCTCGGCGGCGCAATCGGGCTCGGCTACGTGCCGTGCAAGGACGAGAGCGAGGCTGACGTGCTGGCCTCGTCCTATGAGATAGAAATCGCCGGCGAGCGCTTTGCCGCCGAGGCTTCGCTGAAGCCGATGCACGATCCTAAGGCAGAAAGAGTGCGCGCCTAGAACTTCTCCAGCCTGCGCTTCAATTTGTCCAGAAAAGCCGCACGGCTTTCCGCTGTCGACCGGTCCATGTCGTAATGCGCGAGGTAGAAGGTTCGGCAGCGCCAGGCGCAGAGCGCCCGCATGCCGCGCAAGATCGTGCGGCGGCCCGGCTGACCGATCACAACCGACCACCACCATGGCGCGCCGCAGGTCGTCACCACGCCGATGCGTTGCACATGCGGCATCAGCGAGACAATTCGTTTGCCTTCATCCGGAAGCCTGAACGCCACGTCCATCGCCCACACTCGGTCGAGCCAGCCTTTCAGCATAGCCGGCAGTCCGTACCACCATGTCGGGTAGACGAAGAGGATTGCCTCCGCCCATTTCAGGTTCTCGATATGCGGCGCGAGCGCCGGATCGCCTGGCGCGCGGTCGTTGTAGGCGCGCCTTTCCTCGCATCCCATCACGGGGTCGAAGCCCTCTGCGTAAAGGTCGACGAGGCGTACATCCTCTCCCCGCCTGTTCAGCACCTCAATCGCGACGTCGCGCAGGCCGGCGCAAAAACTCTCCGGTACCGGATGGCAATAGACGACGAGCCAACGCATCAGAACGCATCCATTCGTGCAGCAACCTTGGCGGAAAATCTTTCCCGCGAGACATCAGTCGAGAGGTTCATCGAATAATGCGCGAGATAGGTGACCGGCGCGCCGGGCTTCACCGTGGCGCGCAGCATGCGCTTGACGATCTTGCGCGGCGGGTCGCCCATCAGCATGGCACGAAACCGGCTGCCGCCGTAGGTCGTCACCGTCGCGACCTTGCGGATATTGTGCAGTGAGGGCCGCACTTTTCCGTCAACGAGTTTGAACGAAACGCCGGGCAGGAAAACGCGATCGAAGAAGCCTTTCAGTATGGCGGGATAGCCGTAGTTCCAGACCGGGAATGACAGCACAAGCGCGTCCGCCTTGAGAAGCCGTTGCACATAGGGGTCGGCCGGATCGCCTTGGCTGCGGGTATCGTGATAGGCAAGCCGTTCCTGCCGGGAAAGACGCGGGTCGAAATCCTCGGCATAGAGATCGCAGTCGTCGACCAGGTGGCCGGCAGCCCTCAGCCGCTCGACGATCATCTCATGCAGGCCGGCAGTGTAACTCGTCTCGACGGGATGAGCGTAAAGGACCAGGATGTTCATGCCATGCGTCAGCCTGTCCTCTGCAATCCCTTGAACAGGAATGTCTTGCCCGTGCGGTAGTCGTATTCCGGGTTTTCCCAGGCGATCATCTTGCCTGGATTGAGCAGGCCCGCGGGGTCGGCCTGGCGCTTGAATGCCAGCTGGATGTCGTCGGTCTGCTTCATGCCGCCCTCCTCCAATGTATAGCGGTGCGGGTTGAAGACCGGGCAACCGGCGTCCTCATGCAGACGGATGATTTCGTTCAGCCTGTCCTCGGTCGTATAGCGGATAAGCGGCAGACCGAAACAGGTGATATTGCCGTCGAGCCGCACGAATTCGAGATGCGAGATCAGCTCGCCGGGGAACATGGCGTCAATTTTATCGACCAGCGGCAAATGGTCAGGAAATGGATAAAGCGACTGCAAATAGGTCATGGCGGGATCGACGCGCAACGCGCGCAGCGTCGTGTGGTTCCAGGCCAGTTCGTAGGCCGGCGGCAGGCCCTTCCTCTCTGCTTCAGTAGCGGTCGAGGCATTATAAAGCACCGCGCCTCCCTCGCGCCTAGTGAATGCGAGGAACGCGTCCAGCGAATGGGCAGCCACCATCACGGCGCAAATACTCCGCCCTTCACTCAGGAATTTCTGGTGCCGCTTGAAATAGAGCCAAGGTGCCGGTGCAGCGATCGGTGTGATCAGCTTGGTCAAAAGACCATCCTGGCAGGCAAGAGCATTGCCATAGCGCGCCGCATCCATGAAAGCGTCGAACCCGACGATCACGTCGACCCACTCATAGGCCGCTGTCAGGGGCATCTCGACCTCGGTGATGATGCCATTGGTACCATAGGCGTGGGTCACCTTGTGCAAATCCTCGCCGACGAGGTCCAGCACATTCGGCTCGGGCTCCATGGTGACGACGCGCAGCCTAAGAACATTGCCGAAGTCGCGCAACCCGCCGAAATTGATCGAACCCACGCCGCCGGATCCCCCGGCGATGAAGCCGCCAATCGACGCCGTGTTATAGGTCGACGGATGCATGCGAAGCTCCTGCGCCGAATGCGCGCGCGTCGCCCGGTCAATATCGGCGATTATCGCGCCTGGCCCGCATGTGACGCGCCCGGGCGATATCGAAGTCACTTGATTCATGTCCGCCAGCGACAGCACCACGCCGCCCGAGAGTGGCATTGCCTGGCCGTAATTGCCGGTTCCGGTGCCGCGCGGGGTTACCGGAACGCCATGGCGGTGGCAGGCGGCCAACACGCGGATCACCTCGTCTTCAATCCGCGGGGACACAAAAAGATCGCCGGTGACATGATCGAGTTGCCGCTTGAGAACGGGACTGTACCAATAGAAGTCGCGGCTCTTCTGCTGAACGATCGCAGGATTGTCCTCGATCCTGATGCCGTCAAGCTCACGCTTCAGCGCCGCGATATCCATCTGCATCACACCATAAGATCATCAAGTTCGGCATAGTCAGGCAGCTTGGCCTCGATCATTCGGCCATCTCTGATGACAATCCGGTCCGATTCGGGCCGCGACAGCAATTCCGTGCAGCTTCTGCCCCTAAACACAACAAAGTCTGCAGCCCCGCCTTCGGACAGGACACCGGTCCCCTCGATCTGCATGATCTCGGCCGGCGTCGCGGTGACCGATTTCGGCCAGTCGGCGACCGGGTGGTCGAAATGCAGGATGCGGGTAGCCATCCGGTAAACCTCAAGCATGTCGAGATCCCCGTACGCATAGAACGGATCGCGGGTGTTGTCGGAGGCAACGGCGACGGGAATGCCGCGCGCCTTCATCTCGTGCAGCAGGGTCACACCGCGCCAGCGTGGCGTGGTGCCATCGACGCGGCGGTCCTGGAGATAGAGATTGCACATTGGCAGCGACACCACCGCGATATTCGCACGTGCCACCTTGTCCAGCGTATCAAGCACATCACGGTCCGGCTGGCGCGCCAGAGAGCAGCAGTGGCCGACGAGCATCTTTCCCTCGGAGCCGTTCCAGATTGCAGCTTCCGCAATCTTCTTCAGAGAGATCGCCGAGACATCATCGGTTTCGTCAGCGTGGAAATCGAGGTCCAGCCCATGTTCCTTGGCCGTTGCAAAAACAAGGTCGATCAATTCCTCGAGGTCGGGCACCATATAGGTCACAACGCCAAGAACACCCTTGGCCGCTGCCACGCGCTTTGCCAGCCCGGCGAACCATTGCTTGTCGCGAACGCCCTCGATGCCGAGCAGGCAGGCGCCCTGCAGTTCTATTCGGCCACGCCATTTCTCGCGCATCATCTCGAACACCGGCCAGGAGATCGCCTCCTGCGGCGACACGCTGTCGATATGGGTGCGCAGCGCCTTGGTCCCGTGCGCGTATGCGCAGCGTAGCGAGAAATCCATTCTCCGCGCGACATCGTCAGCCGACCAGCGCGCCGCCCGGTCCTGGCCCGTCGCGTTCAGCGCGCCGATGAAGGAACCATCAGGATTGGGTTTTCGCGGCCAGATATGGCCCTTGTCGATGTGCGTGTGGCAGTCGACGAAACAGGGCAGCACGATGCGACCCTGGAGGTCGATGCCGGTTGCTCCTTCGCCATGCGCTGTGATGGATGAAACCTTGCCGTCGGCGACCGCGATATCGGCAAGCAAAAACCCGTCGGCATCGCTTTGCGCCCTCAAGCCCGGCGTCAGAGAAGCATGCAGCCGCGCACCAACGAGCGTGTACGGTCCGGAATTTGGCAGGCCGAGTGCAGCCATCAGTGACCCATCCAGCATGATACCAGTAAAGCCATCCTCACCGCTCCGGCCTCAACGCACTCTCATGCCAGCGGCGCAGCACCAGATGCGAGATGAGCGAAAGCAACAGGAAGATGAGGATGCCAGTGAATGATATGAGTATCAGAGCCGCGAACAGACGCGGCGCGTTGAGGCGGTAACCTGCCTCGATGATGCGTGATGCAAGCCCTGAAGACTGGCCGGCAGAACCGGCGACAAATTCGGCTACCACCGCTCCGATCAGGGAAAGGCCACCGGCAATCTTCAGGCCGCCGAGAAAATACGGCATTGCCGCCGGCAGGCGCAGATGGATCAGTTCCTGCCAGCGGGTGGCGCCGTTCAGCTTGAAAAGGTCGCGCAGATTGCGGTCGACCGAGTTGAGGCCGAGCGTCGTATTGGACAGGATCGGGAAGAAGGCGACGATCCAGGCGCAGAGCAGCAGTTTTGCCGTCTGGTTGTCCACATAGATGTTGATCAGCGGGAAGATCGCAACGATCGGGGTTACCTGAAGCACGATGGCAAAGGGAAAAAACGACATCTCGACCCATTTCGACTGTGCAAAGAGCACTGCCAGGCCGACTCCGCCGGCAACAGCAAGTGCCAGCCCGAGGAAAGTGATCTTCAGCGTCACCAAAAGCGACGAGAACAGCAGTCCCGCGTCCGAATAAAGCGTGTAAAGGACCTCGCCTGGTCGAGGAAGGATGTAGCGCGGGATGTCGTTCCAGACGCAGATCCGGTCCCACAGCCAGATCGCCGATATCATGATGGCAAGGGGCAGAAGCCAGCGCCCGAAACGCTCGACACGGACGGCACGCAGACGCCTGGCCTCCTCAGGATCAAGCACAAGCGATCCCGTTGCGCGTTCAGCCGCGGTCATTGTCTGCTCCTGCATTGATAGCGCCGACCAGCACCTGCGAGGTGTCGCGGCACAGAGCAGCGTACTCCGGCGACGTCCGGAAAGCCTCGTCACGTGGATAACCCGACGCGACCGTCAGTTCGTCGAAGACGCGCCCCGGACGCGCTGCCATCACCACGATCCGGTTTGAGAGAAAGACACTCTCGAACACGCTGTGCGTCACGAACACGACGGTGAACTTCTCATCCTGCCACAGGTCGAGCAGATCGTGATTGAGGCGAAAGCGGGTGATCTCGTCGAGCGCCGCGAAGGGCTCATCCATCAGCAGCAGGCGCGACTTCGTCACCAGTCCGCGCGCGATCGATACGCGCATCTTCATGCCGCCCGACAGTTCGCGCGGCATGGCACTTTCGAAGCCGGCAAGCCCTACCCGATCAATCATCTGCCTGATGGCGGGCATTGCGTCTGCCCGTGACATTCCGCGCAACCTGAGCGGCAGCCAGACATTGTCGAGAACGCTGGCCCATGGCATCAGCGTCGGCTCCTGGAAGACGAAGCCGATACTGGAGCGATCGGGGCGCTCGCCTGCGCGCCAATCGATCGTGCCCGTCGTCGGCGTTGACAGGCCGGCAACCAGCCGCAGTGCCGTCGATTTTCCGCAGCCCGAGGGGCCGAGAAGGCTGACAAAGTCGCCCGCCCCGATCGCCAGATTGACATTGCCGAGCGCCGTCACGCCATTCGAGAACGTTTTGCCGACATCGCGAAGGACCAACAAGGGGGCAGAGCCCCCTTGCATCACTTCGCTCGGTCGAGCCTCCACTGACTGCAACACGCGAGAGGTCTATTTCTTGATGTCGAGGCCAACGCCCTTGTTGACGAAATCGAGTGTGTAGGACTTCTTGATGTCGATGCCCGATGCCAGAACCTTGGCCTTGACCATCTTGTCGTAGAAGCTCTGGATGCGTTCATCGGTCATGGCGCCGATACCGAGCGTTTCGGCGTCGCCCGAATCGACGATGCCGAATTTCTTCATTTGCGCGATGGAAAAAGCGATCTGCTCGTCGGTGATGTCGGGGTTGTCCTTCTTGATCAGTTCGTTGGCAGCCGCGTTGTCGCCATAGAGATAATTGTACCAGCCCTTGGCAGAACCATCGACGAAGCACTGGACGACCTCCGGCCGCTTGTCGATCGTCTCCTGCATCGTCTCGATCGTGGTCGAATAGGTATTGTAGCCATAGTCGGCGAGCAGGAACTGGTTTGGCACGAAGCCGCCTTCGTTCTCAACGGCATAGGGTTCTGACGTGACGTAGCCCTGCTGGATCGACTTCTTGTCGGCTATGAAGGGAGCCGCGTTGAACGTGTAGGGCGTCCGCTTGTCGAGGTCGAAGCCATATTCGGTGGCCATCCACAGGAGGAAGCTCTGCGCGCCTTCGTCGCCGATGATGTACTGGTCGGCCTTCGGCAAATCTTCCCATGTGTCCAGGCCCTCGCCCGGATGCGACATCACGACTTGCGGCTCCTTCTGGAAAGAGGCGGCGACGACGCGCAGCGGGATGTCTTGCACCACGGCGTCAAAGGCCTGCTGCATGTTCCCGCCCATGTAGAAGTCGATCTTGCCTGCGAGCAGGAGTGGCCGGCCGCTTACCTGCGGTCCGCCCTGCATAATGGTTACCTCGAGGCCGCAAGCTTCATACGTGCCGTCAGCGACGGACTGATAGTAGCCGCCATGTTCGGCCTGGGCCAGCCAGTTGGTTCCGAACGTCACCGGTTCAGCCAGCACGCTTGTTGCGGAAGCGGCCAGCGTTACGGCGCTCGCCGAAAGGATCGAAAGCTTGTTCATCGACACCACCCTCATTAGCCTCTGCGCGTCATGCGCAGAGAATGTTCACCAGCGATTTGCGAAGCAAGACATGTGCCACAGCATCTTGCCCGCCGCTCCGGACATCTGACACCAAGCGGCCTTGGCACAAAGATCAAGGCGAACCACCAGAAGAGCATCGTGCCTATTTTTTGGGCGCAAGTCCATGTCGGCCAGACCGCTGACTGGCCCTTGAATCGACAATGACTCACGCCCTACGATGGCGCTGGAGAAACATTATGTTCAAATTCCTCACGCCGACGACGATCAAGGCGCCTTTTGCGCGCTATAGCCATGGCGTGACTGTGCCGGCGGGCAAAAAGCTGGTGTTCTGCTCGGGTCAGCTGGGCATCGCTCCCGACGATGTAATCCCCGAGGACGCAGGTGCCCAGGCCGAGCTTTGCTTCGCCAACATTGCAGCGATCCTCGGCGAAGCAGGTCTCGGTCTCGGCGACATCGTGCGCATCAATGCCTATGTCACCGGACGCGAGTATCTGCGGCCTTACATGGCGGTTCGGGATCGCTTGTTCTCCGACCCGGCACCCGCCTCGACACTAATGATCGTTGCGGGCTTTGCGAGGCCGGAATTCCTTGTCGAGATCGAAGCCGTCGCCGCCGGGTAGCCACGTCCTCGAAAGCTTTCGTCCGTTGCGCGCAGCGCGGCAGCGCTTTAAAAGAACGGCCTTGTCGGAGAGCCAGCGTGAAGCCAAGAAAAGTCTGGTGGGGCGACTATCCCACCACCGAATATCAATCGATCGATCCGGCGACGACCATCGCAGTGTTGCCGGTGGCAGCGATCGAACAGCATGGCCCGCATTTGCCGGTTTCCACCGACACGACGATCATGAACGGCATGCTTGAGGCCGTAATTGCCAGGCTGCCCGACGATCTCGACATCCGGATCCTGCCGGTCCAGGCGGTCGGCAAGTCGAACGAGCACGTTCATGCGCCAGGGACCCTCACCTTGCCGCCAGCCACCCTCATCGACACTTGGACGGAGCTTGGCATTTCGGTGGCGCGCGCAGGCGTCAGGAAGCTTGTTGTCGTCAATTCGCACGGCGGCAACGAGGAGATTATGGGCATCGTGACGCGCGATCTGCGCGTCCGCTTCGGCATGCTTGCCGTCAAGACCAGTTGGCAGCGTTTTGGTCGTCCGGACGGCATGTATCCCGAACTGGAGGACCGCCAGGGCATCCATGGCGGCGACGTCGAGACCTCGCTGATGCTGCACTTCCGGCCCGACCTCGTCGACATGGCAAAGGCAGAGAATTTCGCCTCCAACGTCGCGCGCGCCGAGCAGGAGTTCGACCTGCTGCGCCACACCGGCACCCATGCCTTTGCATGGATTGCCAGTGACCTCAACCCGCACGGGGTCGTCGGCAATGCATCGATTGCGAGCGCCCAAAAGGGAAAGCTGACGGCTGAATTCCAGGCCGATGGTTTCGTGCGCTTGCTGAAGGACGTGCGCAAGGCAAAGCTGGCCGACTGGCTCGCCCCAACCGCCTCATAATCGCGTCAACCGTTAATGGGCAGGGCGAACGGCACGCCCTCAAATGCATTAGTGCCGCGCCCGATTGCCTTGATCGCGTCAACCATGCGTCCCTGGCGGCCCAACATGGCGTCGGCCAGCATTACAAGCCTGATGTTTGGGGTTGCGGACGGCGATAGGCGCCGCAGCGTGCCGGCCAATTCCGTCTCGTCGCGCGACGGAGCGAGTGCTGCCGCGATGATGTAGGCCGAAGCGGTCGAGCGGCTGATGCCGGCATAGCAGTTGATGACCAGCGGCAGCCGTCGATCCCATTGACCGGCAAAGTCCAGCAACGTCCTGACATGAACTTCGCCCGGAGGCGTCATGCCCTCGCGCGGCTCGGCAATATCGTTCATCGACAGGTAGAGATGGTTCTGCTCGGCGATCGCCATTGGTCGCGTCATTGCCGTACCGGCCGCAAGCAAGGAAATCAGCCTCTCAGCTCCCACCGCGCTGACGGTGGTCTCGACTTTGGAGAGCGGGCAGACATAGATCAACGGGAGCTTCCTTGAACGTGGTCGATATGTGCAGCCTTCCACGCCGACAGTCCGGCCTGCAGTCGCCGCCACTGTTCGTCAGATCCGGGCAGACCGCAACGCAGCACATCAGGGCGACCGGCAAAATTGCGGAGCAGAACACCACGCCTGCCGAGCATCTCGAAAAGCGATTGACCGTGCCGGATGTCGAAATGGCGAAACAGCGCGGTTCCGCCGCCAACCTCGATCCCACATGAACCAAGCATGTCGTCGAGCCTTGCTGCGTCGGCCTTCAGGCGCCCCCTCATATCGTCGGCCCAGCCTGTGTCGCCCAGTGCCCGGATACCATATTCGAGCGCCGGACCGGCGACCGACCAAGGCCCAAGCCGGTCGCCAAGCCGCTTGGTAATATCGCTTGCAGCAACAGCAAACCCGAGCCTGACCCCGGCCAGTCCGAAAAACTTGCCGAAGGAGCGCAGCACGACGATTTCCCCCTCTGCAACGTCGCCGCAGAGCGATTCTTCGCGGGGACCGACATCCATGAACGCCTCGTCGACGACCAGCAGACCCCCTTTGCGCCGCAGGACGGCGGCTAGAGCGAGGAGCCGCTCGCGGGAAATAACCTTGCCGTCGGGATTGTTCGGGCTGACGACGATGGCAATGTCCGCGTCTTCCAAAGCATTGACCGTGGCGACTTCCTCGGCATCATGCCCGCACAGCGCAGCAGACCGGCAATGTTCGGCATAGGTCGGCCCGAGGATTTTCGCCCGACCGGGCGCGCGCAAGGAATACACGAGCGGCAGCAGCAGCTGCGTTCCCGGTGCCGCAACCAGATTGGCACGAGCCGGCGCGCCATAGGCCGACGCTGCAATGTCTTCGAGTTCACGATGGCGCGATGCTTCCGGCAACCTGGTCAATGAGGTGGCGGGCAGGTCAAAAAGCGGATAGGGGTGCGGGTTGATGCCGGTGGACAGATCAACCCACGGCTCGGGCGCATCGGGAAACAATGCGCGCGCCCGGCCAAGACTGCCGCCATGATCGACTATCGCCGAAATATCGCGCTCCGGAAAACCCATGTCAGTACTGCTTGCCTTCCTGTCGCTCGTGCTTGAGTCGCAAACCGGCTATCCCGACCGGCTCTACAGGGCCATTGGCCATCCGGTAAGCTGGATCGGATCGCTGATATCCTCTCTCGACCGCATGCTCAACCGCCCGACCGAGACCGACCGCAGACGTCGCCTTTACGGCGTGCTCGCCTTGATCGTCATTGTTGGGCTTCCTGCTGCGATCGCCGGGACTCTTGAAGTGCTGCTATCGGGCTACAGCGCCGGGTTGGCGGTACTTGTAATCGCTGGCAGCACGCTACTGTCGCAGCAGAGTCTGGCCGATCATGTAAGGGCGGTCGCCGACGCCCTTGAAACAAACGGCCTTGAAGCTGGCAGGGAGGCCGTCTCGAAAATCGTTGGCCGCGATCCGGAGCAGCTAGACGAACCCGGCATCTCACGCGCTGCGATAGAAAGCCTGGCCGAAAATTTTTCAGACGGCATCGTTGCGCCAGCCTTCTGGCTGGCACTTGGCGGGCTCGCTGGCGGCGTTGCCTACAAGGCGGCAAATACAGCCGATTCGATGATCGGCCATTTGACCCCAACGCACCAGGCTTTTGGCTGGGCAGCGGCGCGCTTCGACGATCTGATCAATCTGCCCGCCTCGCGGCTGAGCGCCGTGCTGCTGGTTGCCGCCGCTGCGCTGACACCTGGCGCCGATGCGGGAGCTGCCTGGCATTCCGTTCTTCGTGATGCCGGGAAACACCGCTCGCCCAATGCCGGCTGGCCGGAAGCCGCAATGGCCGGTGCACTCGGCCTCGAACTCGCCGGACCGCGCGTCTATTCCGGCAAGATGGTCCGGGACGCCTTCATGGGTGAAGGCGGTCGGCGCATCGCTTCTGCCGCGGACATCAGGCGGGCGCTGAAACTG
>JBBSOT010000050.1:0-20404 GCA_038259455.1 Hyphomicrobiales bacterium | reverse complement strand
CATACGACATGGTCTTGTCCTGTCTCTTGGGAGGCTCTGTCTGGCACAGGTATTTTCGTCGCGCCGATAGGCCATTGTAATCGATCTTGTCCGGCGGGCCACAGGTTCTGGTCAGCGCACATGTTCGATTCCACGCGCCTGTAGATAGAGCGAAAGCAGCTGGGTCTGGGACGAGATGTTGAGCTTGCGGTAGACGTTGCGCCTATGCACCTTGACGGTTCCGGTCGAGATTCCGAGTTGCTGGCCGACGGCTTCCGACGAATGCCCGCGCAGAACCAGATCGACGATCACCGTTTCGCGCCTTGTCAGATTGCCGACATTCCAGACATGTTGCTGGTCGCGGCCAGCGTCCCTGGCTTGCGGCCTGCCGTCATCATCTCCCTCGACGTCGAAGCGTGCAGCAGCAGTTCCCCAGAAGGTCTGCACGAGCGTATGCACGAAAGGCTCTGCTGCCCGAAGCAATCCCATTTCCGCCCGTGTAAAGACGCGACGGTCCATGGCGCGCATGAGCGAAAGGACCACGGTGACATCCGGCGCCAGGGGCACGAAGAAGCCGATCTCTTCAGCGAGCTCCGTCTGCGAATAGTAAGTCCGGAAATAGTCGCTCGAGAAGAATCTGTCCGGCGCCAGTTCGCGCATGCGCCACAGACCGCGCTTTCCTGCCAGCGCCGCATGAAAGAACGGGTCGAGGAGATAAGGCCCGGCCTGGTACAGCGACACGAATGTCCGGTAGGCGTCCGCATCGAATGTAGAGTAGAGATCGACTGGCTTGGCCTGGCCGCGATAGGCGAATATCACCACATGGTCGAAAAGGGCGAGCGAGCGCATGGCATCGCGAAAGGCGCGCCCGACCATGTCGTCTGACTGCGGCGGTCCTGATATAAGCGGCGCGATGGCGCCCAGCAGAGCGCTAACGTCGGTTTTGATCGACATTGCCTGCTATGCCCTGAAAAAGCTTAATCGTCAAAAATACCTCTCTTGGGGTATATACGTCGTGACGGAGCCATCGCTAGAGTTGGTGCCTGCGTACGATACATGGAACCTCAAGAACGAAGGTGCCCGCAATCGATCCGTTGAATGACATCGAGTTTCGCGCGGTAAGCAAGCGCTATGGCGAGGTGACAGCCGTGGCGGGCATCGACCTTGCGGTTCCGAAGGGAGCTTTCGTCGCACTCCTTGGACCTTCAGGGTGCGGCAAGACCACCTGCCTGCGCATGATCGGCGGCTTCGAGCAACCAACCGAGGGCACGGTGCTTATTGAAAACCGGTCCGTGAACGGGATTCCGCCCTACCAGCGGCCGGTCAACATGGTGTTCCAGCACTACGCCCTGTTCCCGCACCTGGACGTCCTTGCCAACGTTTCTTACGGACTGCGCCAGATGCGGCCGTCGATAGCGCGGGCCGAGATCATGCGGCGCTCCGAGGAAGCGCTCGAGCTGGTCCGCCTGGGCGGCTATGCAAAGCGGCGCATCCATGAACTCTCGGGTGGCCAGCAGCAACGCGTCGCACTGGCGCGCGCCATCGTGAACAGGCCGGCGGTGCTGTTGCTGGATGAACCGCTGGCGGCACTCGACCGCAAGCTGCGGACCGCCATGCAGTTCGAGTTGCAGACCCTGCAGCGCGAACTCGGCATCACGTTCCTGCTTGTGACGCATGACCAGGAGGAAGCGCTCTCAATGAGCGATTTCGTCTGCGTCATGCATGCGGGAAAGGTCGCCCAGACCGGCACGCCCCGCGAAGTCTACGATGCCCCGAAATCGCTGTTCGTCGCCGATTTTGTCGGCAAGACCAATCATATCGCCGGCTTTGTCGAGCCCGGCGGCGTGTTCAGGCTGGCAAATGGCGAGGCGCTCGCCGTCGGGGCCAGCGCCACGGGCAGCGTCGCAGCGGTGCTGCGGCCAGAGGCCATGCGGCTGGAAACAGACATGCAGGGCCAAGGCTTTGCCGGGACCGTGACGCATCGCATCTTCCTCGGCTCGACCGTCGAATATGCGGTGGCAGCCGATGGGCTTGGCGAGTTCCTCGTTACCGCCGACCGGGGCAAGACCGATGACACTGTCGAGCCTGGCGCCCGCGTGCGCCTCGCCTTCGACCCGACTGCACTGCATCTCTTTCCGTCCAATTCTGCACGATCATAACAGCAAAGAAGGGAACAGAAGAATGTCCAAGCATCGCACTACGCCAATAACAGCAGCTGAGCTGACATCAGAATTCATGCGCCTGAAGCGGGGTTCAGTGACCCGCAGGCATTTCCTGGGCGTCACCGGACTGGGACTTGCGGCTGCCGTTGCAGCTGGTCGAACCGGCGCCTTCGTGCGCGAGGCCCACGCCGAGGACCTCGGCAGCCAGATGTCGCTGGCGACCTGGCCGAACTATCACGATCCGGCCTCGTTCGAGGCGTTCACCGCAAAGACCGGCGTCGCTGTCGAGGTCAACGTCTTCGGTTCCAACGAAGAGATGCTGGCCAAGCTGCAGGCCGGCGGAACCGGTTGGGACCTTTTCGTCCCAACGAACTACACGATTTCGACTTATGCCAAGCTCGGCCTGATCGATCCGCTCGACCTGTCGAAGATTCCGAACTACTCCGCCGCGTCGCAATCCGCCCGCTTCGCCAACGAGGGTACCATTGACGGCACGACCTATGCGGTTCCGAAGAACTGGGGCACGACCGGGATCGCGGCCAACACCTCCAAGCTGAAGACACCGATCACCAGCTGGAAGGACTTCTTCGAGGTGGCGCAAACGGAAGCCGACGGCCGTGCCATGGTGCACGACTACCAGCTGACGACCATAGGCAACGCGTTGGTGTCGCTTGGCCATTCCTTCAACTCGATCGATCCGGCGGAACTGGCAAAGGCCGAGGAACTGCTGATCAAGGTCAAGCCGCATCTGTTTGCCATCAACAGCGACTACCAGCCCGGCATGCGGGCGACCGACGCATGGCTCACCATGTGCTGGACCAATGACGGCGCCCAGCTCAACCGCGACATGCCCGAGATCGCCTTTACGCTGGGCACCGACGGCGGCGAGATCTGGTCAGATTTCTACGCGGTCCCCAAGAGTGCGGCCAACAAGCCGGCCGGCTATGCGCTGCTCGATTTCCTGATGGCGCCGGAAAACGCCGTCAAGGAACATGTCGCCAACGGCACACCGACGACAGACAGCCGCGTCCTGGCCCTGCTTCCCGCGGAACTGACGAGCAACAAGATCGTCTATCCGGACGAGGCGGCCCTGACGCCGCTCGAGTTCGGCGCGGCGGTAACGCTGACCGATCCGGGCCGCGCCGAAGTCATGGCCCGTTTCAAGTCGGCCTGATCGCACTCCATGGGTGCAAGTGCGGAGAGGAAACGCAGTCTGGTCACCGCGGCGCTGGCGGCGCCCGCGGCGATCTGGCTGTTCCTGTTCCTGATCCTGCCCTTTTGCGCCATGCTCGTCTTCGCCTTTGGCAAGCGGGCTCCGGAAGGCGGCTACCAGGCCGCCTTCACACTCGAGCAATTCGCCAACCTGCCGTCGCGCGCCGCCGCATTCTGGAACACGCTGGTCCTGGCCCCGGCAGGCGCGCTGCTATGCCTGCTGGTTGCCTATCCGGTCGCCTACTATCTCGCCGTCAAGGCGTCGCCGCAGCGCCGGATGATCCTCGTCGCGCTCATCGTCGTGCCCTTCTGGACCAGCCTGCTCGTGCGCACCTACGCCTGGATGTACATCCTCGGGTCGCGCGGACTGCCCAACCTGCTCTCCATGATCGGCATCGAGGACGTGCGGATGCTCAACACGCCGGGCGCCGTGCTGCTCGGCATCGTTTACGGCTATCTGCCGCTTATGATCATGCCGATCTATGTCAGTCTCGAGAAGCTCGACCTGCGGCTGCTGGATGCCTCCGCCGATCTCGGCGCCCGGCCGGCATCGACGTTCTTCGGGGTCACCGTGCCGCTGTCGATGCCGGGCGTGATCACCGGCGTCGCCCTCGTCACCATCCTGCTCCTGGGTGAGTATCTGATCCCGCAACTGCTCGGCGGCGGCAAGGTGTTCTTCATCGGCAATGCCCTGGTCGACCTGTTCCTCCAGTCGCGCAACTGGCCGTTCGGGTCAGCCATCGCCGTGACCATGGTTGCCGTCGTCGTTATCGTGCTGGGCATCTCGATGCGCATCGCCTGGAAGTTCGCCGGCGCCCGGCGGGTGGATCTCATCTGATGCGCGCCTTCGTGATGGCCGTTTACCTGTTCCTCTACGCGCCGATTGCGCTGGTGGTGCTGTTTTCCTTTAACAGCAGCAGGAATGCCAGCGAGTTCGCCGGTTTCTCGGTCGAGTGGTACGGCAAGGCCTTCTCGAACACCTTTCTCGTCCAGGCCCTGCAGAACTCGCTGATCATAGCCTTTGTCAGCGCCGCACTGGCCGCGATTTTCGGGACCATGGCGGCGATCGCCATCGAGCGCATGAGCGATCGGGCGAGGATGGTGTTCGACGGCCTGTTTGCCGCGGCGATCGTCGTTCCCGGCGTCGTCATCGGCATCGCCACCCTGGTCGCCCTTGTCACGGTGCTCGGCTTCATCAATCCGCTGATTGCCGACATCTGGCCCGGCGAAAATCCGCCACGCATCGGCCTCGGCTATTTTTCCATCATTGCAGCGCACGGACTTTTCACCATGGCTGTCGTGACGATGATCGTGCGCGCGCGCATCGCCGGGCTTGGCCGCGATATCGTGGAAGCGTCGGGCGATCTCTACGCCACGCCGTTCGGCACCTTCCGCCAGATCGTTCTGCCGCAGATCCTCCCGTCGATCGTCGCCGGGTTCCTGCTCGCCTTCACCTTCTCATTCGACGACTTCATCGTCGCCTTCTTCGTCGCCGGATCGAACACCACGTTGCCCATGTATGTCTTCGCCTCGATCAGGCGCGGCGTGACACCCGAGGTCAACGTGATCGCCACGTCGGTGCTCGTGGCTTCGCTCTTTCTCATTCTGGGCGCGCATTTCCTGCTGCGGACGCGCTCCGTCAAGCCGATCGACGGTTGACATGATCCTTGCGGGACGGGTGGCAATCGTCACGGGTGCCGGATCGGGGATCGGCCGCGCCGGCGCCGAAATCATGGCGCGCGAGGGCGCCCATGTCGTCATCCTGGATCTTCGCGGCAACGCGGCTGCCAGTGCCGCGGCGCAGATCGCCGAAACAGGCGGGTCGGCGGAGGGATTCGGGATCGACGTGACCGACGATGACGCAGTCGCCCGCGTCGTGACCCAGACGCTGTCGCGCCATGGCAGGATCGATATCCTGCACAACCATGCCGGCTCGCAGATTGCCGGCGATCTCGAATCGGTCGAGAAGGCCGGCTTCGATGAATCGTGGCGTCTCAACGTGCGGGCGCATTTCGTTGCCGCGCGCCTTGTCATGCCCGTCATGAAGGCCGCCCGACGCGGCGTCATCCTGAACACCTCCTCGAGCTCCGGCGTCCTCTATGACCGGGAGATGATCGCCTACACGACGACCAAACACGCGGTCATCGCCATGACGCGGCAGATGGCCGGCGACTATGGCAGGTATGGCGTGCGCGTGAACGCTCTTTGCCCCGGCTGGGTCGATACCCCGTTCAACGGACCCTTCATTGCCCAGATGGGCGGGCGCCCGCAGATCGAGACCTATTTGCGCGACAAGGTTCCACTGGGCCGCTGGGGGACCGTCGACGAGATAGCCGAATGCATTCTTTTCCTGGTCTCCGACCGATCGGCCTATGTGACCGGACAGATACTCGTGGCAGACGGTGGGGAGACGGTCGTCTAGAAGCAGGCTCTCGCGGCAGGCTGTCTGCTCCTCCAGACATCGCCGCGACCGGCTGGCCATCAGGCACCGTCGATCATGCTGAAGACTGGGGCTCTGCCCCGGCGGCGCCATATTGCAACACATATAGATTTCGGGATAATTCAAGGAAAGACAGTTCGGTCCGCAACAAGACGTCATCTGCAACTCTTCGGAATTTGCATTTCGTGCCGATATTGCGACCAGATTGCTCGCCGGTGGCCTGGGAGAGGGTTCGGGATGAGAAACCACAAATCGGTTGTCCTTGTTGCAGCTTCAGTCTGGATTTCACTGGCCTACCTGCTGGCCGGAGCGACCACCGTTTCATGGGCGCAGGAAACAGTCGTCGAGGATGCGGCGACACCTGATGCGCCACCGCCCTTGAGCGAAGACGAGCTGGAAATTCTGGTGGCACGGATTGCGCTTTATCCTGACGAACTGATCGCGGTCATCTCCGGGGCGTCGCTCTATCCCCTGCAGATCGTCGAGGCCGCCCGCTTCCTCGACAAGTACGCCGGGGACAAATCGCTGAAACCCAAGGACAGCTGGGACGGCAGCGTGATTTCGCTGCTCAACTACCCCGAAATCGTCAAGATGATGGCGGAGGATCTTGATTGGACGCAGTCGCTGGGCGACGCACTGGCCTATCAGCAGGCCGATGTCCTGGTCGCCATCCAGCAACTGCGTGACGAAGCCGTCGCCAAGGGCATCATCAAGACGGACGACAAGATCGAGGTCGTCAAGGAAGACGACAATGTCGTCATCAAGTCGGCCAGTCCGGACGTCATCTATGTGCCGCGGTACGAGCCTGAGATGCTTTACGTCCCCAATTACGCCGTGGCGCCGATCCGCTACTATCCCGACCCCTACCCCTATTATTACTATCCGACGGCGACTTTCTTCGCGGGCGTGGTCACTGGCGCGATCTGGGGCGCGGCGGTCGACTGGAACCATTGGGGCGTCTGGGGCGGCCGCTGGAACGGCGGCGGTATCGATATCGACTGCAACAATTGCTTCAACAACCGCAACTTCAACGGCAGGGTCAACATCAACGATGTTGACTGGAGGAATGTCGACCGGTCGAAAATCAACATCGATCGCAACCAGTTCGACAAGATCGACCGCAAGAATATCAGCAACAATATCAAGGCCAACGGAAACAATTCGATCGGCAACAAGGCCGCGAACCTGAAGAAGAACAAGGCAGCCACGCTTCCTGGAAAGGCTGCTGGCACCCGGGATGTCCGCAAGAGCACTCTGGACGGGCTGAAGAACAAGCCCGGCAATACTGCTATGGCCAAGCCAGGCCCGAATAAGCCGGCCGTTTCCAAGCCGAATGTCGCCAAACCGGCCAAGGCAAGCCGCCCCTCCGGCAAACCCAAGCCTGGCGGCAAGATCGACAAGCGGCCGTCAAAACCGACCGGGCTCGGCAATGTCTCTCCTGGCAAGAAACAAAAGATCTCGTCGAACCGCGGCGCAAAAAGCATGGGCGGCGGTAATCGCGGCGGTGGCGGCCACAAGCAGATCAAGCGCAGCGGCGGTCGCAAGCGTTGAACCCGGAAAGGAGGAACACGACCATGAATAAGCCATCGTATCCGTCGCTCCTTGGCCAGATGCTTGGCGCCGCGTTGCTTGTGCTGCCGCTGGCAATGGCCCCTGTCACGTCATTCGCGCAGGAGGCAACCGGATTTTCCGCCCTGGCATCGCCCGAAGATCCGCCTGTCTTCGACGATGCCGCCGCGGCCATCGAAGCTTTCAAGGCCGGCCTGGCGGCTGACGATTTCGATGGCGTTGCCAAGCTGCTGGGCCTTGACGCGGCCAAGGTGAAGACCGGCGAAGGCGCCATGGATACCTTTGCCAGGATCAGGGATGGCGCGGCCCTTCAACTCGTCGTTGAAGATCTGGGCGACCGCAAGATTCTCGATATCGGCGAGAAATTGTGGCCGCTTCCGTTCCCCTTGGTCAAGGGAACCGACGGCAAGTGGTCATTCGACACCTATGCCGGGCTTGAAGAGATCGTCAACCGGCGGGTCGGCGAAAACGAGCTTCAGGCGATTGCAACTGCCAAGGCCTATATCGACGCCCAGAACGATTACGCAGAGTCCGATCGCGACGGCGACGGCGTGCTCGAATATGCGCAGAAGCTGATCAGTTCGGAAGGCGCCACCGACGGCCTCTATTGGCCGGAGGAATTGGGAGCGGGTCCCAGCCCCGCCGGCGCGGCGATCGATGCCGGCGCGCTCGAAAAAGCCAAGGCGGGAGAGGGCTATTTTGGCTACAAGTTCCGAATCCTGAAAGGCCAGGGCGACAATATCGCCGGCGGCGACCATGACTTCGTCATCAATGGCAACATGATCGCGGGCTTCGCTCTGGTCGCATGGCCGATCAAGTATGGCGAGACCGGCGTGAACACCTTCGTCGTCAGCCATCATGGCGCCGTCTACGAGACCGATCTCGGAGAGGCGACCGAGCAGATCGTCAACTATATCGAGAGCTTCAATCCGGACGACACCTGGACCGTCGTGGAGGATTGAGCGTCGCGGCCCGGTCGGCGACCGGTTTGGCTGATGAGCGTGAGATGCGGCTGTTGCTTCGGCCGGTCTGGCTTGCTCGGCTGACCGTCGTTGCGCTGTTGCCCTTGGCAGCCAGCGCCATTCCGGCAAGACCATTCGCTTCCCGTTTTCAGGAAGGCTGGGACAGCCCGGTTCGGTCAGCCGGTCATGCTTGCAGCCTTTTCCAGGTCTTGCCGGTATAGCGGTGCTTCAATAGGGTAGGCGATGGAAATTCTGGATCGAGCTTGTGGATTTTGAATCGGTCGGTCGATGCTTCTTTCCCGCTGATCGCCCTAAACACGCAAGCGTCGCAATCGTATTTGGCATGAGTGATCCAGAACGACCCGTCGACTGCGCCGTCGAGGTTTTCAAGGCCGGTCTTGTCGATCGGCTGCTGTTCACCGGCGGTTACAACAGCCGGCTGGGGCGGGCCGAGGCGCACGCCATGTCTGATCTGGCACTTCAGCGCGGTGTCCCGGCCGAGGCCATCCTGATCGAGGATCAGGCCCGTCACACCGATGAGAATATCCGACTGTCCTATCGGCTCATGAAGGAACGGATGGAGCCCGATCAGATCGGATCCGTCATGCTGATGACCATTCAATATCACTTGCGCCGCGCACAGATCGCGGCGAGCCGATGCTTCGGGGCGGATGTCGACTTGTCCTGGAAAAGCTACCCAAGCCTCCACTACACGGCTTCAAACTGGTTCGAGGCGCCAAGAGGGCGCGACGACATTAGCGCCGAGATTGACAAGATCCAGCGATACTACGGTCTGACCCTGGACGATCTTTTAAGGAAAGGGGCATGACAGCGGCCCAGTCGACCGGGGATAAATCTGCGGAGCCCCGTTTTTCATCGGTTGCGCAAGCCATCACCGCCGGTGTGAAACTATACCCGGACGGAACGTTTCGAAGCATCGACCGCGACGGGATGACAGCGGAACGATCGTTTCGGGAAACGCTCATGCAAGCCGAGAAACTGCTCTCCGGCTTGCAGCAATGCGGAGCGAGGCCGGGCGACGCGCTGGTCATCGCGCTTGCCGACTCGATGCAGTCGGTCCAGGCGATCTGGGCCGCGGCACTTGGCGGCCTGGTGGCCGTACCTTTCGCACATTCTCTTTCGTCCGGTGACCACAAGGCCTTCAACATAGAGACGCTGTCATTTCTGCGCGAGAACTTCGCCGGCGTTCGGATCGTGGCAGATGGTGGCGCCCTGCCCGACAATCAGCACTTTTCAACCCTGAACTTTGACGATCTTGCCGTTGCTTCGCCATCGGCTGATGGGTGGCAGACAATTGCCAGCGCCGATGACCTTCGCTTCGCGATCCCGACATCCGGCACCACCGGTCGCCCGAAGCTCGTTGGCCTGACGGAGCGGGCCGCCATGGCGAGATGGTGGCCCGAGTTGCCGGCCGGGAAACATGCGGCCGGGTTTCTCTCCTGGTCCTCCATCGGTCATGTCATGGGCATGAGCCATGCTTTTCCCAATCTGCCTTCCAAGGTGCATCTGGATGCCGCAAGATTCGCAGCAAGCCCGCTGTCATGGCTCGACGCCCTTGAGACCAGTGGCTCCACGCATGCCACAACCACCAACTTCGGCATGTCGCTGGTCTTGCAGGCGCTGAAGGACAATCCGCAGCGCCGCTGGCGACTGAACCACGTCCGGAAGATCGGTATCGGTGCCGAAGCGATATCCACGACGATCTGTAATTCCTTTCTAAGGGCGCTGCTGCCGTTCGGGCTTGCCGAGGATGCCTTGATCCTGGGCTACGGCTTGACTGAATGCGGGCCTGTGGTTGGCGGGGGCGTTTCCTTCTCTGCCACCCATGCGAGCGGTCCGGCGACGCCCCCCGAACTCGATCGCCCCACAAAGGGGCACTCTGTCCGGATCGTTGGCGAGGATGGCAGTCTGCTGAATGAAGGAGAGGTTGGCTGCGTCGAGGTCCACGGCCCGACCATGACCACCGGCTACATCGGTGACGCAGCTGCCACTGACGATCTTTTTACCCCCGACGGTTGGTTGCGGACAGGCGACCTCGGTTCGTTGCGGGATGGCAAGCTGACTATTGCCGGACGCGCGAAGGAGACCGTTGTCGTCAATGCACGCAAGTACACATGCCAGGAGATCGAGGCGGCGATCATCGAGCGGACCGACTTCGAGGAAGTCTATGCCGTACCCTTCGGGGAAGGCGGAGAGGGACTCGACAGGGGGCCTGGGGCTCCTTGTGCCGTTTTCGTGGTCACCAGGCATGCATCGCACTCGCTATCCATGGTGGCCGAGGCGGTGCGTGCCGCAACCGCTGAGGCGTTTCGGTTTGCACCGAAGACGGTTGCGATCCTGCTGCCCGGCGAAGTGCCCAGAACTGCTGTCGGCAAGGTTCGCAGGCTGGCGATGCGCGACATGCTTGCGGACGCGGACCTTGAAGACCGCAGCAGCCATCTGAAACAGAAGGCGACACTCCAAGCGCCTGATCACGGCAGTGGCCCAATCGAAATCCGGATCGCCCGCATCTGGCAAGAGCTGCTCCGCACCGATGACGAGATCGACAGCAACAGCGACTTTTTCGCCCTGGGCGGCGATTCTCTTCTCGCGCTTCAAATGTCGTTCTCGGTGGAGAAAGAATTCGGCATCCCGATCCACATCGAGCGTTTCACGGGCAAGCTCAGCATAGCGGAATTGGCCAGTGTCCTTTCCGGCGCCGAACCTATGGGCGAAGCCGCAACCAAGCAGGGCGCAGAAGAACTGTCCATCGATCTGGACCAGCGATTGCGCAATTTCCTGAAGAACTGGCCAGGCGCGCCGGCCTTGCCGAATGGATTCATACGTCGTGTCGGTGAGGCCGATCAGGGGATTCCCGTCTTTTGGTGCATGCAAACAGATAACGAGGCACGCGACTTCGGCGAGACGCTTGGCGCACGGCTTCCCGCCTATGCGATGCGGTCGGGGGTGGTTCTCTTCGACTACGACACGGTTGCCGCCAAGGCGCTGATAAGCCGCTACGTCGATGAGATGACCAGCATCTGTCCCGACGGTCCACTCGTGGTCGGCGGAACCTGCCAGGGGGTGATCATCGCCCTTGCAATTACCCGACGCCTTGTCGCTGAGGGCCGGGACGTCAGACTGCTCGTTGCTGCCGACTGTGCTTTTGCCGAGACGGTCGGTGCGTTGCCGGTGCCCGTGCCGGTAGCTGTCTTTGCCGCGATCGGCAGCAAGTTCAATCCCTACAGGCATTTTCGCTACCCGGAGGCAGGGTTCCGCAAGATTGCGCCGCGAGGCCTGAGGCTGGAATGCATCGATACCGGATACGCAGCCATCACGCGTCGACCGGCAATGGCAGAGCTGGCGCGCGGCGTGGAAGAGGCAACCAGATGGGCTGCTTCGCTGGCGCCGCGCGATCAGGCTGCGCCGGCTCCCGTTTCGTTCGAGCTGTACAGGAGCGCGATTTCCTCACCGATCCAATCCATCGACTTGCGCGCCGGGGAACGCTGCAGCGTTCCCCTCAAGCTCAGGAATACGAGCCCGGTGGCCTGGGAGACTTTCGACAGGAGCGGCGTGACGGTGGGCAATCACTGGCTGACAGCAAGGGGCGAAATCCTGGTTTGGGCCGATGGTCGCGCCAAACTGAACCAGCGGGTAGAGCCGGGCGGACGCGTGCACATGACGCTCGACATCGAGGCGCCCCATCAGCCTGGCCAGTACCAGCTCGAGATCGACATGGCCGACGAAGGCATCCGCTGGTTCACAAATGGGGCTTCGCCGCCATTACGGATTCCGGTCAATGTCGGAGAGCCGCATGACCAAGAACGCAAGAGGCCAAACTGGCCAATGCGATGGTTGTTCGTGCCGGCAGCGTCCCGCGTCGCAGACAGGATTGCTGTTTTCCTGCGAGCCAGCAAACCAAATCGCTAGAGCAGGCCTGCCCAGTCTTAACGCGGCCCAGCTCGCGCAAGATGGTCTTCGGCCCAGGCGCGCACATGCATCGGCAAATCCGTCAAGTTCTTTTGCCGCCCTGAAATCGCGCTCCGAACCTGAAAGGCTGCAGAGATCTAGCGAGCATCAGACATTTGCCGTCATCTATATTTGGACTGTACCTTTCTTCCCCAAAGGAAGGCAAAATTGGATACTGTTGCAAAAATAGCATATCTAGCTGCCGCTGGCTCTGATAGGTCTGCGGCTTGAAATGAGGGTTTCAAATGAACAGGATTCTGTTCGGTATCAGCCTTGGACTGTTGTCATCGGCTGCGCACGCTGCGGATGCGGTGGTTTTCGCTGAACCTGAACCGATGGAATATGTTCGCATCTGCGACGCCTACGGCGTTGGTTTCTACTATATTCCCGGTACCGAGACCTGCCTTAAGATCAGCGGCTATGTCCGGATGGATATCGGCGGAGGCGTTTTCGGGCTGAATGACGTTCTCGACAAGAAGGCCGAGGCCGAAGACAACCCGAACCGATTTGATCGCGAGTTTACCGACACTTACGACATGCGCGCGCGTTTCCAGCTCCGGACGGATGCACGCAGCGAGACCGAACTCGGCACGTTGAGGGCCTATGCCGCCATCAATTTCCAATACGAAACGATGGCACCCGAGGAAGGCGACTACTATTCCGGCAGCTACAGACCGACGGACGCGGCCGACTATGTGTCGATCGAACACGCCTATATCGAGCTTGCAGGTTTCCGGATCGGCAAGACGGATTCGCTCTTCTCGACCTTCACGGGCTACGGCGGTGGGGTGATCAACGACGATATCATCAGTTACGGGCCCTACGGCACACATCAGTTTGCCTATGGGTGGGCCAGCGACAACGGCCTCGGCGTGGCGATCGCACTGGAAGCAGGCGATGGCGACCTCATCGCGCCTCTGATCGCACCCGATTTCGGCGAGCCCAATCTCTACACGATCGACAGCTACACGCCGCATGTCGTCGCGGGTATCGGATGGCAAGGTGCCTGGGGCGGTGCGTCGATTGTCGCGGGCTACGATTCCGTGTGGGACGAGGGCGCCGTGAAGGCGCGCGTCGATTTCTATCCGACCGACAGGCTGGCGCTGTTCGCCATGGCGGGTTTGGCGTCGTATGACGACGACTATTTCTCCGAGTTCTATTTCGATGACGGTTTGCGGACCTACAATGTCAAGGACAGCCCGAACTACTACGCCCCCTGGGGCGGCGATTGGGCGGTCTGGGCCGGCGGCTCGTTCATTCTGACCGACAAGGCGACGTTCAACCTGCAGGCCTCCTACGACCAGTTGGAGGATTTGGCCATCGTCGCCAATGTCGCGTACGAATTGGTCCCGAATTTCGTCATAACGCCCGAGATTGCTTACACCGACAATTTCAACGACGAGTTCCAAGCTTGGAACGAGGACCAGACCGGTCAGGAAGCCCCTGACGAGCACTGGGGATTCTTTGTCCGCGCCCAGGCGAATTTCGGCGGTTGATGGAGCTTCGCATGAGCGGATTCAAACACAAAAGCGCCCTGGCAGCAGCGGTCGTTGCTTTATCGGCGTCGGTGGCGTTCGCGCAGGAAGAGGTTGGACAGGCAACCCTCATCTTGACGGCTGTCAACGGCGGCAGCGGACCGCTCGCCATCAAGTCGCCGGTCTATCGCGACGAGCGCATCACCACCTCGCAAAGCGGGCTTGGAGAGTTCACGTTCCGCGATGGCACGAAGTTTGCGGTCGGGGGAAACTCGTCCGTCGTCATCGACCGCTTCGTGTTCGACGACACCAAGACATTCAACCAGCTTACCCTCAATGCGGCGCGCGGGTCGTTCCGCTGGATCAGCGGCAAATCCAAATCCGAGGCCTATCAGATCGTGACGCCGGCCGGCACGATCGGCGTACGCGGCACGCGGCTCGACATCTTCGTCGGCCCCGGCGGGATCACCTCCGTCGTCCTGCTGGAGGGCGCAGCGCAGTTCTGCGACGCCAATGGCTGCAAGGAACTGCGGCGCCGCTGCGACGTCGTGGTGGCGACGCCGCAAAACGGTATTACCGATCCGGCCAAGGTCGACCCCAGCATCTTCCAGACGGTGGGCACCGACACCGCATTCCCGTTCCTGTCCGGCAGGCAGCGCCTGACGCGCGGTTTTTACGGTTTCGCCAGCGGCAGCTGCGGACTGTCGGGCCAGCGGTCGGGACTGCAGAGGATGGCTCCGGGCGGAGCAGATCGGCCGGAACGGCCTGGCCCAGGACTGGCAGACCCGAGCGGGTACTAGTCGCTTCCCGCATTCTGTGAAGAGTGGGCTGCTCTGACATCTGCCAGTTCGCGGATCTGCCATGACCTCTGTGGATGCATCGACCCGGGCCATGCACCCGATGACCGCGACCGATGGCCGCCCGGCCGCCTTCCCGGCGGTGGATCTGGCAAAACGGCGATATGACCTCGACTGGCTGAGGATCTTCGCCTTCGGCATCCTGATCTTCTACCATGTCGCAATGTTCTACGTGGCCTGGGACTGGTACCTGAAGAGCCGTTACAGCGCCGACTACCTGGAACCCGTCATGGCGCTCACCGGCTGGCGCTTGTCCTTGCTGTTTCTGATTTCCGGCACTGCTGTCCGTTTTGCGATCGACAAGACGACCGTACGGAAATTCCTGCCGCAGCGCTTGACCAGGCTCGTCGTGCCACTGGCATTCGGCATGGCCGTGATCTGTGCTCCACAGACCTATGTCGAGCTCAGGTATCTGGGCGAGATCGGCCCAGGCTATCTCGCCTTCTATCGCGACTATCTGGGCTTCGGCGAGTTCTCGATGGTCAGGCCGCCCTGGAACCACCTCTGGTACGTCGCCTACATCCTTGTCTACACCGTGCTCGCGGCGGCTTGCCTGCCCCTGCTAAGGCTGGCAACAAGCGCGCTGGGCGCGCCGTTCTTCGCCTGGCTTTCGCGGGGACGCGCGTGGCGGTTGCTTCTGGTGCCGGCGATCCCGTTCTATGTGTACGCGTTGGCCCTTGATCCCTATTTTCCGACAACGCTGGCGCTGTGGGGGGACTGGGCCTATCTCACCAAGAACCTGACTTTCTTCCTCTTCGGTTTCCTGGCCGCGAAGAACGAGGATTTCTGGTAAGCCGTCGACAGTGCCTTGCCGACTGCGCTTGTCCTGTACCTAGTGCTGGGCGGCCTCGTGCTCGCGGCATTTTTCAACGAGTTCGTCGTGGCTTCGGACCCGCAACTGTTGACCGGATACGTGCTCCTGAGGGTCGCCTATGGCTGGTCGGTCATTGTCGCGCTGCTTGGCCTGGCGCGCAGATTTGCCAATCGCCCAAGCCGCACGTTGACCTATCTGACAGCCGCGATTTTCCCCTATTACATCCTGCACCAGACGGTTACCCTGGTTGTCGGCTACTGGTTCACGGTCCATGAGGCGCCGCTTGCCATCGAAGCGACGACGATCATCGTGGCGACAATCCTGGGCTGCGTCCTTGGTTATGAAATCATCCGCAGGGTGGCTTTCTTGCGACCGCTGTTTGGCCTGCCGATGCGCTGAAACCTAGCCCTGATCCATGACGGCTGCGATCCTGCGCCGGATCTGCTTCCTCAGGCTTGTCTGGAAATGCGGTCGCAGCTCGTCGGCGAGGTTCTGCGCGCGACGCATCATCGCTCCGTCCTGGTAGGCGCCGAGTATGATCGACCGAAAGCCCTCGGCGTCGATGTTTTCCTCCTCTACGGATATCACGGTTCCACAGCTTTCGGCGGCTTGCGCATTATACCGTTGTTCCCGTTGTTGCGGCACCGACACCTGGGGTATGCCCGCAGCCAGCCCCAGGCAGAGCGTTCCATGCTGGGCCGCGTTGACCAGCAGCCGGCTGCGCCTGGCGATCAGGTCGACCGGGACTGGCGACCGTTCGACGAGAACCCCGCCCCGCGCGAGGTCTTCGGCCACACTGTCTTCGATGCCTGGGATGAAGGCCCTCGTCGGCACGCCGAGGCTGCCGATAGCCTCCATGAGGCCGGTATTCCACTTCTCCCTGGACGAAAAATAGATGAAGACCTCTTCGCCGCCTGATGCGAGCTCGACCTCGCCGCCGACGATCGGCGCAAGCAAGGGCTGCCTGCGCCACTCGGTGTAGGGATCGAGCATTTCGAGCGTGAAGACGAGTTGGTCGGTGCACGTATAGACCTCCGGCAGCCGCTCGAGCTTGGGAATGCCGAACTCCGTGACCACCGAATTGATGCTGTCGACAATCGCCGCCTCGTCATAGATCCGGGTCGAATACTTCGGCAGAAGCACCGGGAAATTCACCATCTCCGCAGGCGGCGTGAGATAGCCGCTGCTGACAGCGATGGCTGGAATGCCGAGCCCGCGCGCCGCCATGAGAGCACATGGGGCGCAGTCGGCGATGACCAGGGAGATGTCGCATTCGCGCATCACGCCTTGCCACCAGGCGATGCTTTCGCGGAGGATCTCCGGTCGTGTGAAGCCGTAGTCGCCCATAAACTCGCCCCAGGTCGCCGCGGGAGGGTTTCCACGAGATTGTCGATACTCACCCGAAAAAGGCAGCCACGGACCCTGTACCGCATCGCAAAGGCCAGACAGTTCGTCCTTGAACGTCAGATCGCAAAGCGCAGCGTCGAAGGTGAAGCGGTCGCGAACGGCCTCGGCCACTGTTCTTAACGGGACGACGTGGCCCCGACCGCTGCCATGTTCCCAGGCAAGGAGGGCTCCCAACATCGCGTCAGCCTCGGCCAGTCAAAGTGGCAGCGCCGAGCCGACGCGGGATTGCCTGATGCAAGGCGCCAATCGTTCTTGTGTGTGCCGGCATCATTGCGTCTCCAACGGGGGGCCGAAACTTACTACAGCGCTGACGGCTTTTATCAAGCGCAGGAGGCGGGATGGCGGACACCGGAAACCTGGTCCGGTTGGCAAGCCGGGGGGATGGTGCGGGCAATGAAAGCTTGATCGACAGGCGATATCGGGGGATGGTGTGTGGGATCATCGGGCCTCCGGGGGGAATGCCAATGGGAATGCTTCGCCGTCTGCTGTCCACGCTGGCAGTTTTTTCGGGCCTGACCGCGACAATAGCCATGAACGACGCCGCCGCGCAGGGCTTCGATGCCAGCGGCAACTGGTCGTGCTCGGTGACGCTCTACGAGGCGGGTCTGCAACCCTATGGCTACCAGGCCGAGATATCGGCGCAGCGCGATGGCGGGCTCTATGCACAGGGCGCCGTCTACAACCCCAACCTGCAGAATTCGGTGGTTCCGTTCCAGGCACGCGGCGACTGGGCAGTGTTCAACGATGCAAACGGCTTCTATGTGCGGCTGCGGGCCCATACGCAGAGCCATGGCATCCTGGTGTTTGAAGGCTATGCCACCAGCCAAAACACAATCTACCTGCGCACCGGCCTCAACGGCGGCGGCCAGGCCGAGGCGCAATGCAACCGGACAAGGTGATCCGCGAGCAGGCCGGTCAGGCGCGCGGTGGCCGGCCGCGATCCAACCAGTTCATGACCGGCGTGACGATCACGCCGTGCATGAGGATCGAACTCAGGACGACAAAGCAGACGGTGACCCAGAGAATCTTGGCTCCCTCGAACTCGGCCTGTCCGAGCGCGAAAGCCAGATAGTAGAACGATCCAAGCCCGCGAATTCCGAAGAACGCGATAGCGCCTTTCTCAAGCGGCCGGGCGGGAAACCCGATCAGGCCAACCCATCCGCATAGTGGCCGCACGACAAACAGGATGAGCCCTGCGGTGATGACCACGGGCCAGCTCAGCGCGCCGAAGATCGATCCCTCGGCGATGGCCGCCCCGAAGCAGACCAGAAGAGCCATCATCAGCAGACGCTCGATCTGCTCGGCGAAATTGTGCAGGTTTTCATGATAGTCATGGTGTCGCTCCACCGACCGAAGGGCGACCGCTGCCATGAACACGGCCAGAAAGCCGTAGCCGTGGACGATCTCGGCGGAGCCGTAAGCAAGGCAGGTGATGCCGAGCGCGACGAAGCCGTCCTTCGTCTCGGACAGTCCGGTTCGCCGCGGAAGACGAAAGGCCAGATATCCCATCGCCTTGCCGCCGATCCAGCCGATGCCGACGCCGACGGCTATCTTCCAGACGACATCGACGAGCACCCAATGGGAAAGATACGGCTCGCCCGAGACCTGCGACAGCGCGATGCCGATGGCCAGGAAAACAAACGGAAAAGCGGCCCCGTCATTGAGGCCGGCCTCGGAGGTGAGTGCAAAGCGCACCTCGTCCTCCTCACCCGATTGCGGCGGCCCAACCTGGATGTCGCTTGCCAGAACGGGGTCGGTCGGCGCCAGGGCCGCGCCAAGCAGTATAGCCGAGGCCACGCCGAGCCCGAGCAATGACCAGCCAAGCAGCGCTATGGCCGCAATCGTCAACGGCATGGCGATGCCGACGAGGCGCCATGAGACCTGCCAACTCTTCCAGCCGAGAGGCCGGTCCAGCTTGAGCCCGGCGCCCATCAGGGCGACGATCACGACAAACTCGGTGAGGCGCTCCGTGACATAGCGGTTTTCGAGCGGGTTCACCCCGATGACAGGCGTAAACGGCGACGCCAGCAGAACGCCAATGCCGATGCACATCATCGGCAACGACACCGGCACGCGCTTGAGCAGCATGGGCAGCCAGGAGGTGAGCAGAACCACCGCGCCGAACACTGCCAGAAGGATTGCATAGGAAGACTGCATCGCCACTCACGCTATTGGCACAGTTGGGTAGTAATCGGGCACCGAAGCGGCCGGTCATTCAGTCGGACATGTACCGGCCAAGCCGCCCGGCGGCAATGCCCCTCCACCGGCAGGGTGGGCAGGCGCAAGCCGCGAAGCGCGCTATCTTCGATGGTGTCGCTTCACGAGCCAATGCCAGAGACTTCAGATCGGAGCGGCACGGTGCCGATCTTGCCCAGCAGTGTGGGCTGTCTTAAACCGGTTTCGTGAGGGTTGATCGACTGGTTTCAACCGGCTGGAACCGGCCCCGAGCGACATGGGCTCCACGAGAACATGCGAGCAATGCTATGGGCAGGCGGTGAGACAGGCCATCTATCGATTCGTCATCGTCGTCATGCTGGTGGCCGGCCTGACCGGCTGCACCGGCGTTTCCTATTATGCCCAGTCCCTGAAGGGCCATGTGCAGATCATGGCGGCGCGCCAGAATGTCGGCAAGCTGATCGACGCCCCGTCGACGCCTGCCGCCTTGCGCGCCCGGATGGCATCGGCAAGCGCAATCAGACAGTTTGCGACGGATGAACTGGCACTGCCCGACAACAACAGCTACCGCAGCTATGTCGATATCGGCCGGGAGGCCGTGACCTGGGCGGTCTTTGCCGCACCGGAATTCTCGCTGGTGCCACGCATATGGTGCTTTCCGGTTTTCGGCTGCGTTCCCTACCGCGGATATTTCTCCAAAGACACTGCGGTCGATATCGCAGAAGGGCTCAAGCAAGAGGGGCTGGACGTCCACGTGACGGGGGTCACCGCCTATTCGACGCTGGGCTGGTCGAGCGACCCTCTGCTGAGCACCATGCTTGGCCAGGATGAAACATATCTCGCGTCGCTGATTTTCCATGAACTCGCCCATCAGCGCGTTTATCTCGACGACGACAGCGCATTCAACGAGGCATTCGCCGTCGCCGTCGAAACAACCGGCGTCAGGAAGTGGCTACGGATGGCCGGCAACTCGCAAGGCCTGCGCCGCTACGAAGCCGAACGCAAACGCAGTGCCAGATTTCTCGACCTGATCGACCAGGCGCGGAGCGATCTGCGGCTGGTCTATGGTGGTGCCGGCACCGTCGAGCAGAAACGTGCCGCCAAGGCCGCCGCGATCGAAAAGCTGCGGATGCGCTACCGGCAGATGCGCGACCGACGCTGGGGCGGGTACAGCGGATACGATGCCTGGTTCGCTGCGCCGATCAACAATGCCAAACTCGCCGCGACATCGGTCTATGGCGAGCAGGTGCCGGCGTTTCTGCGCTTGTTCGAGTTGTGCTCGGGCGACTATCCGAAGTTCTACGCCGCGGTTCGCAAGGTCGGCTCGATGGGCAAGGCGCACCGGACCGAAGCGCTGGAGAAGGCACAAAGTTGTGGTTAAGT
>JBBSOT010000049.1:0-20492 GCA_038259455.1 Hyphomicrobiales bacterium | reverse complement strand
CATCAAGCACATCGTTCAACCCACGATAGAACGAAGCCGCTTCTTTCGAAGCGGCACCCGATGATTGCTGGCAAATTTCGAGGTAGTTAGTGCCAAGATACGCGTCGGCGCCCATTCCGTTGTTTTGAGCACTGAACTCCGACCAAGCGCGATTTATCGCAAGAACGGTTCCGTCCCTATCAACAACGCAGATGTTGGAGGTTAGTGCGTCTAAAACTGCAACCGCAAGATCCCCAGCGATAAGGGTTGCCATCTTGGTCGTCTCCTGAAAATTACTGCTTCTTTCTCCAATTAGAACGTTGTGGTGAGCTGCGAGTTTCGCTTTGGTCGTGCAAGGGACTTCGGACTCTATCAGATTAACTGTTCCGTTGCATCCAGTTCGCGCGTGTTTGGAGCTGGCGGGACAAGTCGCATGTGGCGCCCGCAGCGCGCACTAGACAACCGGAGCGAACCAAGCTGTGATCGCGCGCAAGAGGCGGGTTCTGCCCCTATGACAAACACCGCACCACGACAGACGGTACAACAGACTGTGCCGCAGGAACCCGTAACCCGCGGCGTTCCGGGCTTTAGACAAACATCTGTCCGCCAACATCGCCTGAATGTCGCCAAGACTGTCCGCCAAACAGCGATGACACACGGTCTTTCCGCGCAATAACAATCACTTAGCGACAGACTGCGATTGGTTAGATGGCGGAGAGAGCGGGATTCGAACCCGCGTTACGGTCTCCCGTAAACACACTTTCCAGGCGTGCGCCTTCAACCACTCGGCCACCTCTCCGTTCGCACCGGAATCCGAACAGGGATAACGGTGCCGGGCTCATCTAGTCGATCCCGCGCCGAATGCCAAGCCACCTCACTGTTTATGTCTGCGGCGAATTCGGCATGCTTCGTTCGACGCGCGACACCTTGCCAATTGCCTGGGGTCTCCGATGGCGCAATGGAGCCTGCTTTCGGCTTCAAATTCATGTGTGGCGATTGCAGTATGCGGGGGGCCACCATATGTCTGAGCACGATACCGACCCAGGAAGGCTACGAATGCTTCGCTTTCTATTCCGACTGATGTCCACCTTCGCTCTGGCGATCGCCGTGATCATGGCGGTCCTCGATGTCACGCGCACCATCGCGGCGTCCCGACTGGTGCTCACCCCGCTTGGCGCAAGCTGGGTCAGTGCATCGCCATCGACGCTGGATGCATTGCAGGCCTTCCTTATCGAGAAGGCCCATCCCCTGGTGTGGAACCCGGTGGCGATCACGATTCTCAGCCAGCCGGGCTTTGCCGTCTTCGGGATCATCGCACTTCTGCTCTACGCAATCGGCCGCAAGCCGGAACGCCGCGTCGGACGATTTGTCGTTGAACACTAACCTTCCGGCCGCGCCGCCGACCTTCTTCCGAAAGGAGAAAATCCCATGTTTTTCTTGAGTGACATGCTGAACAAGAAGCTGAACCTGCCGACCGCCGACCAGGCGCTGCCCGGCCGCGATCGTCCCATCCCGACGGCATCGAAGCATTTTGTCTCGAAGCGTCCGCTGAAAGGCCCCTATCCGGAGGGTCTCGAGACGGCCATGTTCGGGCTGGGATGCTTCTGGGGCGCCGAAAGGCTCTTCTGGCAGACCGAGGGTGTGTGGGTGACCGCCGTCGGCTTTGCAGGCGGCGTTACCCCCAACCCGACCTACCAGGAAACCTGCACCGGCCTGACAGGCCACACGGAAGTCGTGCTCGTCGTCTTCGATCCGCTGATCGTGTCTTTTGCCGACCTGCTGAAGCTTTTCTGGGAATCCCACGACCCGACCCAGGGAATGCGGCAGGGCAATGATGTCGGCACCACCTACCGCTCGGCCATGTACACGTTTGGCGAGGAACAGCTTCAGGCGGCAAAGGCCTCTCGCGATGCCTATGAGGCATCGTTGCGGACGGCCGGACGCGGCAAGATCACGACCGAGATCGAACCGGCGCCAGTCTTTTACTTCGCCGAGGAGGATCACCAGCAATATCTGGCCAAGAACCCCAACGGCTACTGCAATCTGGCGGGCACGGGCGTCGCCTGCGCCATGCCGGCATTGAACCGCTCCGAAAACGACGCAGCGTAAGCGGCGCGGCGGTCAATCGGTTGCGGCTGCCCAGTTGGCGACGCGCCCTCGTTGCGCCGGTTCAACGTTTGCTTATCGATGTTGTCCGGAAGGTCAAAATTCCGCGTGAATTTTGTTTTTTGCCATGCAAGACTGAAGCATGAGCGGAGGGTGACAACCCCTGCCATGCGCCGCCTGGCGCCGGTCTGACCGTATCCGGGTGCCCGCAACGTGAAGAAGACAACCTACAGGGTGTGGATCAAATGAAACGTATCGTCATTGGCCTGCTGGCCGCTACCGCGATGTGCCTTCCAGCACTCGCCGCCGACATCAAGCCTGCGCTGCTTTACGATCTGGGCGGCAAGTTCGACAAATCCTTCAACGAAGCTGCCTATAACGGGGCCGAGAAATTCAAGACCGAGACCGGCACCGAATATGTCGAGTTCGAGGTCTCCAACGCCTCGCAGCGCGAGCAGGCGCTGCGCCGCTTCGCCGAGGACGGTCGCAACCCGATCGTCATGACCGGCTTCGCGTGGGCCGAATCGCTCGACAAGGTTGCAACGGACTTCCCCGAAACCCAGTTCGCCATCATCGACATGGTCGTCGACAAGCCCAACGTCCGCTCGATCGTGTTCAAGGAACAGGAAGGCTCCTACATCGTCGGCCTTCTCGCCGGTATGGCCTCCCAGACCAAGAAGGTCGGCTTCGTCGGCGGCATGGATATCCCGCTGATCCGGCGCTTCGGCTGCGGCTATGTCGGCGGCGCCAAGGCTGCCGGCGCCACCGACGTCATCGAGAACATGACCGGTGACACGCCCGCTGCCTGGAACGATCCAACCAAGGGTGGCGAAATTGCCAAGACGCAGATCGACCAGGGCGCGGACGTCATCTACGCAGCGGCCGGCGGCACCGGCGTCGGCGTTCTCCAGGCGGCGGCAGATGCCGGCAAGCTTGGCATTGGCGTTGACTCCAACCAGAACGGCTTGCAGCCCGGCAAGATCCTGACTTCGATGCTGAAGCGCGTCGACACGGCAGTCTACGGCGCCTTCATGGACGCCAAGGACGACAAGCTCGCCGGCGGCGTCAACGATCTCGGCCTCAAGGAAGGCGGCGTCGATTACGCCATGGACGAGAACAACAAGGACCTGATCACGCCCGAGATGCAGGCTGCCGCCGACAAGGCCAAGGCCGACATCATCGCCGGTACGATCACCGTGCACGACTACATGTCGGACGATTCCTGCCCCTATTGATGGGCAGTCGGCTTTAAATGGAACCGCCGGGTCCCAGCCCGGCGGTTTTTTGTTGCTGCTGGCAATTCTGCAGGCCGTCCATGGGCTTCAGGGATTGACAGTCTCCAGCGTACCCACCCGCCAGGTCGTTGACGTGCCGGCCAGATAGCCAAGCGCGAAAGCCACCATCAGGGCTGCCGCCATTGTCACAGCCAGGCGGCCCGGCACTGCGTAAAGTCCGGCTCGCGCAATCAACGGCGTCTCAGCCGGCGCGATCGGTTCACGCTTTGCATCGGAACGTCGCCTGCCGAACGTTTCCGGCGGCGTCGGTGCCGGCGCCGCGGCGGCCTGGATCAACGACGGCGCACCCGGTTGGATCGATGGCGGCGCCTGCCGCAAATGCGGCATTGAGGACAGGCGATCCTGGATTGTTTTCCATCCGTCCTGCGGCGCCTCCTCGGGCGCCTTCATCCGGTCGAACACATGCATCCGCTCAGCCATTTCGAAAACGGCGTCGCGAAAGGCCGGATCGATCTCCATGTCGTTTTCGGCGCGTTCCCTTTCATCGTCACTCATCACGCCGAGCACATAATTGCCGGCCCGGGTCATTCGGTCGCCTGCGTCGCTCATCCCAACCCCTCACCAATGCGGCGGCTTGGCCACCGGCACTTCCGATGCATTTTGATGCTCGAACTCCAGAAATCGCTCCGTCAGCGCTGTCACCTGCTTGCGCAGTCGCTCGATGACCGTCCACTGTTCGGCGATCTGTCCGGACAGTTCCTCGATCGTGTGGTCCTGCTCGGCGGTCCGCATCTCCAGCGCCACAAGCCGTTCGTCCTTTTCGCTCATCGCTTGCCCCTTACACATCCGCAACCGGCTTCCCCTGCGGATTGCGTGACCATACCGGTCCCGATCAAGCAATAACATTGGGATTCGCTGCCGGGAAATTGACAAGCGCAATCGGATTTGTCGAGAGTGCGCAACGCTCCACCCCCGATTGGCAGCGGACAGGCGCCATGCTAGCTTTTTGACCGGATGATAAAAACCATAAGGGTAGGACCCGGCCGCATGGCGGAAGCTGCAATAGAGCTCATCGGCATCAACAAGAGCTTCGGCGCTGTCAAAGCCAACCGCGACATCAATCTGGTCATCGAGCGAGGCACCATACGCGGCATCGTCGGCGAGAACGGCGCCGGCAAGTCGACCCTGATGTCCATCCTGTACGGCTTCTATCAGGCCGACAGCGGCGACATAAAAGTCAACGGAAAGCCGGTATCTATCAAGACGCCAAACGACGCCATCGCTCTCGGCATTGGCATGGTGCACCAACACTTCATGCTGGTTGAAAACTTCACCGTCATCGAGAATGTGATTCTCGGCGCTGAAAGCGAGGCGCTGCTCAACAAGAGCATCTCCAAGGCGCGTTCCGAACTGGAACGGCTTGAGCGCGAATACGGGCTGGAGGTGAACCCCGATGCCATCATCGAGGAACTGCCGGTCGGGCTGCAGCAGCGCGTCGAGATCCTGAAGGCACTCTATCGCGGCGCTGAAATCCTCATTCTCGACGAGCCCACGGGTGTGCTGACCCCGGCTGAGGCCGACCACCTCTTTCGCATCCTCCAGCAGCTCAAGGAACAGGGCAAGACAATCGTCCTGATCACCCACAAGCTGCGCGAGATCATGGCAATCACCGACACGGTCTCGGTGATGCGGCAAGGCACGATCGTTGCGACCCGCGAGACGGCGCAGACGACGGTCGAGGAATTGGCTGAACTCATGGTCGGTCGCCGTGTACTGCTGCGGGTCGACAAGGGCGAAGCCAAGCCCGCCGAGGTAAAGCTCGCAATCAAGGGCCTGACGGTCAAGGATTCGCGAGGCGTGACGATGGTCGATGATGTGTCGTTCGATGTGCGCGCCGGGGAGATCGTCGGCATTGCCGGTGTCGCCGGCAACGGCCAGTCGGAACTGATCGAAGCCGTCTGCGGCATCCGGCGCGCTGACGCCGGCAGCGTCATGCTCGACGGCAAGCCGATCGACGTCACCGGCATCTGCGACCCCGGCGAACTGCGCGACCGGGGGCTCGCCCATGTGCCCGAAGACCGTCATCATGTCGGGCTGGTCCTGGCCTTTGAGGAGAACGAGAACTCGATCCTCGGCTATCACGACAAGCCGATCTATCTGAACGGGCCTTTTCTCAACATCGACGCCATCCGGGACGACGCCAGACGGAAGATCGAGAAATTCGATATCCGGCCATCTGACTGCCGTCTGAGGACGGCCAATTTCTCGGGCGGCAATCAGCAGAAGATCGTGCTGGCGCGCGAAATGGAGCAGGACCCGGGCGTGCTGGTCGTCGGCCAGCCGACGCGCGGCGTCGATGTCGGCGCGATCGAGTTCATCCACAAGCAATTGATCGCAATGCGCGATCGCGGCAAGGCAGTGCTGCTCATTTCGGTTGAACTCGACGAGATCCGTTCGCTGTCCGACCGTATTCTGGTGATGTTCGACGGCCGCATTGTCGGCGAGCGCGGTCCCGATGCCGGCGAAGGTGAACTCGGGCTTCTGATGGCCGGCGTCGAGCAGCAGGAGGCGGCGGAATGATCACCCCTGCCCTGGTCGTCATCGACGTGCAGAAAGCCATCGACGACAAGAAGTGGGGCCGTCGCGGCCAACCTGAGATGGAGGGGCGCATTGCCGATCTGCTCGCCGCCTGGCGCGAGCGGCGGCTGCCGATTGTTCACATCCGCCATGACTCGACAGACGTCGCCTCGCCCTATCATCCCGGCGCCAAGGGCAATGACTTCAAGCAGGAAGTGGCGCCTGAGCCCGGCGAGCCGGTCATAGACAAGCGCACGAACAGCGCCTTCATCGGCACTGACCTGATGGACGTGCTCGATGAACTGCAGGTAAGCCAGCTTGTCGTCACCGGCGTGCTGCTGGAAAACTCGGTGGAAGCGACCGTGCGCATGGCCGGCAATCTCGGCTTCGACGTGGTCATTCCCGAAGATGCGGTAGCTAGCGTCGACCGAACCGACAGGCGCGGCAAGCACTGGCCGGCCGAGGATGTTCACGCCCTTACCCTGGCGATCCTCGACAAGGAATATGCGCGCATTTCAGATACACGCAGCGTCATCGAGGCCTTGCCATGAGCACCCCTTACGCGAAGCTGCCTGGCTGGGCCGATTACGGGCTGATCCCGCTTATCAATCTGCTTGTCGCCTTTGCCGTCGCCGGCCTCGTCGTCCTTCTGGTCGGCGAGAACCCGTTCCGCGCGGCAATGATCCTCGTCGATGGCGCATTCGGCAGCGGTCAGGGCATCGCCTACACCCTGTATTATGCGACAAACTTCATCTTCACCGGTCTGGCGGTTGCCGTCGCCTTTCATTGCGGGCTGTTCAACATTGGCGGTGAGGGTCAGGCCTATATTGCAGGCCTCGGCGTCGGCGTCGTCTGCCTCGCCTTCGACCATGTACTGCCCTGGTGGCTTACATTTCCGATCGCCATCCTTGCTGCCGCGGCTGTCGGCGCGCTTTGGGCGCTGATCCCCGCCTATCTTCAGGCCAAGCGCGGATCGCACATCGTCATCACCACGATCATGTTCAATTTCATCGCCGCCAGCGCCATGGTCTATCTGCTGGTCGGGCCGCTGAAGCCGCGTGGAGCCATGGCGCCGCAGACACGTCAGCTGGCCGAGGGCGCGCAATTGCCCAAGATCGGCTTCCTGCTGGAGCCGTTCGGCCTGACGGTTCGCCCCTCCGTGCCCTTCAACCTGTCCTTTATCCTGGCGCTGGTGATGGCGGTGGCCGTCTGGGCACTGATCTGGCGCACAAAGCTCGGCTACGAGATCCGCACCTATGGTTTCAGCCCCAAGGCGGCCCGATACGCCGGCATTTCCGAAACCCGCATCATCGTTGTGGCCATGATGGTTTCGGGCGCGCTGGCCGGCATGATGGCGCTGAACCCGATCATGGGCGACCAGCACAATGTCTCGCTCGACTTTGTATCAGGCGCCGGTTTCGTTGGCATTGCAGTGGCCCTGATGGGCCGTTCGCATCCCGCCGGCATCGTGCCTGCCGCCATCCTTTTCGGCATGCTTTATCAGGGCGGGGCCGAGCTGGCCTTCGAGATGCCGGCCATCTCACGCGACATGATCGTCATCATCCAGGGCCTGGTCATCCTGTTTGCCGGCGCGCTCGAACATCTGTTCCGGCCAACCGTCCAGACGATCTTCGCCAGCCTCAGTCCCAGATCGGTCACCATGACCGCCAAGGGGGAGCGTGCCTGAAATGGAATTCTTCGACACGCTGATCAACATCCTCAATTCTACCATTCGCGTCTCGGTACCGCTCCTGCTCGCCTGCCTGGCGGGCCTTTATTCGGAGCGGTCGGGCGTCTTCGACATCGGCCTCGAAGGCAAGATGCTGGCCGGTGCGTTCGCGGGCGCGGCGGCCGCTGCGGTCTTTCAGTCAGCGTGGATCGGCCTTGGCATCGGCATGCTGATCTCCGTCATGCTCTCGCTGGTCCATGGCTTCGCCTCGATTACCCATCGCGGCAACCAGATCGTCTCAGGCGTGGCGATAAACTTCATTGCCGCCGGCTCGACCATTATCCTTGGCCAGGCATGGTTCAACCAGGGCGGCCGCACGCCCTCCCTGCCGCCGGAAGCGCGCTTCGGCTCCATCGACCTGCCGGGCGCCAACGCCCTGCGCGACGTTCCTGTCATTGGCCAGATCTATTCCGGCCTTTTGTCCGGCCACAGCCTTCTGGCCTATCTCGCTTTCCTGGCAGTCCCCTTCACCTGGTGGGTCCTGTTCAGGACACGCTTCGGCCTCAGGTTGCGCGCCGTTGGCGAAAATCCCGCTGCGGTCGACACGGCGGGCATCTCGGTTGCCTGGCTGCGCTACCGCGCCGTGATCTGCACCGGCATCCTGACCGGAGTTGCCGGCTGCTACATGGCGCTCTCCCAGAATGCTGGCTTCGTCAAGGACATGACGGCGGGGCGCGGCTACATCGCGCTTGCCGCCCTGATTTTCGCCAAATGGAAGCCAGTACCGGCAATGTTCGCCTGTCTGCTGTTCGGTTTCCTGGACGCTTTATCCATACGCCTGCAAGGCACGCCCCTGCCCCTGGTCGGCAAGGTTCCGGTGCAACTGATGCAGGCCCTCCCCTACATACTGACGGTCATCCTCCTTGCCGGCTTCATCGGCAAGGCGATCCCGCCGCGCGCTGGCGGCGTCCCCTACGTGAAAGAACGCTAGAGATGTCTCACGACCTCTTCATCGCGGCACAAGCCGCGATGGCCAAGGCCTACGCGCCCTATTCAAAGTTTCCTGTCGGTGCTGCGCTCCGCACGGCAGACGGAAAGATATATGCCGGCGCCAACATCGAGGTCGCCTCCTATCCAGAGGGTTGGTGCGCCGAAACAACAGCGCTCGGGCATTACATCATGGGCGGAGGCGGCGAGATCACGGAAATCGCGGTGATCGCCGAACGCATGGCCCGGGTAACGCCATGTGGCGGGTGCCGCCAGCGCCTGGCAGAGTTCGCGCGACCGGACACGAAACTCTTCCTGTGCGACGAAACGGGCATTGTCGAGACCGTGACCATGGGTGAGATGCTGCCCTACGGTTTTGCCGGAGACCTGCTGAAATGACGAGATCCGAACAACTGCTTGTCGAACGGCTTGAAGGCATGGTGCCGGAACTGGCCATCGTGCTGGGTTCCGGCCTCGGGCCGATGGCTGGCGAGGTCGAAAACCCTGTGCGCATCCGCTATGGCGAGCTCCCCGGTTTTCCGCAAAGCGGCGTGACCGGCCACGCAGGCGAAGTGGTCGCCGGTACGCTTGCCGGCCGGCCAGTGATGTTGTTTGCCGGGCGCGCCCATTACTACGAACACGGCGACGCAGCCGTGATGCGCCCGGTCCTGGAGTGCATTTCTGGCATCGGCATCACCAAACTGATCCTGACCAACGCGGCCGGATCATTGAAACCGGAAATGCCGGCGGGCTCCGTCATGCTGGTCACCGACCACATCAATTTTTCGGGCGCGAACCCGCTCTTCGGCGAACCCAGCGACGCGCGTTTTGTCAGCATGACCGAAGCCTATGATGCGCAGATGCGCGATGCGCTGGAGAAGGCCGCGCTGGCGACCGAATCGACATTGCACAAGGGCGTCTACATGTGGTTTTCCGGCCCCTCCTTCGAGACTCCCGCAGAAATCCGCATGGCGCGCGCTATGGGCGCCGACGCGGTTGGCATGTCGACGGTTCCGGAAGTCATCCTGGCCCGCTTCCTCGGCTTGCGCGTTGCCGCCTGTTCGGTGATCACGAACCTTGGCGCCGGAATGACCGGAGGCGAGCTGTCTCACCAGGATACCAAGGATATTGCCCCGCTCGGCGGCAACAAACTGTCGGCAATCCTCAAGCACGCGTTGAGCGCGGGAATGTTCGATGACTGAGGTGCAGCACTTCTGGACAGGCACGAGCTAGACGATGCTGCCGCAGGAAATCATCCGCAGGAAACGTGATCGCCAGCCGCTGTCGGCCGATGACATCGCCGCCTTCGTCAGCGGCATGGCAACAGGCAAGGTCTCCGAAGGCCAGGTCTCGGCTTTCGCAATGGCGGTGTTCTTCAACGGTATGTCGCGCGATGAAGCGGTCGCGCTGACGCTGGCAATGCGCGACTCCGGCGAGGTTCTCGACTGGTCCGACCTGCCCGGTCCCGTCACCGACAAGCATTCCACCGGCGGCATCGGCGACAATGTCTCGCTGATGCTGGCGCCCATCGTGGCGGCCTGTGGCGCCTATGTGCCCATGATCTCCGGGCGCGGACTTGGCCATACGGGCGGCACGCTCGACAAGATGGACGCCATCCCGGGCTACACCAGCCAGCCTGACAATGCGCTGTTCCGCAAGACCGTTCGCGCCGCTGGCTGCGCCATCATCGGCCAGACCTCGGCGCTGGCGCCTGCCGACAAGCGCTTTTACGCCATCCGTGACGTCACCGCGACGGTGGAATCCGTGCCGCTGATCACCGCCTCGATCCTGTCCAAGAAGCTCGCTGCCGGACTGCAGTCGCTGGTGCTCGACGTCAAGCTTGGCAATGGCGCCTTCATGGCCAAAAGCCGCGATGCAACCGCGCTCGCCACCAGCCTGGTCGAGGTTGCCAACGGCGCCGGACTGCGCACGTCGGCCCTTATCACCGGCATGAACGAACCGCTGGCATCGGCTGCCGGTAACGCGGTCGAGGTGCAGAACGCCGTCGACTTCCTGACCGGACGAAAGCGCGACAGGCGGCTGCTTGAGGTGACGCTGGCGCTGGCGACCGAGATGCTGGTAGCCTCAGGCATCGCTGCGTCGAACAATGCGGGAGCCGCACAGGCCCTGGAAGCACTGGACTCCGGTCGCGCCGCCGAGATATTTGGCGAGATGGTCTCGCTGCTCGGCGGTCCGGCAAATTTCGTCGAGCAAGCCGACAAGTACCTGCCTGCCGCACCCGTCGAACACGCCGTCATCGGCGCTCGTTCAGGCTATGTATCCGACATCGCAACCCGTGACATCGGCCTGGCTGTCGTCGCACTCGGCGGCGGTCGAACGACGCCCGACGACAGCATCGATCACGCTGTCGGCATCACCCGTCTGGTGCCTGTCGGGACGGAGGTGCACATGGATGAGCCGCTGGCGATCGTCCATGCCCGCACCGAGGATGACGCCATGCAAGCCGCTGACGCCATTCGCCAGGCCTATACGGTGGCCGACAACAGGCCGACGCCGCAAAAGACGATCCACCGGCGCGTCGCGCCGCTCGGCTGAGGGTTATTGCTACTGAACCAGCAGGAGCGAGCCATTCTCGACCTGGTATTTTGACAGTCGATTGAGGAAGCTGGCGCCGATCAGCGCGCCGGCCAGAGCATCGTCATCGAGAACCACCGCCTTGACGTTCTCAATCCTTATGCGCCCTATCTCGAGCCGCTCGATGATCGCGCTGGCCGCACGTGTCTTGCCGTTCGCCGTCTCGACCGAGTACTTGAAATCCCTTGCCGCGATCCGAAGACCGATCTGCCGCGCCATCGACACATTGATGGCAACAAGCGTCGCCCCGGTATCGACGATCGCCTCGACGCGCCGCCCGTTGAGCCGGAAGTCACCGCTGAAATGGCCGTGCGGACCGACGCTTATCTCCACCTTGCGACCGAGCGACCGCTGCACGGGCGGCAGTGTCGGGCGCATCACGTTCACCTCGGCACTGGAGACGGTCCATCCGCCGTCACCGGAAACGGCAGACTCCAACAGACGCTGGAACGCGTCCGGATTGGACTGGTAAAGGATCGGGAACGACGCCGAAGAACCGACAATTACGCCCAGGATCAAGAGTTTGCGCAGCATTGTGTTGCCCCGTGAGGCAACCACCATAGGCGTTCATGGTATGCAGGCCCTTAAACGTCGAGCGCGCCTGCCGGATCGGTGAACAAGAGGTAAACGGACCGCTACTTGGTGCCGTAGAGGCGATCGCCAGCATCGCCCAGCCCGGGGATGATGTAGCCCTTGTCGTTGAGCTTCTCATCGATCGAAGCCGTGAACACCGGCACGTCCGGGTGGGCCGCGGTAAAGCGCTCGATGCCTTCCGGCGCGGCCAGCAGGCACAGGAAGCGCAGGTTGGTCGCCCCGCGCTCCTTCAGCTTGTCGATGGCGGCAATGGCCGAGTTGGCGGTCGCCAGCATCGGATCGACGACAATCACCAGCCGGTCGGCAAGATCGCTTGGCGCCTTGAAGAAGTACTCGACGGCTTCCAGCGTCTCGTGGTCGCGGTAAAGACCGATATGCGCCACGCGAGCGGCGGGCACAAGGTCGAGCAGGCCCTCCAGCAGTCCGTTTCCGGCCCGAAGCACCGAGGCAAACACGAGCTTCTTGCCCTCCAGCGTCGGTGCCTGCATCGTCTGGATCGGCGTCTCGATGGTCTTCGTCGTCAATTCCAGATTGCGCGTGACCTCATAGCCGAGCAGCAGGGATATCTCGCGCAGCAGCCTGCGAAAGCTCGCCGTCGACGTCTCCTTGTCGCGCATGATGGTCAGCTTGTGCTGGACAAGCGGATGGTCGACGACGGTGACACCTTGCATGGCATCTGCTCCTGAATTGCGATCTTGCCGCCCACCCTAACGGGTAAGACGCCGCCAAGAAACGGGCGCACAGTCACCGACCACAGCTTTGTCGTGATGGTGCAAGGCTCAGCGCCCGGCCGCCACCTTGTTCAACCGGCCAAGCAGCTCGGTCTTGGTCTTCTTGTCCACGAAGGCAGCTTCGATTGCGGTTCGCGTGATGCCGGCAAGTTCATTTTCGTTCAAGCCGAAATACTCCCTGCCGATCTCATATTCATGCTTCAGGGACGTCCAGAAATAGGGCGGATCGTCCGAATTGAGCGTCACCTTGCAGCCGGCCGCCCGCAGTGCCGGAAACGGATGATTTTCAAAGCTGTCGAACACCTTGAGGGCGATATTGGACCCTGGACAGCATTCAAGCACGATGCCTTCCTCGGCGATCCGCCTGACCAGATCCGGGTTCTCGATCGCCCGAACACCATGGCCGATGCGCGACGGCCTGATATGGTCAAGCGCCGACTGCACGCTTTCCCAGCCCATCAGTTCGCCCGCATGGATGGTGATGCCGAGGCCGGCCTCCCGTGCAATCTCGAACGCCCTGACATAATCTTCGAAGTCGCCCAACCGCTCGTCGCCTGCAACGCCAAATCCAGTTACCAGGGGGTGGCCGCAGCGCGCCGCGAACCGTGCCGCCTTCTCGATCGACTCGACGCCGACATGGCGCACGCCGGTCACGATCATGCGCCCCTCGATGCCGGTCTTTGCCCTGGCGCGCGCGATGCCTTCGCCGAGTGCATTGGTGTAGGCTTGCGGCGACAGCCCTGACTTGATCGCGTGGTCGGGCGAGGTGAAAACCTCGGAATAGATTGCGCCGTCGCGCGCCAGGCTGGTCAGATAGTGGTCTGCAAGGCGGGCATAGTCCTCTTCGCTGCGCAGAAGATCGGCGGCAAAGTCGTATGCGGCCAGAAAGCTGGTGAAGTCGTGCCAGACGAAAGAGCCATCCTGGATGAAGGGCGAAAAATCCCTGCCGTATTTTCTCGCCTGCCCGATCACGAAATCCGCAGACGCGGCTCCTTCGATATGACAATGAAGTTCCGCTTTCAGGGGCATGCTACTATCCTTCTGCGTGCAGGCCCGGACGCGTCCGAACACCGCGCCTGTAACCATAGCGCCGCCCCATATGATCGGCTATGGTCCGGCCGTCTTTGATTGGTACAAAAAAATGTCAGAACATCGGTCGACCGCGGCACAGGACATGGAAACCTCGTATGGCTTCCGCACGGTAGAGGCCGGCGAGAAGCAATCGCTGGTCAATGATGTGTTCCACAAGGTTGCCGAGCGCTACGACCTGATGAACGACCTGATGTCGGCCGGCATGCATCGTCTGTGGAAAGATGGGCTGGTATCATGGCTGAACCCGCCCAGGCGCGACGGCTGGAGGGTGCTCGACGTTGCGGGCGGTACCGGCGATATCGCCTTTCGCATCATCGAGACTTCGCAACGCCACGCCCATGCGACCGTATTGGACATCAACGGTTCGATGCTGGCCGTCGGGCGCGCAAGGGCCGAGAAGCGCGGACTTTCCCCCAACACGGATTTTGTCGAGGCCAATGCCGAGGCCTTGCCGTTCGCCGACGAGACTTTCGACGCCTACACGATCGCCTTTGGCATCCGCAACGTGCCGCGCATCGAAACCGCCCTTGCCGAGGCGTTTCGCGTTCTCAAGCCCGGCGGCCGCTTCCTTTGCCTGGAGTTTTCCGAGGTCGACATGCCGCTTCTCGACCGCGCCTATGAGGCATGGTCGTTCAACGCCATCCCGCAGATCGGCCGCATCGTCACCGGGGACGCCGAACCCTATTCCTACCTCGTCGAATCGATCCGCAAGTTTCCCGACCAGGAGAGCTTTGCCACTCTGATCGGCAATGCCGGTTTCGACCGTGTCGACTACCGCAACTATGCCGGTGGCATAGCCGCGCTGCACTCGGGTTGGAAACTTTGACGGCCGGTTTTAAATGAGCAATTTAGCAGCCGCTTTCCGCCTCTTCAGGGCGGGCTGGATCATGGTGCGTGAGGGCGTCGTGGCCGCCCTGCCCGGCGATCAGCTTTCCGGCATGCCAAAACTTGGCTGGCGCGCCGCACGCCTGATGACGAGGCGCAATGCCATTCGGCGCGGCCGCAGCGACCGGCTCGCCATCGCGCTCACCCGGCTCGGTCCCTCTTATGTCAAGCTTGGACAGTTCCTGGCAACGCGACCGGACGTCGTCGGCAACGACATGGCGCTTGATCTCGCCCTGTTGCAGGACCGGATGGCGACTTTCCCCAGTTCCCAGGCGGTGTCGGCGATAGAGGATTCGCTTGGCCGTCCGATCGGCGAGCTTTTCGTCAGTTTCGGCGAGCCGATGGCCGCGGCATCGATCGCCCAGGTGCATGCCGCCGAGGTCGACCGCGATGGAAAAAGCGTCAAGGTTGCGGTCAAGGTCATACGGCCCGGCGTGCGGCGGGCCTTTTTCCGTGATCTCGAAAGCTACTTCCTCGCGGCGCGCCTGCAGGAGCGATATATTCCCTCCACCCGCCGGCTTCAGCCGGTCGAGGTTGCCCGCACGCTGGCCCAGACCACCAAGATCGAGATGGACCTGCGGCTCGAGGCCGCCGCCCTGTCGGAGATTGGCGAAAACACCCATGACGATCCGGGATTCCGCGTGCCTGCGGTTGATTGGGTTAGAACCGGCCGCGACGTCCTGACGCTTGAGTGGATCGATGGCGTCAAGATGTCCAATGTCGAAGCGTTGCGCGACGCGGGCCATGATCTCAAGGCCATTGCCGCCAATCTCGTCCAGTCCTTCCTGCGCCATACATTGCGCGACGGCTTCTTCCATGCCGACATGCATCCGGGCAATTTGTTCGTCGAGTCCGATGGCACCATCGTCGCCGTCGATTTCGGTATCACTGGCAGGCTCGGCAAGAAGGAGCGCCGCTTCCTTGCCGAAATTCTCTACGGCTTCATAACGCGCGATTATCTGCGCGTTGCCGAGGTGCATTTCGAAGCCGGATATGTACCGCGCACGCATAATGTCGCCGCTTTCGCCCAGGCGATCCGCGCCATTGGCGAACCGATCCACGGGCAACCTGCCGAAACCATCTCCATGGCCAAGCTGCTGACGCTGCTGTTCGAGATCACGGAACTTTTCGACATGCAGACACGCCCTGAACTGGTGCTGCTGCAAAAGACCATGGTGGTTGTCGAGGGCGTGGCGCGCACGCTCGATCCCGCTTTCAACATGTGGAAAACCTCCGAACCGGTGGTCGGCGACTGGATAGCCGGCAATCTCGGGCCCCGCGGCGTCCTGATCGACGCGCGGGACGGTGCCGCCGCTTTGCTTGCGCTGGTCCGTCAGGCGCCCGACATCGCGGCGCGCGCCGAACACCTGTCGCGCGAGATCGACACCATGGCCGAGCATGGCCTGCGCTTCGACAAATCCACGACAGATGCCATTGGCCGCGCCGAAGCGCATGCCACGCGCTGGGGACGTGTGGCTCTGTGGGTGGGTGCCCTTGCTCTGGTCTGGATCGCCTACAGCCTTTCGTGACACCTGCAAATGTGCCAGAATGATTGCACTGCAATCATCCTTATGGAACGCGCTGGCGACGTGTGGCCCGGTGGGTTGGTGCCGTTGCGCTGGTCTGGATCGCCTACAGCCTTTCCTGAAGGCTGCAAATGTGCGAAGATGATTGCATTGCAATCATCTTCGTGGAAAGTGCAATCACTTGGGCAGCATAACCGTCAGAAATCTCGACGAAGCGACAAAGGATCTGCTGCGCCAGCTTTCGGCCCGCAATGGCGTCTCCATGGAAGAGCAATTGCGCTGCATGATACGCGATGGCGTGTCGGGGCTGGGAACCGCTGCCCAACCCGAACCGGCTGGTTCTACGGTATCTTCCGCCATGAAAACTGTGCACACCAGCGTCGCATCGGCCGGCTCTGGCTCCCTCGCCAACCGCCGCATCCTGCTCATCATCGGCGGCGGCATTGCCGCCTACAAGTCTCTCGACCTGATCAGGCGGTTGCGCGAGCGCGGTGCCTCGGTTCGCTGTGTCATGACAAAGGCCGCGCAGGAGTTTGTCACGCCCCTGTCTGTCGGCGCGCTGTCAGCCGACCACGTTTTTACCGATCTCTTTGACCGTCAGGACGAGCACGACATCGGGCACATCAGGCTGTCGCGCGAGGCGGATGTTATCGTCGTGGCGCCAGCGACCGCCGACCTGATGGCGAAACTCGCCCACGGACTTGCCAATGACCTTGCCTCGACAGTGCTTCTGGCAACCGACAAGAGAGTTCTGCTCGCCCCTGCCATGAACCCGAAGATGTGGAGCCACAAGGCGACACGACGCAACCGCGCCACGCTGGAAAAGGACGGTATTCTGCTTGTCGGACCAAACAGGGGCGAAATGGCTGAAAGCGGCGAGGCCGGTGCCGGTCGCATGGCCGAGCCGCTCGAGATCGTCGCCGCCGTCGAAGCCTTGCTGGATCCCGGCCCGAAGCCGCTGGCCGGACGGAAGATCATCGTCACCTCCGGGCCGACACATGAACCCATCGACCCGGTCCGCTACATTGCGAACCGATCGTCGGGCAAGCAGGGCCACGCCATTGCTGCGGCGCTGGCGACGCTCGGCGCCGATGTTCGACTGGTATCGGGCCCGGTCTCGATTGCCGATCCGAAAGGCGTGACCACAATCCATGTCGAGCGCGCCGAGGAAATGCGCGATGCGGTCGAGCAGCTGCTTCCGGCTGATGCGGCCGTGTTTGTCGCAGCCGTCGCCGACTGGAGAACAGCATCGTCTGCTGGCGAGAAGATCAAGAAGCAGGCCGGCAGCGGAGCGCCACTTCTGGAAATGGTCGAAAACCCCGATATCCTTGCCGGCATCGGGCACCACCGGCTTCGCCCCTTTCTTGTCGTAGGATTTGCCGCCGAGACCGAGAACCTCCTGGCCAATGCGAAGGCCAAGCTTGCCCGCAAGGGCGCCGATTTCATCGTCGCCAACGATGTCAGCCACGCGGGCGGCGTCATGGGCGGCGACAGGAACAGCGTCAGGATCGTGTCGCAGGCCGGTATCGAAGCGTGGCCCGACATGGAAAAGGAGGCGGTGGCAGAAAAGCTAGCCGCCCTGATCGCCGATCGATTGAAATCGGTTGAGGTGTAACCGTCACAGGTTCGGCTACGAACCGCAGGAAGGCCCGACAGTCCACCTCTAACAATTCCGCACGTGGATGAATTGATGTCGAACCTTCAATGTCGCGCCGAAAGTCCTGAATAGATTCAGGACTTTATCAAAGCCAGCGGCATTTCTGACCGAAAATCGGTACACAAGGGCGGCTTGCCGCTCAATACGGAAGACGATTTTGTGAATTGGCGGATGGTTGAACGGCAATTTGGCGTCAGTGCCGCAGCACCGATCAAATACCTGGATGTGGCCTCGCCAAGCGATCCGGTCTCGCCCGATCAGGCTCGGTGATTGCATTGATTGCACCAGCACGCTCGGCAAAGGTCCTGTCATCGGCGACAGAGTTGACCTTGCCAGCCTGGACGGAGGCCAAAGGACGTTCCATGCCCGTAGTGAGCGGACTACACGTCCAGATTGGCGACGCTGAGCGCGTTCTCCTGGATGAAGTCACGGCGAGGCTCGACATCGTCACCCATGAGCCGCGCAAACAGTGAATCGGCGTCGGTCGCGTCATTGACGCGAACCTGCAGGAGCGAACGGACATTCGGGTCGAGCGTCGTCTCCCAGAGCTGCTCGGCATTCATCTCGCCAAGTCCCTTGTAGCGCTGCATGGTGAGACCCTTGCGGCCCGTTGCAAAGATCGCGCTGAGCAGTTCCATCGGACCGGAGACGGTTTCCGAGTTGTCCTTGCGGCGCAACACCGGCGATTGCTGATAGATCTCGCCGAGCCGCGGCGAATAGCGATCAAGCTGCCGGGCCTCGGCCGAATTGATCAGCGCCAGAGCGAGATGGGCAAATTCCTTGACGCCGCGCACGGTGCGCTCGAAGACGAAGCCGCCTGGCCCTTCATTGGAGGTGGAAATTCGTCCGGTCCAGCCGCGCTCGGTCTCGTCGGCGATCGCGTCAAGCCGCGCCGCGACAGCCTGCGCCATCGCATTGGCGCTGCCGAGATCGGACATCTTGTCCGCATTCAGTCCGCCGGCAATCGCCGCCTGCTCGACAACCGTGCGGCTGTAGCGGGTGTGCAGGCCGTTGATCAGCGACCGCACCGCCAGCGCATCGTCGACCGCAGCGCGCAAATCCTGGCCGGCACGCACCTCGCCCGACTGCAGCGTCAGCGACGCTTCCTCGAGGCCTGAACCGATCAGGAATTCCTCGAATGCGGCCTCGTCCTTGAGGTACTGTGAGCTCTTGCCCCGCGTCACCTTGTAGAGCGGCGGCTGGGCTATGTAGAGATGGCCGCGCTCGATCAGTTCCGGCATCTGCCGGAAGAAGAAGGTCAGAAGCAGCGTCCTGATATGGGCGCCGTCGACGTCGGCGTCGGTCATGATGATGATCTTGTGGTAGCGCAGCTTGTCGGCATTGAACTCGTCGCTGCCGATGCCGGTACCAAGGGCGGTGATCATCGTGCCGATCATGTCGGAACCGAGCATGCGGTCGAAACGCACGCGCTCGACATTGAGGATCTTGCCCCGCAACGGCAGGATCGCCTGGTTCTGGCGCGAGCGTCCGCCCTTTGCCGAACCGCCGGCGGAGTCACCCTCGACGATGAAGATTTCGGACTTTGCCGGATCGCGCTCCTGGCAGTCGGCAAGCTTGCCCGGCAGCGAGGTGACGCCGAGCGAGGTCTTGCGGGTAATGTCACGCGCCTTGCGCGCCGCCTCGCGCGCGGCAGCCGCCTGAATGACCTTTTCGATCACGATCTTGCCTTCGGCCGGATGCTCCTCGAGCCACGTGCCGAGCGCCTCGTTGACCAGGCCCTCGACGACCGGGCGGACCTCCGAGGAAACCAGCTTGTCCTTGGTCTGCGAGGAGAATTTCGGATCCGGAACCTTGACCGACAGGACGGCCGTCAGACCTTCGCGGCAATCATCCCCGATAAGCGCCACCTTCTCCTTCTTGGTCAGGCCGGTGGATTCGCCGTAGCCGGTGACCTGGCGCGTCAGGGCGCCACGGAAACCGGCAAGATGGGTGCCGCCATCGCGCTGCGGAATGTTGTTGGTGAAGGCCAGCACATTCTCGTGGTAGCTGTCGTTCCACCACATCGCCACTTCGACCGTGATGCCGTCGCGCTCGGCCCTGATGGCCACCGGCTCGGAGAGCAGCGGCTTCTTGGCGCGGTCGAGATATTTGACGAACTCGATCAGACCGCCATCATAGTGCAGTTCCTGGACCTTGATGTCGGCATGGCGGGCATCGGTCAGCACGATACGCACGCCTGAATTGAGGAAGGCCAGTTCGCGCAACCGATGTTCCAGCGTGCCATAGTCGAATTCGACCATGGTGAAGGTTTCGGCTGACGGGAAGAAGGTGATCTCGCTGCCGCTACGGCCCTCATTGGTGCCCGGCTGCTTGTCCTCGACATAGGTGCCGACAACCGCCAGGGGACCGTCGGCGACGCCATGGGTAAAGCTCATCTCGTGGACCGAGCCGTTGCGGCGGATATTGAGCTTGAGCCAGGCCGACAGCGCGTTGACGACGGAGACGCCAACGCCATGCAGGCCGCCGGAGACCTTGTAGGAGTTCTGGTCGAACTTTCCGCCGGCATGAAGCTGCGTCATGATGACTTCGGCCGCAGACACGCCCTCGTCATGCATGTCGGTCGGAATGCCGCGACCATTGTCGCTCACCGTTACCGAACCGTCGGGATTGAGGGTGACGGTGACCAGGTCCGCATGGCCTGCCAGCGCCTCGTCGATGGCATTGTCGACCACCTCATAGACCATGTGATGGAGGCCCGACCCGTCGTCGGTGTCGCCGATATACATGCCGGGCCGCTTGCGGACAGCATCCAACCCCTTCAAAACCTTGATGGAATCGGCGCCGTACTCGGCCGGCAAACCGGGAATGTTCTCGGACTGATCGCTCATGAAATGCTTT
>JBBSOT010000048.1:0-20568 GCA_038259455.1 Hyphomicrobiales bacterium | reverse complement strand
GAAGGTGTCGAGGTGACCGTCATGCCGATCAACACCAAGGCTGTTGTCGAAACCACCGATGCTGACAAAGCGAAGTTCTCCGAAATGTTCGGCGGCTAAGCTAGGGTCCGGAAGGCCTTGCGCCTTCCGGAACTTCTCATCCCTTTCGAATGATGGTCGAGCGGCTCTCGCAATGTCGCCAGGGAAGTCTTGATGTCCACTAAAGCCAAGGAAAGTCGTGGCCAGGAACTGGTCCTGACAGGGGGCGTTGCTGCCCTTATCGTCGTGCTTTCCATTCTCCCGATGGCCCGGCTTCTCCTTGAGACAGTGGCTCCGGGCGGCACGCTGTCGACGGCGGCAATCGAAGCCGGCCTGACCAATCCGAGCACCTGGGTCGCGACCCGCAATACGCTGGTCGTCGGACTGGGAGGAACAGTGCTGGCCGTCTTGCTTGGAACCGTGGTGGCGGTTCTGGTGACGCTGACCGACATCAGGGGCAGGGGCGCATTCATCCTGTGCTTCGTCATGCCACTGATGATTGCCCCGCAGATAACGGCTCTGGCCTGGCTGCAACTGTTCGGCCCAGCCAGCCCGGTCCTTAAACTGCTTGGCATGGCTCCGCCTATCGGAACGCGCAGCCCACTCTATTCGACGCAGGGCATCATCCTGCTGCTTGGCATCCAGTACGGACCGCTGGTTTTCCTGATGGTGCGGGCCGGATTGCGCAAGTTGCCGCGTGAGCTTGTCGAAGCGGCCCGCAGCAGCGGCGCCGGCTGGACCACCGTCTTGAGGACAATCGTCCTGCCGTTGATGACGCCGTCCATTGCGGCCGCGGCAGCGCTGGCCTTTGTCTCATGTGTCGGCAATTTTGGCATCCCGGCATTTCTCGGCATCCCGGCAAACTATCCGGTATTGCCGACGCTCATTTACCAGCGGCTGGCGGGCGGCGGGCCGGCAGTGCTGGCCGAGGTCGCCTTCCTGTCGGTGCTGATCGGAGCGATCGCGATGACCGGCATTGTCGCGCAGGATTTATTCAGCCGTCGGCGCGACTATCGCATCAGTTCGACTTCATTGTCTGCCGACCCCTACGAGCTCGGACGCTGGCGTCCGCTCGTCCACGCGGCGATGTGGCTTCTCATCGCCATCATTCTGGTGCTGCCCATGCTTGGGCTGGTGCTGACATCCTTGGTGCCCGGTTACGGGATCCCGCTCAACGCGCAGACGGCAACCCTCGACAACTACCGGTTCGTGCTTTTCGAGCATGCCGCCGCCGGGCGGGCGTTTTTCAACAGTTTCTGCCTGTCGATCGCCGCCGCCGTGTTCGCAGTCCTTGTCGCGATCCCGATCGGCTACCTCATCGCCTGGGGCAAGCAGCGTTGGATACGCCTGCTCAATCTGGCGATCGAACTGCCCTACGCGCTTCCCGGCGTCGTTCTGGCGATCGCTTCACTGCTGCTGTTCCTCAAGCCGATGCCGATCACCGGGATACAGATCTACAATACGATCTGGATCATCCTCTACGCCTACCTCGCACGTTTCCTGGTTCTTGCGCTCAGGCCCACGATCAGCGGCTTTTATCAGCTCGACCGCTCGCTCGAGGAGGCCGCCCAGATCGCCGGCGCCGGCCTGTTCAGGCGGCTGCGAACCATCATCTTTCCGCTCGTCGCGCCGGCTGCCGCCGCAGGTGGCCTGCTGATCTTCATGACCGCGCTTAGCGAACTGACGGTCTCCGCGCTTCTTTGGTCGTCCGGTTCCGAGACGATCGGCGTGGTGATGTTCTCGTTCGAGCAGGGCGGCGATTCCAATTATGCCGCGGCAATGTCGGCTGTCACCGTGGCGATAACGGCGCTGCTCATGGTGATGACCAACCTGCTTGCCACGCGTCTTCCAAGTGGAGTGCTCCCATGGCGGGATTGACCATCGACAATGTCACAAAGAGCTTCTCAGGCTTCGATGCCGTGAAGGATGTTTCCATCGACGTCAGGGATGGCGAGTTTCTTGCCGTTCTTGGACCGTCAGGCTGCGGCAAGACGACGATGCTGCGGCTCATTGCCGGCTTCGAGAAGGTCAGCGCCGGAGAGATCCGGATCGGCGGCGAGACGGTTTCGAGTGTCGTCCAGAACGTTGCGCCAGAGCGCCGGCGCGTTGGCATCGTCTTCCAGAATTATGCGCTGTGGCCACACATGACGGTTGCAGAAAACATCGCCTATTCGCTGAGGGTCGCCAAGGTCGACAGCGCGTCCCGCGAAAAGAGGGTGGCCGACGCGCTGGACCTGGTCGACCTCAAGGGCTTCGGGGACCGGCGGCCGGCCAACCTGTCCGGCGGTCAGCGCCAGCGTGTAGCCTTGGCGCGCTGCCTGGTCTCGACGCCGTCACTCGTGCTGTTCGACGAGCCGCTGGCCAATCTCGACGTGCATTTGCGGGCCTCGATGGAGGATGAATTTGCGGCGTTCCACAAGCGCACCGGGACGACAATCGTCTATATTACCCACGACCAGGCTGAAGCGATGGCGCTGGCCGATCGGATCGCGGTCATGGACCGTGGGCACTTGGCGCAACTCGATACGCCGCGCACCCTTTATCATGAGCCCGCCAACGAAATGGTGGCGTCGTTCATCTCCCAGGGAATGCTGATCCCAGCTGACGTGCTCAGCCCTGAAGAGGGCGGACATTGCAAGGTGAGAGCGCTCGGGCAGGAGGTTGTCGTGCGTTGCCGGCCGGGCGAGGTACCGCGCGCCGATGCCAGGATTTGCTGCCGGTCGGCCGATCTCGAACTGACGACAACGCCCGAGCCCGGATTTGACGGCACGATCAAGCGGGCGATCTACCAGGGAGGCACGCTGCGTCTCGAGTTTGCCCCGTCATCAGCGCCGGACCTTGTCCTGCATATGGAAAAGCCTGACACGGTGTCGCTTGAAGCCGGAACAGCCGCGCGTCTCAGCCTGCAATCGGGCTGGCTGATACCGGCTGCGGGAGCAGCCTCCCGATGAACATCGATCTGATGGGTGGCTTCGGCGAAAAAGGCCGCACCAGCGTTGCGGTCGAAAGCCATGGACATCGCATTCTGCTCGATGCCGGCATCAAGGTCGGGGCGTCCGGGCCGCAGTACTATCCTGTATTCGGTGACGGGGTCGCCGGGCTTGAGGCGCTGTTCATATCGCACGCCCACGAAGACCATGTCGGCGCGCTCAGCCGGCTGCTGGCAATGGGCTATGCCGGCCCGATCTTCATGACCCAAGAGACGTTCGACGAGACGCCGTCGACGCTTTCCGGCTATGCCGACCCGCAGGATTTTGAGGCATGCCCGCTGCCAAAGAACCGCGTCGAGTTCTTCACCCCCGGTGAAACGCTCGAAGTCGGCAAGTTTTCGATCGGCACAGGTCGATCGGGTCATGTGGTTGGTGGCGTATGGTTTCACGTCGCAGACGGCGAAAGCAGCGCCGTCTACTCTGGCGATGTGGTGCCGCGCAGCTCAGTCTTCATGATGGACGCCATACCCGAGTGCGACCTTCTCATCCTTGACGCCTCCTACGGTGCCGATCCGGTGTCCGGCGCCGAACGGGCTTCTGAAATTGCGCAGTGGATCGGCAGGCACCAGTCAGGCTGTCTGTTGCCAACCCCGCTCTCCGGGCGCTCGCTGGAACTGATTGCGGCCATGCCTGGGCGATTTGCGATCCATGGCGGAATGCGGTCCTCACTTGAGGCGCAACTGTCAGCCGTCGAGGCTCTGGAGCCTGGCGCGCCGGAAATGCTTTCGTCGCGTCTTCGCGATGCACTCGACTGGAACGAGGCCGACCCGCTGCCGCCGATGCCGCTTCTTGCGGACGATGGAATGGGCCGGGCCGGGCCTTCGGCGCGCCTGATCCCGCGCGCTGCCGAACAGGGCTTCCCGGTGCTTCTGACTGGACACCTGCCGGCCGGTTCTCCGGGCGACATTCTGCACCAGGCCGGGGGCGCTGATTGGGTGCGCATGCCGACGCACCCGACACTTGCGGACAATATAGGCATCTGGGAGCAGGCCGGGCGGCCCATGGCTCTCGGTCATTCGTGCGAGGCAGGTCTGCTCGAAGAACTGACAGTTCATATCCCGTCGCTGCGTACCGACTGCCGCACCGGACAGCGCATTGCAGTACCTCAAGGAAGCCGGACATGAAGATTCTCGTTTGCAACGATGACGGTATAGAAGCGCCCGGCCTGGCCCTTCTGGAAAGCGCGGCCCGCGGCTTGAGCGAGGATGTCTGGACCGTTGCGCCCGACGCCAAGCGAACTGCTGCCGGTCCGTCGTTGACCATTGCCAGGCCGCTGACGATGCGATGCATCTGTCCGCGTTGGTATTCCTGTTCCGGAACGCCGGCTGACTGCGTCGTGACCGCCATGACTTGGCTGTTCGATGGCCAGGAGAAGCCCGATCTCGTCCTTTCCGGGATCAATGACGGCCGCAATGTTGCTGAAGATCTGGCCTATTCAGGAACGCTGGGCATTGCCCGCGAGGCCGCGTTCTGGGGCATTCCGGCGATCGGCTTTTCGCGGGTCAAATCACCCGATACCGGATCAGGTGACGTCGACTGGCTCACCACCACGATCGCATCGCTGTGGTCGTCGCACGCCAATTGGGCGCTTGAAGGTCATTGGCTAAGCATAAACCTGCCAACCCGTTTGCCGGCCTCGTTTCGGCAGCCGCGCATTGGGCGTGACAAGATTGGCCGCAGGGCGGAGATCATCGAGCACGATGGAGACCGCACCGTCATCACCGTTCCACGCGGACGAGACAACGCCACCACGCCCGGCGACGAGAACGACGCCATCGACAGCGGATTTGCCACCGTCAACCGGCTGAACTGGTTTGGCGAAACGCCGTTCAGCGAGACCTCCCTGAAACAGAGCCAATTCGGTCTGGCCTGGGACAACTGATCGGCGTTTCGTTCCGGTCAGGCCGGCAAGCTGAGATCTGAAATCTGCCGGCCAACGCTCTGCCAGTCGACGCAGATCTGGCTGGCGCCAGCCGAAGCCAACCGTGCGCCATGTTCTGGATACGTGTGCCCACCCCCGGTATAGCCAATCGCCACCATGCCGGCGGCAACGGCTCCCTGCACGCCGAGCGGCGAATCTTCAATCACGACGCAGTCGGCCGGGTCGACGCCCATTTTATCCGCGGCGAACAGGAAAATGTCGGGCGCCGGCTTGCCGTTCTTCACCATCGACGAGCTGTAGATCGCCTCGCCGAAGAATTTCGCCAGCCCGGTGACCGACAGGCTGTGGTTGATGCGCTCGATCGAAGATGACGAGGCCACGCAACGCTCCAGCGGCAGTGCATTGAGAAATTCTGCGATTCCAGCTGTCGGCTGCAGTTCCTGCGTGAACAGGTTCATGGTTTCCGACCAGATGTCGCCGGAGACCTCTTCCGGCAGCTGATGGCCGGTCAAAGCCTTGATTTTCATGATGATATCGGCCTGCTTCATGCCGATGCACTGCGCGATGATACTGCCGTCGACACCGGCCATGCCGTGCTTTTCATAGACGCGTTCATAGGCCAGGGCCGCCAGCGGCTCACTGTCGACAAGCACACCATCACAGTCGAAGATAATCAGTTTGGAACGCGCCAAGCGGCTCTCCCGAATTGCTGTTTTGCGGCACTTCGCTATCGAGAAAAAGTCAAATGTTCAATAGCGTGAATGCAGCCTGCGTATCGCTTGAGGGATGCCGGCAGTTGCCTATTGCAGCCTCGGCTGTGTGGCTTTACCGGGCAGCTGAGGTCCGGAAGGTGCCTGCATCGCCTTTCTGGAATGGGCCGTGTCTGGCGCTGCCCAGTTTGGTTCTGCGCCGAGGAACCTGTCCAGGAAGGCAACCGCGTAGGCGGGCATTTCTGCGGCGTTTTCGCGATACGACCACCATGTGCGCAGTTCGTCGGCAGATTTGTCGATGCCGGGCGCACTGCCGAACTCCTGTTCGTAGATCGTCGAGATCGCCGACACGCAATAATTCGTATACAGAAATCCTTCCGGCCAGAAGCGGATGATCTCAAGCGCTTCGGCATTCGATGCGGTCTCGATGAGGCTCGTCACCGAAAGTGCCTTTGCCGGCTCGGCGCGAATCAATTCGACCAGAACCAGACCAGCGGCGAAAACGATGAAGTCGGCGCGGTTGACTTCGGCAAACCGCTTCTGGGCTTCCATCGCCTCGATCCAGTCGAGGAACGCCTTGGTCAGCTTTCGGTCGTCGATCTCGAAACGCAGCCCATACATCTCGGTCACGGCCTTCGCGCTGCCGCGGAAGGTGGCGCGAAACCAGCGCAATTGCCGCAAGCGATGCCGCAAATCCGGTACCAGAGCCAGTTCTCGCTTGAACGGCAGATCCATGTCGTCACATCCTCTGTCTTCCGGAATTCTAGCATGTCTGTGTCCGGGACGGTATCGATTCACGTTCGCTGAGCGATAAGTTTGGCGCAGTTTCTTACATATTGACATTGATGGAAACAAATGTTCTCACTTTGCCGTCGCGCCGCATTCCGTCAAACTGCGGTCGGTGGGCATACGGGAGGAATCAAAATGGCGATTTGGCAGTGGGGACTGCTTCTGCTTGTCGTTGTCTGGGCGCTTCAGTCGCTCGGCGTATGGCTGCAGATGCGGCACTATGCGGATGTGTTCAAAGGCGTCACCGACCAGTTCAGCGATGGCTTTGTCGGCGCCGGTAATTTCCGCGGCAGGCTTGGCAAGGGAGCAATTGCTCTGATCGTCGTGACGCCCGATTTCATCGTCCGTCGCGTGATGACCATGAACGGCCGCTCGGTATTCACCAAGTTCAAGCGACATCAGGAATTTGAGGGTATTTCCCTCGATCAGCTCCGGTCCAATCCTGCGATCATGGGAGAGGGGGAACCCGGTGTGGCCGAGGCCGTCAAGCGAGCGATCGAACAGATCGACCGTGCGCGGCTGGAGCCGGACAAGAAGCCGGGTCTAACCGGCTTGAAAGTAGCAAGCGCATAGAGGACGCCGCCGGCAGAATGGCATAGCCACTGCGGGGGCATAAGGAGGGTCGATGTCTGTATTTTCATTGTTGGCGCAGCATGCCGACATGGCCGTGCACAATCTGCATGTCGCAGGTTCCATGGTTTCGGATGCTGCATTGCATGGCAAGCTTGTTGTTGAGCATGCCACTGATCAACTCGTCGTGCTGGCTCAGGCCGATGCGCCGATTACCGTCGATGAGTTCAAGGAGAAGCTGAGGATGTCCAGCAGGAGGAGCAACTTGGCTGGCTGACCAATATCGGCAAGTACTTTATCGGTATTTTCCAGAAAGGCGGCGAGGTTTTCGCTGGCTTCGTGGTCGGCATCATCCCGACACTGGTGGTTCTCATGACTGCCTTTTACGCGGTTACCGAACTGGTCGGAGAAGACCGCGTTCACGGCTTGGCCCGAAGCGCCGGCAGGATTGCCCTAACCCGTTATACACTGCTGCCGGTTCTGGCGGTTTTCTTCCTGACAAACCCGATGGCCTACACTTTCGGCTCGTTCCTGGACGAGAAATACAAGCCGGCCTTCTACGATGCGGCCGTGTCCTACGTGCATCCGCCGCTCGGTCTGTTCCCGCACATCAACCCCGGTGAATACTTCGTCTGGGGCGGCATTCTGGTGGCGCTCCTCGAACTCGAGAAGACCGGCGCCGTGGCTGCCGGATATCACGTCAAGGTAGCGATCTGGTACGCCATAGTCGGTCTCGTCGTGATCCTGCTCAAGGGCATGCTGACGGAACGCATCACGGCCATCATGGCACGCCGCCAGGGCGTTGAGTTGTAAGGCGGGGGGAGAGATCATGGCAAAGACATACAAGGCTGTAAAAATCACCCGCGGCAAGACCGGCTGGGGTGGCCCACTCGTCATTGAACCAACCGATCAGCGCAACAAGATCGTTTCGGTAACCGGCGGCGGAATCCATCCGGTTGCAAAGCAGATCGCCGAAATGACCGGGGGCATTGCCGTCGACGGTTTCAAGTCACCGCCGATCGAAAGCGAAATGGCTGTTGTCGTCGTCGATTGCGGCGGCACTGCACGATGCGGTGTCTATCCGCGCAAGCGCATCCCGACCGTCAATCTGACGCCGGTCGGACAGTCCGGGCCGCTCGCCCAGTTCATCACCGAAGACATCTACGTGTCAGGTGTAAAGACCACTGACGTCACCATGGCGGACGGGTCTGAAGCGGCAACAACTGCCGGAGGGGCAGCAGCGATGAGTTCAGCCGGTAGCGAACCTTCTTCGTCGGCTGAAGAGATGCCGTCCGAAGGCGGCATTATCGGCTTCATCAGCACGCTCGGTCGCGTGATGGGACGTGTCGTGGGCATCTTCTTCAATGCCGGTCGCCGGACTATTGATCAGGTCATCCGCAACGTGCTGCCGTTCATGGCCTTCGTGACCATGCTCATCGGGCTTATCCTCTACACCGGCATCGGCGATGTGCTGGCGCAGCCGCTTGGACCGTTGGCCAACAATATTGTCGGTCTCGTCATCCTGTCGGCTATTTGCGGGCTGCCCTTCCTGTCACCGATCTTGGGACCTGGTGCGGTTATTGCGCAGGTTATCGGCGTGGCCATTATCGGTCCGCAGATCGCCAATGGCACGATTTCGCCTGCAATGGCCCTGCCGGCCCTGTTTGCCTACAACACGCAGGTCGGCTGTGACTTCGTCCCGGTTGGCCTGGCGCTTGGCGAAGCCAAGCCGAAAACCATCGAAATCGGTGTTCCGGCGGTTCTCATCAGCCGCCAGTTCATGGGCCCGATCTCCGTGCTTATCGCATGGGTCGTCAGCCTTATGGTGTTTTAGTCAAGTAGTATAAGAGGTTCGCCATATGTCGGTTCTCCTGAGAACAAGGGTCACGTCCATCGGCCCTGAAGTGGCGGATCTCGCCGAAGGCGGCGTGGTCATCCTTTTTGCGGATGGCTCGCCGCCGGAACTGGCTGAGGTCTCGGTGCTCCACCAGACGGAGCAGGAGCCCAGCCACGACGCGCCCGGTCAGGGCGCGTCAATCGCGCTGGGCGAGGTGTCCGCGACCATTACGGCGGTCGGCCAGACAGCTTGGAGCAAGGTGCTGGAGATGGGCCATGTGGTCATCTCCTTCAACGGTGCCACGCAAGCCGAAAGACCGGGCGAGATTTGCGCATCCGAAGTCGATACGGATGCGCTTGTTGCCGCGTTGAAGACCGGCGCCATCATCACGATCGCCACCTGAGAAAATCATGCCGACGGCCTTGGTCGCGGCCAATGCCGACGACCCAGTCGCGGCGAAATGCCAGAGTATTGCCATGGAACGCTCGACCATCGTCAGAGTGCATGAAGGGCTGCACGCCCGTCCCGCAACCCGCTTCGTCAAGCTCGCCAAGGGCTTCGAGTCGGAAGTCGAGATCGTCAAGGATGGAAAGGCTGTCAGCGCCAAGAGCTCCGTCAAGCTGATGCTGCTCGGGGTCAAGGAAAACCAGGAGGTGACCGTTCGGGCCACCGGTGCCGATGCCATCGAAGCGCTCGATTCACTGATCAGCTACCTCGAAGACCCTCGTTCTGGCCTGGACGACGAGGCCGACACCGGTGGTGCGGCAATGCCGGCTGCGGTTGCGGAGACCGCGGCTCCATCAGCGGCCCGCCAGGCCGAGCCGGCTGACGGATCCCGACTGCGTGGCGTGGCGGCCAGCGAGGGCCTGGCGCTTGGGCCGGCATTCGCCCATTTTCCAGCAGAGATCACCGGTTTCGACCGCGTGTTGAAGCCAGCGGAAATTTCCGCTGAAATCGAACGCTTCCGCGGCGCGGTGAAGGCTGTCCAGTCGCGCATGGACGCAACTCTGTCACAGGCCGGTCTGCCGGCGGGTGACCGCGGCATCGTGGCCGCCTTGCGGGAGATAGCTGCCGACGAAGCCTTGACCGAAGAGGCAGAAAGATTGATCCGGGGAGCGGCGGAGGCGGTTTCGGCGACGATCGGCGCAGCCGCTAAACTTGCCGATGAGTTTGCTCATGTCGATGATCCCTATCTCAACGCGCGGGCCGATGACGTTCATGCCGTCGGGCGGCAGATCTGTCTGGCGCTGCTCGGGCAGGACGAAGATTCCGGCCTTGAAAACATTCCTCAAGGCGCCATCCTGATCGCCGACGATATCGGCGCCTGGGATCTGGCGCGGGCGCCGCTGAAGCGCATCGGCGGCGTTATCTGTGGACATGGCGGGGCGACGTCCCACATCGCCATCATTGCGCGATCGCACGGGATTCCGGCTGTCCTGGGCCTGGGTGCAGCGGTCCAGTCGCTGCGCGAAGCGCACGAGGTGGCGCTTGACGGCAACACCGGCCAGATCGTTGTCGATCCGGATGCGACGGTGCGCGCTGACTTCGCCGGGCGCATTGCCGCGGACAGTGCCGAGCGTGATGCGCTTTCCGTCTACAAGAACTTCGAGCCCAAGCGCGCCGATGGCACGATAATCGAGGTTGCCGCCAATATAGGTTCGCTCGAGGAAGTCGAGGCTGCGCTTGAAGCTGGCGCCATGGGGGTAGGGCTCTTCCGCACCGAACTGCTGTTCATGCGCCACATGCATCTGCCCTCGGAGGACATGCAGACCGAGACCTATACGTCGCTGGCCAAAGCGTTTGCACCTCACCCCGTGATTATCCGGACACTGGATATTGGCGGTGACAAGCCCATCGCCGGCATAGAATTTCCCGAGGAGGACAATCCGTTCCTGGGCTGGCGCGGCATCCGCATGTGCCTTGACCGTCCCGACATCTTCAAATGTCAGTTGCGCGCCCTGTTGAAATCGGCGGTGCACGGCAATCTGAAGGTTATGCTGCCGATGGTCTCGGATATCGACGAGGTGAGGCAGACCCAGCTCCTGATCGACGAGTGCGCGGGCGAATTGCAGGCCGAGGCCGTGCCTCATGCATCGTTCGATCTTGGCGTGATGATCGAGACGCCGGCAGCCGTTCTGATCGCTCCGGCACTTGCCAGGGAGGTCTCGTTCTTTTCAATCGGCACAAACGACCTGACCCAGTACATCATGTCGGCGGACCGGCTCAATCCGACAGTTGCCAAGCTCAACGACGTCACAAATCCTGCGGTGATGACGGCCATCGAGATGACGGCCCGCGCCGGTGTCGCCGCCGGCATCATGGTTGGCATGTGTGGCGAAGCGGCCGGCCGGCCGGACCTCATCGCGAGGTTCCTCGCGATGGGGCTTACAGAGCTCAGCATGAGCCCGCCATCGATCCAGCGGGCCAAGAAGGTCATTGCCGAGATTGCCGGATCGGCACCTGAGAGTGCTTCAGGGCAGGTGAGTGAGCAGTGAGGCGTATATCTTCGACAATTCGGGCACCGGGTCCGAAGCGCACAGAGCCAGCACGAAGCGCTCATGACGTGCGTCGGTTGCCAGGATGGCGATTTCGACGAGATCAGGGTCCGGCGCTTCATCGTTAGCGAGCGTCGCCAGCCCGCACATCAGGGCCATCGGCGCCAGGCAACGGATATCGAGGTCGCCTGGTACATCGAGCCGCGATGCCCGACGAGCCGTTTCTGCAAAGCGGATCGGTCGATGGTTGAGCAACTCCACCAGCAGCGCTGCGCAAACCGCGGCGACCGGCTCGACTTCGCCCGCTTGATCGACCTTCTCGTGCAAAGGCGAGAGCGTCGTCGCATGGCGCTCGACCATCGCATCATGGACGGCAGCGAAGCTTGCTTCGTGGATTCGCTCGGCCTCGACCGGCAGGCCCGCCAGAACCGCCTTGGCCAGATGGTACATGTCGCGCCTGAACCGGCGTTCGGCCTCGGCTGTCGGTCGTTGTATGGCGCCTACTGGAAAATAGGCGCGCAGTCCCGCTGGCATGGCGCTACCCGCGCCTGCTCCTCTCGCAGGCCGGACAACCGATTCGACGATCGACAGCGCATCGTCAACCGCACTCACCGCATGGCTGAGAATGCCTTCTGCGCCCTTGACCGGAAGCGGCGGCAGATACCGTGTCACCTCCCGCCAGACATTGCCCTTATCCGCGCTGTCGTGACGGCCCTGGCGGATGACATGCCGGACATCGCGCAGCCGGTCCTTGATGTTGACTCGAACGTCCTCGGATATATGTCGCAGCATACGGATCACCTGAAAGAGTGTTGGCGGCAACCGGCGATTCCGACCGAGAGTCTCAACCAGTCGCTATCGATTAGTATAGCATTAGGCGCTATCAAACCAACAGATAGAATGGACCGCGGGCGGCGGTCCGGGTCGGAGGGACGCGATGCAAACGGGCAAGCGGCGCGATAGCAGAGCCGAGGACGAAGGCGGCGATCCGTCGGGTCCGGTGAACGAGAGCCGGACCGACAGGCTGCGCATTCGCGCCGCGTGGATGTATTTCGTTGAGCAGATGACGCAGAACGAAATTGCTGACGTGCTTGGCGTCGGCCGTGTCACGATCGTGCGCATGCTGGCCGACGCGCGCTTGCGAAACGAAGTCAAGATCACCATCGAAAGCGACCTGTCGGAGGTGGTAGGGCTTGAGCGGGCGCTTGAGAAGACCTTTGGCCTTGAGCAGGCCTTCGTCGCCCCGCTTTCCTCTCCCGATGCCGATCCGATACCGGCCATCAGCGCCAAAACCGGCAGCTTTCTTTCCGACTCCATGAAGTCGGGCATGCGTGTCGGTGTTGGCTGGGGCAGAACGCTGTTCAGCAGCCTGCCATACATCAGCGCGCGTTCGCTTGCCGACTTCAAGGTTATTTCGCTGCTTGGCGGTGTCGGCGCGGCGCGGCGCTACAATCCCGCTGAATTTGCCTGGCGTTTCGCGCAGGTCTTTCAGGGCGATGGCTATCTCATCCCGACGCCAGCCGTGGTCGACAGTGTCGCGACCAAGGTGGCGCTTGTCGAACGGTGCGGGCTGCAGGAAATCTTCGCAATGACCGACGCCCTTGATGCGGTGCTTCTGAGCATCGGCGGCATCGCATCGGCAACGACGTTCTATCGCGGCGGCTTTCTCAAGGAAGCGGAGCGCGAGGCCCTGGTGTCACGCGGCGCGGTCGGTGACCTTCTGTTCCACTTTTTCGACCGCAACGGCGTTCTGGTCGACCATCCGATCAACGAACTGGTCATGTCTGTCGAAGTCGATCGGCTGCGAAAGACGCCGATCCGAATATTGACATCGGGCGGGGCGGAGAAAACCGAGGCGTTGCTCGGCGCCATGCATCTGATCGCGCCGACAATCCTCATCACCGACGAGGAAAGTGCCCGCAGAATGCTGGCCGCGAAGGCGCTGGACCAAGAGCCTTCGCACTGACGGTCGGCCGGCTGCGGTGGCAGACCACCCACCGCGCCGGCCCCTATCGCCTGCCTCAGGCGTGAACACGCTTGGCCAGAGCCGACAGGGCTTTCGCCACATCCTTCTGCTCGAACACGTTTCGCCCGAACATCAGCCCCTTGGCGCCTGCCGAAATCGCCGACTGCGCGAACCGCAGCGTGTCGTCAAAGGTTGCCATGGCCGGGCCGCCGGCCACCGCGATCGGTGCCAGCGACTGCGTGGCGATAGCCTGAAACCGTTCCTTGTCGGCGCACCAGTCCGTCTTGATGATATCGGCGCCGATCTCGCCGGCTATGCGGCAATTCATGGCAATGACGTCCGGGTCGTCGTGGCGGGCAAAGCCGCCTTTGGCGGCCATCGCCTCGATCACATGCACGACGCCCCATTTGCGGCATTCGCGCGCCACCTGGCCCGAGATCTCGAAGGAGCGGGTTTCTTCCTCGGGGCGGTTGTTGCAGGTGAACAGATAGGTGATCACGGCCTCCGCACCCATCTGGACGGCTTCCTCGACCGTCGTCATCTGGCGGTTGTGGGTGTCCTCGTAGCCCATTGGTGTGCCGTGGCGCCACATCGTCGTCTGGTCGAGCCGCAGGATGACGGCCGGACCGCCGGCAAAGCGGTGTCCGTGGCGGGCCAGCATACCCGGATTGACGATGACGGCATTGACGCCGGCTTCGAGCGCCGCGTCGAGCACGCGTGCCGGATCCTCGATACCGGGGATCGTGCCCACCTGCATGCCGTGATCGAACGCCATGCAGAGCATCCTCCCCGATTTCCTGTCGAACATGCGCGCCAGCCTGCGCGTCTTGCCAATATCGGCCATCGTCTTGTCTCTCCGATTACAGGGTGATTTCAGACCAGTTGCAGCTTCACGCCGCCATCGCGCATGCGGTCGACCACCTCGCGGTCGACCGAACTGGAAACGAGCACAACGTCGAAGACCCTGAGGTCGGCGACGTAGTTCAGCGCGGAAAAGTGGACCTTGCTCTCGTCGACGAGCAGTATCTTCTTGCGGGCGATCTCGATCATGGCCTGCTTGGACCGCAGCACGTGTTCGTCCTGCGTGAACAGCGCAAGGTCCTGGATCGTGGTAGTAGACATCAGGGCCACGTCGACATGGTAGGAGCGGATCGCGTTCTCGCAGGCCATGCCGAAGAAACCATTATAGCCGCGGTGATAGCGTCCGCCGAGCGCGATGAGATCGACGCCCTGAATGTCGCGCAGCCTCTCCATGACGGGCAGGGCATTGGTAATGACGGTCACCGGCGTCACCGATTCGATGAACTCGGTGACGTGGAACGTCGTTGAGCTGTCGTCCCAGATGATGGCATTGCCCGGTTCGATATGGGCGATGGCTGCGCGCGCCAGCCGGCGCTTTTCTTCAACATGCTGGCGGGCGCGAAACAGGTAGCTGCTTTCGAACAGCATCGATTTCTCGGCCGATACAGCACCACGGATACGGCGCACCAGCCCCTGGTTCTGCAAATCGTTGAGATCGCGGTGCACGGTCATCAGGCTGACATTGAGGGTGGTCGCCAGATCCTTGATCTGGGCCGACCCGCTTTCCATCAGGATGCGAATGATCTCGGAGCGCCGTTGCTCGGCCTTCGAGACGTGGTGAATTTCCGTATCGGGATCGCTCATCGCTTGCCTCTGTCTTCTCTCGTCGTATCTAACATGAAATGTTCGATCGGGGAAAAGAAATGTTAAATTAGCAAACAGGTCTGGGTGCAGCGCAGCATCCGGAAAGGCTGGCCCAAGCGTGCGACCTTTCAAGGCTATGTATTTGCTTATTATTCCCATTTTTTGCATGTGCGAAGGCCGATCTAACATCGGGTTTTATGAGGAGTAATTGCATCCTGCATTCAATAAATCTAACAGAAAAAAGAGTATTTATAACTTCAGGATTGATATTTTTAACGGGGCTCGCTACCATTCTTCCAGGGTTGGAGATTGGCCGACACAACGCGCGGCCGGCGCTACGCCCGGAAAACAAGTGGAGGAAATCATGGAACACGCATTTCGCAAGCGTCTATGGACGTCTGCTGCCGCAGTCAGTGCGGTGCTGGCTGTTTCGACGGCGTCGGCTCACGCCACCGATCTGACGTTTGTCTGGCATGCCGGCACCTGTGCCGATGCTCTCGTTGATATTGCCAAGGACTATCCCGACAAGTCGGTGAACATTGTTCCGGCACTGGTGCCTTATGGGCCGCAGTGGCACGACAAGATCGCTTCGGAGTTCGCCATTCAGGGCGACGCCTTCGACTTCGCCATGTGGGACAGCCAGTCGACGGCAGAATTCGCACAGCATGCGGTCAAGCTCAACGATATTTTCGACAAGTCCGACTACCTCAAGGCCGATATTTTTCCGCCGGCCTCGCTGTCGCGCTACGGCGAATTCCCGGACGGCTCGGGTGAATTCTTCGGTCTTCCGGCCAACCAGGACGCGTATGGCCTGACCTACCGCAAGGACCTCTTCGAGGACCCCAAGGAAATGGAAGCGTTCAAGGCCAAGTACGGTCGTGACCTTGCTGTTCCGCAGACCTATCAGGAAGCGCGCGACGTCGCGGAATTCTTCACGCGTCCCGACCAGGGTCTCTACGGCTGGGCCCAGATGGGCGGTCGCGACTATGACTTCGCCACCACGGCGTCCAACTCATACCTTTGGTCGTTCGGCGGCGAGCTCTACAATCCTGACACGATGGAAGTGAAGGGCTATCTCGACTCGCCGGCTTCGGTCGATGGCGTCCAGGCCTATGTCGACATGTTCAAGTTCGGACCTCCCGGATCGGCCAATTGGGGCTTCGACGAAGTCAACACGGCGATCCAGCAGGGCCAGGTCGCAATGGCCATGCAGTGGTTCTACTTCAACGGCTCGAATGCCGATCCCAAGGTCAGCAAGTTTGCCGACAAGGTAGGCTTCGCCGTGTTGCCGGGTGCCGTTGGTCGTGACGGCAAGTTCCGCCGCCAGTTCTCGGTCGGCGGGCAGGGAATGGGCATCAACAAATATTCCAAGAAGCTGCCCGAACTGACCAAGTTCATGGAGTGGTACTTCCAGCCCGAACAGCAGAAGCGCTATGCCGCCGTCTGCCAGACCGGACTGAAGACCGTTCTGGAAAGCCCCGATTGGCAGAACCTCAACTCGTACAATCGCCAGTTCTCGACGGCGCTCCAGTATCTCAATGATTACTGGCATCTGCCGGAATATCCGGTCCTGCTCGACGAGTTGCAGCAGGAAATTTCGAGCGCTGCCGCCGGCACCAAGACGGTGCAGGAAGCACTCTCGGCTGCAGCCGCCAAGAACGAGCGCACGCTCGAGCGCGCCGGATATGAGATCAAGCGTGGCGACTCCACGCCTGAGGTCCCCGACCAGATGATTTCGCCGGTCGGCGTCGACGCCGTCGTTCCGGTCGAATAACGGCATCCTCCCAGGGTGCGCGGGCCTGGCTCGCGCACCCGACCCCATCTCAGCCTCCGGAAGACGGACTGAAAGGCAGTCGGCATGACACACGCCAGGACATCGACAATCGACCTTGCCGGCAGATGGCTCGTACTGGGGTTGCTGCTTGTCTACACGATCTACAATGTCGGACCGATCTTCTGGCTGCTTCTGTCTTCGTTCAAGAGCCGCATGGATCTCTTCACCATGCCGCCGAAACTGTTCTTCACGCCCGATCTAAGCGGCTATCAGAGCGTGTTCGGCGTCGGCGCCGCCAAGGATAGCGCGTCGGCAATCGGCGTCTTCGATTCACTGGTCAACAGCGTCATCGTTTCCGTTGCCGGCACATCGCTGGCCGTCTTCTTCGGCACGCTTGCCGGTTATGTCTGCTCGCGCTTCAATTTCATCGGCAAGGGCGACTTCATGTTCTTCGTCCTGTCGACGCGCATGCTGCCGCCGGTTGCCGTGCTCGTCTTCTACCATCTGATGTTCGCACGGCTCGGTCTGGCCGATACACGCTTCGGGCTGATCCTTGTCTCCATCTTCGCCAATGTCGGCCTCGCGACATGGATCATGAAGGGCTTTTTCGACGGTGTGCCCAAGGAGGTCGAGCAGATCGCCATCGTCAATGGCTACACACGCATGTACGCCTTCACGCGGCTTGTGCTGCCAATGGTCAAGGGCGGAATCGCCGCGACCGCCGGCTTCTGCTTCATCTTTGCCTGGAACGAGTTCGCGTTCGCCTCGATCCTCACCACGACGCAGGCCAAGACCCTGCCGGTCAAGATTTCGGCCGCCTCTGGCGCCACCGGCATCGAGTGGACGCAGATCTGCGCGGCGGGGGTTGTTCTTATCATACCCGTGCTGATCTTCTTCTACCTGATCCGCAAGCACCTGCTGATGGGCATGACCTTCGGCGTGCTGGGCAGGAGCTAGATCATGTCCAACGCCAACACTCCCGCTGGAGCCGACGGGCAGGCAGTAGCCCACGCGACGCGCCAGAACGCGCTGCGCAAGCGCTCGTCGGGCCGCCTGATGATCTTCGGGTTCCTGTCTCCGACGCTGGCGATCCTGCTCTTCATGGTCGCCTATCCGATCTTTTCGCTCATCTACTACTCGTTCCACAATTTCTCGGCGCTGCGCCAATCGACTATGAAGCCGGTCGGACTGGGCAACTACCAATACCTGTTGTCTGACCCCGAGCTTTGGGAGCGCTTCATCTTTACCGGCAAATTCGTATTCATCTGCGTCAGCCTGCAGATGCTGATCGGCATTTTTGTCGGATATCAGATGCAGAAGAATTTTCGTGGGCGCGATGTCATCTTCACAATCCTGATGATGCCGATGATGCTGTCGCCGGTCGTCGTCGGCTTTCTGTGGCGCTACATGCTGAATTCGGAGTGGGGCATCATCAACTTCCTGCTCTCCTCGGTTGGCATTGCCAAGGTCGACTGGCTCGGCCAGACCAATGCGGCCTTGTGGGCGGCTGCGGCTGCCGACACCTGGATGTGGACGCCGTTCATCGTCTTGCTCGCCACGGCGGCCTTTCGCGGCATCCCCGAAACGATCTACGAGGCCGCCGAGGTCGATGGCGCGAGCCCGGCCTATCGCTTCTTCAGGATCACCCTGCCGATGTCGGCGCCGGTGCTGTTCATCGCGCTGATCCTGCGCCTGATCGACAGTTTCAAGCAGTACGATCTTTTCGTCGCGCTGACTGGCGGCGGTCCGGGCTCGAGCACGCAAACAGTATCGTTCTCTGTTGCAAAAACCGCGTTCAGCTATTTCTACACCGGGGAAGCGTCGGCGCTCGCCGTCATCTTGCTGGTCATCATCATCGGCCTTTCGATGATCCTTGTCCGGCACCTGACCAGGATGGGTGAGAAGTACTGATGGCCGAAATCACGCTGAAAAATCTGAGCATCGAATTCGGCTCGTTCAAGGCCGTCGACGATGTCAGCCTGACCGTCAAGGATGGTGAATTCGTCGTCTATCTCGGGCCTTCGGGCTGCGGCAAGACGACGACGCTGCGCTGTATCGCCGGCCTGGTCAAGGCGACGCATGGCGACGTTCTGTTCGACGGTCAGCGGGTCAACGACCTCTCCGCCAGCGAGCGCAACATCGCGATGGTCTTCCAGTTCGTTTCGCTCTATCCGCATCTCAGCATCAAGGAAAACATCGTCTTTCCGCTCAAGGCGCGCGGCGTTGCCAAGGCGGAGATCGCGCGCAAGCTCGACTGGGTCACCGACGTTTTCAAGCTTGGCGACGAGCTGCGCCGCTATCCCGGCGCCTTGCCGCCGGGTGCCCGTCAGAAAGTTGCGCTGGCGCGCGCGGTCATCAGAGATCCGGCTGTGCTGCTGCTCGATGAGCCGCTTTCGGCCATCGATGAGCAGTTCCGTGAGGAAATGCGATGGGAACTCGGCCATCTCCAGCGTCAGCTTGGCGTGACGACAATCTACGTCACCCATGACCAGCGCGAGGCCATGTCGCTCGCCGACCGTATCGTGCTGATGAATGACAGCCGCATTGTCCAGGTTTCGGAACCCGACCGCATGTTCTTCGATCCGGTTAGCGTCTTTGCCGGACAGTTCATTGGCTCACCCTCGATGAACCTGATCGATTTGGTGCCCGTCGATGGCGGCCTGCGGCTCGGCGACAGCCACGTCACGCTGACGGCTGAACGCGACCGGCTGCCACAATGGGCCCTGTCGTCAAAGCGACCGCTGAAACTCGGCATTCGCCCCCTCAACGTTCACCTGACCGACGAGCAGACGGCGGGCGTCTCGCTGCCGGTCGACGATGTCTTTTCTGTGGGCCGCGAGCGCTTCTTCTCGTTCACCATTGGCGGCAATCTCTACCAGGGCGTCGACAAGCGGAAATCGCCGTCAGGCTCCGAAGGCCGCGTGCATTTCGATCCGGACGGCCTCCTCTTCTTTGATGCCGCCTCCGGGCGGCGCGCCCATGCGGAGGAAATGGCATGAGCGCGGCTCCGATGCTTCAGCTGCAAGGCTTACGCAAGGCATACCGCGGCAAGACCGCCTTGCGCGGCCTCAATCTCGACGTCGGGCATAATGAGATATTCGCCCTTCTCGGGCCGACCGGCGCTGGCAAAAGCTCGACGCTGCTGGCCTCGGCGGGTCTGATCGATCTGGATGCCGGGCGCGTCAGCCTGGCAGGACGGGATGTCACGGAGGCCGATCCGGCGAGCCGCGACGTCGCCATCGTGTTCGAGGGTTTCAACCTGCTTCCCGTGCTTGACGTGAAGGAGAACATTGCGTTTGCGCTGCGTTCGCCCGCCTTCGGCGAGGCTGCCGAAGAGATCGATCTGCGTGTCGGCCGCACGGCTGAACTGCTGCGCATTTCACACCTGCTCGACCGTGACGTCGGCACACTCTCCGGCGGGGAGAAGCAGCGCGTCGCCATCGCGCGTGCGCTGGTGCGGCGGCCTGTCATGTTCCTGCTCGACGAACCGCTGTCAGCGCTTGATCTGAAGCTGCGCGAAGGGCTGCGGGCGGAGTTGCGGCAGATCCATCGCCAGCATCAATCGACCATGCTTTATGCGACCCATGACTACCACGGTGCCATCGCCATCGCCGATCGTATCGGCATCATCGACAATGGTGTCATCCAGCAGGCCGGCACGATCGAGGAAATCTATGAAAAGCCCGCCAATGTTGTCGTTGGCAAGCTGATCGGAAGCCCGTCCATGGCTTTCTTCGAAGCCGTCATCGAGGACGATCACGTCGTTGTACGGGGCGCCGAGCAGTCTCTGCCCATCGCCGAATTCGGCACGGTTGCCACTGGCTCGGGCAAGGTTCTGCTGGGCGTCTGGCCGGAAGACATCGAGATCGGCG
>JBBSOT010000047.1:0-20573 GCA_038259455.1 Hyphomicrobiales bacterium | reverse complement strand
GCTTCCTGCGCGCGCCAACGGTTTTCCAGGCCTTCTATGACGCCGGCGCCAAGGTTGCGGTGGTTACCGCCAAGGACAAACTGCGCGCGCTGCTTGGCAAGGGGCTGGCCTTCGACGAGGGCCGCGCGCTCTGCTTCTCCGCCGAGAAGTCCGACAGTACCACTGTGGCCGAGCATGGCATCGACAACGCGTCCAAGCATTTCGGCCTTGCGGTGCCGGAAGTCTATTCGGCCGAACTCTCGGAGTTCGTCTTCGCCGCCGGCGTGCAACTGCTGGGCGAATTCAAGCCAGACATCATGTATCTGACGACGACGGACTATGTTCAGCACAAATACGCGCCGGGTGTGCCCCAAGCGGATGCCTTCTACGCCATGTTCGACAAATATCTCGACAAGCTCGACGCCATGGGAGCGGCCATCGTGGTCACGGCCGACCATGGCATGAAACCCAAGCACCTTGCCGATGGCTCGCCGGCGGTTGTCTATGTGCAGGACCTGCTTGACGATTGGCTCGGCAAGGATGCCGCCCGGGTGATCCTGCCGATCACCGACCCTTATGTCGTTCACCACGGCGCGCTTGGTTCCTTCGCGACGGCCTATCTGCCCGCCGGTGCCGACCGGCAGGACATCATTGACAGGCTTGCGAAGGTGGAGGGCATGCTGGTGGTGGTCGACAGCGCCACTGCCTGCGAGCGCTTCGAGCTGCCGGCTGACCGGATCGGCGACATCGTGCTGATCTCGACGGAGAACATGACGCTGGGCACCAGCGAGAACCGCCATGATCTGGCGGCGCTCGACGAGCCGTTGCGTTCGCATGGCGGGCTGACCGAGCAGGAAGTGCCGTTCATCGTCAACCGCGTCCTGCCCGACCTGCCCAACGAACCGGCTTTGCGCAACTTCGACGCTTTTTACTATGCGGTGATGGCTGCGGCACTGCCAGCCTGAGGATGGACGCGATGAACAAGCCAGAGACATCGCTGCAGGTCCGCCATGAGCCGATGCGGATCGCCGGCAAGAAGGTTGACGCCGACGAAGTCTTGCAGGTGCACTACCCCTATACGGATGCCGTCGTGGGGACTGTGCCCGCCGGTGGTGCGCACCATGCCAGGCAGGCATTCGATATTGCCGCGAGCTACACATCGAAGCTGACACGCTACGAGCGGCAGCAGATCCTGCTCAGGACAGCTGAGTTGCTGAACGCACGAAAGGACGAAATTTCCGATCTGGTGACGCTCGAACTCGGGATATCGAAGCAGGATTCTCTCTACGAGGTCGGCCGCGCGTTTGACGTGTTCACGCTGACCGGCCAGATGTGCATCCACGATGACGGGCAGATCTTCTCATGCGATCTGACTCCGCATGGCAAACAGCGAAAAATCTTCACGACGCGCGAGCCGCTGATCGGGGCGATATCAGCGATCACGCCGTTCAACCATCCGCTCAACATGGTGTCGCACAAGATCGCGCCCGCCATCGCCACCAACAATTGCGTCGTTTTGAAGCCCACCGAGCTGACGCCGATGACAGCGCTGGTGCTGGCTGACCTGCTCTACGAGGCAGGGTTGCCGCCCGAAATGCTGTCGGTGGTGACCGGCTGGCCGAACGACATCGGCAATGAGATGATCACCAATCCGAACATCGACCTGATCACCTTTACCGGGGGCGTGCCGGTCGGCAAGCTGATCGCGGCGACGGCCGGTTACAAGCGCCAGATCCTTGAACTTGGCGGCAACGATCCACTGATCGTTCTCAACGATCTTTCCGATGACGATCTGGCCAAGGCAGCCGACCTCGCAGTGGCCGGCGCAACCAAGAATTCCGGTCAGCGCTGCACGGCAGTCAAGCGCATTCTGGTGCAGGAGAAAGTCGCCGACCGGTTTGTTCCCATGGTGCTGGAACGGGCAAGGAAAATCGTGTTTGGCGATCCGATGGACCCCGCCACACAGCTTGGTACCGTAGTTCATGAAAGAGCAGCCAGGGTTTTCGAGGATAGGGTCCACAGTGCTGCAGAGGCCGGCGCCGAAATCCTCTACAACCCCGGCCGCAAGGGCGCGCTGCTGCCCCCCATCGTCGTCGACCGCGTGCCGCACGCCTCCGAACTGGTGATGGAGGAGACCTTCGGTCCGATCGTGCCGATCATCCGGGCACCAGACGATGACGACGCGCTGATCGCGCTGTCGAATTCCACGGCCTTCGGCCTTTCGTCGGGCGTCTGTACAAACGATTTCCGGCGCATGCAGAAATACATCGCCGGGCTTAAGGTCGGTACGGTCAACATCTGGGAAGTTCCCGGCTACCGCATCGAAATGAGCCCGTTCGGCGGGATCAAGGATTCCGGCAATGGCTACAAGGAAGGCGTGATCGAGGCCATGAAGAGCTTCACCAACGTCAAGACCTTCTCCCTGCCGTGGTAGCTGCCAGCCAAATGACTTATGATCTGGCTGTTGTCGGCGCCGGGATCGTCGGGCTCGCGCACGCGCTGGCGGCGGCCAGGCAAGGCCTGCGCGTGGTGGTTCTGGATCGCGATGCACAGGCCAACGGTGCATCGATCAGGAATTTCGGCCTCGTCGTCGTCAGCGGGCAGCAGCCGGGCCAGCCGCGGCGGCATGCCGAGCGGACACGCGAAATCTGGCTCGACGTCGCAGCCCAGGCTCGCATTGCGATCCTGCAGGAGGGACTGCTTGTCGCCGCCCAGCGCCCCGAAGCGATGGCATTGGCCGAAGCGTTTGCCGCATCTGAAGGCGGCCATGGCTGCACCCTCCTGACCGCAGCCGCAGTGGAGCAGCGTGAGCCGAGCCTTGCGAAAGGCAGGCTTTCGGGTGGGCTGTTCAGCCCGCTCGAAATCCGGGTCGAATCGCGCGATGTGATCCCGAGGTTGGCCGAATGGCTGGCCGAGCGTCACGGCGTCGAATTCCGTTTCGGCACCTCTGTCCATGCGGTTTCGCCGCCCCTTGTCGAAACGAGTCGTGGCAACGTGATGGCGCGCAAGATCGTGATCTGCCCCGGCGACGATCTGGCGACGCTTTACCCGGAGCGGATCGAACAGTATGGCGTCAGACGCTGCCGGCTGCAGATGTTGCGTCTCGCAGCACCCGGCCACCGCCTGGCCTCTGCTATCGTCTCCGACCTCAGTCTTATCCGATACGGCGGCTATGCCAGCCTGCCCGAAGCCCACCTTCTCAAGGACCGCCTTGAGGAGCAATGCTCCGAAGCGATGCAACATGGGGTTCATCTGATCGTTGCTCAAAGTTCCGACGGCTCGCTGGTGGTAGGCGACTCGCATCACTACGGCGCCACCCCGCACCCATTCAGTTCCGAGGAGGTCGACCGCCTCATCACGCGCGAATACGGGACATTGTTCGGGGATGCTCCGCATGTAATGTCGCGATGGACCGGGACCTATGCTTCCGCCACCGACTGCCCGAATTTCTGCGACACGCCGGCGCAAGATGTCAGGCTGGTCATGATCACCAGCGGCACCGGCGCAAGCACGGCCTTCGCCATCGGCGAGGAGACAATATCGGAACTGTTCGGCTGAAGGCGACGGCTGCGACCTGCCCTGCGGCAGCGCGCTATCAGACGTCAGCGACGGCAAGGGGAACTGGCGACAATGACGCTGATACATACCGAAGGTGAATCCAATCGCGCAGATGCCCGGCAGGAATGGAACGCACGGCAGACCCATGCGCCGTCGCGCGAACTGCTGCGTCGCGACGCCGAGGCCTTCCTGCACCAGAGCCTTTCGAGCCCCTGTGTGGCGACAATTGCCAAAGCCGAGGGTATCTGGATCGAGGATGTGGCCGGCCGGCGCTACATGGATTTTCACGGCAACAGCGTGCACCATATCGGCTACGCCCATCCCCGCCTTGTGGCCGCGATCAAGAAGCAGCTCGACGAACTGTCCTTTGCGCCGCGGCGCTTTGCCTGCGAGCCGGCCGTCGAGCTTGCCGAAAAACTCGGTCAACTGGCACCGGGCGATCTGTCAAAAGTGCTGTTCACCACCGGCGGGTCGGATGCGATCGAGGTCGCCCTGAAGCTTGCCCGGGCCGCAACGGGCCGCTTCAAGACGTTGTCGTTCTGGGATGCGTTCCACGGCGCCGGTTTCGGCTCGGCCAGTGTTGGCGGTGAGGCCACGTTTCGTTCGCAGATCGCCGGACCGCTGATGACGGGCGCCGAACATGTCGCACCGTGGGCGAGCCGTAATTGCGCGTATGGCCATGACGATCTCGAGGCGTCGGCCAATGCATGCGCCGGGATGATTTCCTATGTGCTTGGCCGCGAAGGCGACTTCGCGGCCTTTGTCGCAGAACCGATGCGGGCCACACCACTGGTGCCCGCGCCGGGATTCTGGAAGAAAGTGCGCGAAGCTTGCGACCGCAATGGCACCCTGCTGATCTTCGACGAAATTCCGACGGGATTGGGCAAGACCGGCAGGTTCTTCTCGCATGAACATGACGGCGTAACGCCGGACATGCTGGTGCTTGGCAAGGCGCTGGGCGGAGGTATCCTCCCCATCGCGTCGGTCGTCGCGCGGCGCGATCTCGACGTTGCCGGTGAATTCGCCATCGGCCACTACACGCATGAGAAGAACCCGGTGACGGCACGCGCGGCGCTGACGACGATATCAATCATCGAGGAGGAAGGTCTGGTTGAGCGTGCCGCCGAACTTGGCAGTTACGCAATGGATCGGCTGAACGCGCTGATAGCCGGATGCCGGCATGTCGGGGAGGTTCGCGGACGCGGGCTAATGATCGGCGTCGAACTGGTGCAGGACCGGGAGAGCTATCTGCCCTACCGGGAACTTGCCGAGAGAGTCTATTATCGCTGTCTGGAGCGCGGCCTGAGTTTCAAGATCAGTGCCGGCAACGTGCTGACGCTTTCCCCGCCGCTGATCATCTCGCGCGCGGAGCTGGACCAGGCACTGGCGATAGTCGAGGAAAGCATCACGGCCGGATAAGCCAGGCAGCAATCCGCGTAACGGTGGCAATCCGCTCTTGCGCGCCGGGCCATCAGGTTCCATAGAGCAAATTCCTTTGCCGGCTATGTCTGAATAAGCCCTTGTCCCCCTTCGCCCTCTCCCTGGTGCTCGGCGCCGCAGTACTCCACGCCTCATGGAACGCCATGGTAAAGGCGGCGCCCGACCGTGCCTTGACACTGGCTGCTGTGGCCTCGATGCATGCGGTGGCCGGCACCATCCTGATCGCCGTCTCCGAGTCGCCGGCCATGGCGAGCTGGCCATCGCTGGTGGCGTCAACGCTGATCCATTACGGCTATTACGCCTTGCTGTTCCAGGCATACCGGGTCGGCGACCTGAGCCAAGTCTATCCCATTTCACGCGGTCTCGCGCCGGCACTGGTCGCGATCAGCACATATCTGATCATCGGCGAGACGCTGACACCGCTGGGCTGGGCCGGATTGGCCGCGATCTCCGGCGGTATAGGCCTGCTGGCGATGCAGCGCGGCGCAGCCAATGCCGACCCTCGCGCCGTCCGCATCGCCATTGCTCTGGGAATGACGATTGCCGCCTATTCGGTGGCCGACGGTATAGGCGTCCGCTACTCGCATGCCCCGACGGGCTATATGGGATGGCTGTTCCTGTTCGAGGCGCCTGTGTTCTTCGCGATTTTCTGGCGCCGCCGACACAACGCCGTCGCCTTTGACAGAAAGGCCTTCGCCATCGGGCTGCTCGGAGGCCTGTGCTCTGTCATCGCCTATGGCGTCGTTCTCTACGCAAAGACAATCGCGCCGATCGGCGCCGTCTCGGCCGTCAGGGAATCCAGTGTCATCATCGCCGCGCTGATCGGGGTGGTTCTATTCGGCGAGAGGCCATGGCGCGGCCGCGTTGTCGCGGCGATCGTGGTTGCGGCAGGCGTGATTTGCCTGGCTTTCCCAGGCTAGCCAGACTGGCCACCTGACATATCGTCTCACCTGATGATAGTATCGAATAAATAGATTTTACTTATCGACGCTCGCGCTACACGATCCCTAGCATGGACGACATCGACCCGGCGACAAGACCGGTAATGCCTAAGAGCACGAGCGTCTCGATGCATCTCAGTCTGTGTCAATCAATGGGAACAAAAATCATGAAAACTACGATCGCCGCCATCATCGCCGGGCTGGCCGCAAGCCTGTCATCGTCCGTAGCCTTCGCAGAGAGCGAGCTCACGGTTTATACCGCTATCGAGGCCGAGGACCTGACGCGCTACGCCGAGGCGTTCAACAAGGAACACCCAGACATCAAGATCAACTGGGTTCGCGATTCAACCGGCGTCGTGACAGCCAAGCTTCTGGCCGAAAAAGACAACCCGCAGGCCGATGTCGTGTGGGGACTGGCTGCAACCTCACTGCTGATCCTCAAGACCGAAGGCATGCTGGAACCCTATTCCCCTAAGGGCATCGAGACGCTGAAGGAGGGCTTCAAGGACAGTGACACCCCCGCGTCGTGGGTTGGAATGGATGCCTGGGCGGCATCAATCTGTTTCAACACCGTCGAAGGCGAGAAGCTTGGTCTGACCGCGCCGACCAGCTGGCAGGATCTGACCAAGCCGGAGTATAAGGGCTCCGTGGTCATGCCGAACCCGGCATCTTCGGGCACGGGGTTTCTCGACGTGTCAAGCTGGCTGCAGATCTTCGGTGAAGACGACGGCTGGAAATTCATGGACGCGCTGCACGAAAACATAGCCGCTTACACGCATTCCGGCTCCAAGCCCTGCAAGATGGCAGCAGCCGGCGAGGCGCCAATCGGCGTTTCGTTCGAATTCCGTGCCGCAAAGTCCAAGGCGGAAGGCGCCCCCCTCGACATCGTGATCCCCGAGGAAGGCATCGGCTGGGACATGGAGGCTTCGGCAATTGTTGCCGGCACCGACAATGAGGAAGCAGCAAAGACGCTGCTCGACTGGTCGATCTCGAAAGCCGCGATGGAACAGTACAATGTCGGCTATGCCGTGCTTGCTGTGGACGGGATAGCCAAGCCGGTTAAATTCCTGCCCGAAAACATCGAGTCCAAGATGATCAAGAACGACTTCGAGTGGGCCGCCAACAACCGTGCCAGGATCCTCGAAGAATGGTCCAAGCGCTACGACTCCAAGTCAGAGCCAAAGACCTGATCGTGACATTGCGGGGCCGCTTCGGCGGTCCCGCACCAATTTTCCGTTGGAAATCGCCATGCGACATGAGACCGTAGCTGAACCAGCGGCTGCGCCGGCGAAGTTTGGGCCGCGTGCTGAAGGACTGATCCCTGTGAAACAGCCCTATTTGCAGATTGATAATCTCTGGAAGAAGTTTGGTGACTTTACCGCCTTGCGCGATGTCTCGCTGACGGTTGAGGATGGCGAATTCGTCTGTTTTCTGGGCCCGTCGGGGTGTGGGAAGACGACGCTCTTGCGCGCCATTGCGGGCCTCGATCTCCAAACGCGGGGCTCCGTGATCCAGGCAGGCATCGACATCTCCTCGCTCCCCCCCTCGCGTCGCGACTACGGCATCGTGTTCCAGTCCTATGCGCTGTTCCCCAATCTGACGATTGAGAAGAACGTTGCATTCGGCCTCGAAAACACCAAACGGCCGCGCAAGGAGATCACGGCCCGTGTCCATGAGCTTCTGGAATTGGTCGGGCTGACCAGCCAGGCAAAGAAGTATCCGGCACAGCTCTCGGGCGGCCAGCAGCAGCGCGTCGCGCTTGCCCGCGCCATCGCCATCTCACCGGGCCTGCTCCTCCTCGACGAACCGCTATCTGCACTTGACGCCAAGGTACGCGTTCATCTGCGCCACGAGATCAAGGAACTCCAGCGCAAGCTAGGGGTAACCACGATCATGGTGACGCATGACCAGGAAGAAGCCTTGGCGATGGCCGATCGTATCGTCGTCATGAACCACGGCGTGATCGAGCAGGTCGGCACGCCGACCGAAGTCTACAGCCATCCCGACACGCTGTTCGTGGCCGATTTCATCGGCGAAACAAATCAACTGCCGGCAAAGACGACGGCGGATGGAAGTGTCACCGTCGATGGCGCGATGCTGGCCTGCGCGCCACACAAGCTGACACCCGGCAGCGACGCGGTGGCCGTGATCCGACCCGTCGATATCGTACCGCACAGCCTCGAAGGCAGCGAGAAGGTGCAGACGCCGGAAAACCTTGTCGATGTGCATGTCGACGAGATGGAATTTCTCGGCTCCTTCTGGAGGACACGGCTTTCCTCGGCCAGGTTTGGCGGTCGAATAGTGATTGCCGACTTCTCGATCAACGCCGTCCGCCGCCTCGGGATCACCACCGGCAGTGACATGCGTATCGAGATGCCGCGCGAGCGCGTTCTCGTTTTCGCAAGCTAGGACCGACCGGATGGCAACACTCGATTCAGCGATCCCGGCAGGCCGACCATTGCGCATGCGGCTGGACAGAGATGCCTGGATCAAGCGCGCCTTCATGGTGATTATTGGCGCCTATCTGATCGCTGCCTTGGCATTGCCGCTCTACACGATGATGTCGAAGTCCTTCTCAACCTATAGCTTTGACCTGACGCGCTACGAGTTCCAGGTCGACGATGGCGAGGGAAATTTCGGCGAAGCAGTTTCGGCAGCAATGCTGAACGAACAGATTGGCGCATTCTCTCCCGCGGACCTTTCGACCAATTCCGATGGTCGTCTGGTCGCGACCAAGCTGTTCCCCGATTTCAGTTTCCGCTCGCCGGTCAAGTACCGCATCCGTGGAACGACAGGCGACGCGCCCTATCTCGTCGGCCTCGACCTCAGAAACAGCAGCGAGTGGACGGAGTTCGATTCAAATGCGTTCAGGCGTGTGAGCCTGCGACCGGTCAAGGCGACGGGCTTGGCCAACTACATGAATTATTTCTCCAATCCATCGCTCGTCAGTTCGATCACCAATTCGCTTTTCATCGCCACCATCAGCACGATCGCCACGATCGGAGTGGCGTTCGGCGTTGCCTATGCCTTCAACCGCAGCTGCATGCCCGGCAAGGGGCTGTTCAAGCTGATCATGGTGATGCCCATCCTGGTGCCGTCGCTGCTGCCGGGAATCGCACTAATCTATCTGTTCGGCAATCAGGGGCTGCTCAAGGACCTGCTGCTTGGAACCTCCATCTACGGACCGCTCGGCATTGTCATCGGCTCGGTGTTCTTCACGCTGCCCCACGCCCTGATCATTATCTCGACCGCGCTGGCCATATCCGACCAGCGGCACTACGAAGCGGCAGAATCGCTTCGTGCCTCCAAATGGCGGACCTTCTGGACGGTAACGGTTCCGGGCGCCCGCTACGGCCTGATCTCGGCGGCGTTCGTGACATTCACGCTGGTGATTACCGATTTCGGCCTGCCCAAGGTGATCGGCGGCCAATACAACGTGCTGGCGGTCGATATTTACAAGCAGGTCATCGGACAGCAGAATTTCGAGATGGGCGCCGTTGTCTCGGTGGTCCTCTTGGTTCCGGCAATCTTCGCCTTCATTGTCGACCGTATCGTGACGCGGAAGCAGGTAGGCCTGCTCAGCGCCCGCTCTGTCCCTTACCAGCCAAAGCCAAACCGCCGGTTCGACATGATCTGCCTGGCGTGGTGCGGCGCGGTGGCCATCTTCGTGGTCGGCATCATCGGGATCTGCCAGTACGCCGCACTGGTCCGCTTCTGGCCGTATGATCTCAGTCTCAGCCTCAAGAACTACGCCTTCGACCGAATGGATGGCGGTGGCTGGGGCGCCTATTACAATTCAATCGAACTGGCGCTTTTGACCTCGCTTTTCGGCACGGTCATCGTTTTTATCGGCGCCTACATGGTCGAAAAGACGGAAGGATTTGCTGCCGGACGAACCGGGTTCCATTTTCTGGCGATGCTGCCAATGGCCGTGCCGGGCATGGTGCTTGGCCTCGCCTACATCTTCTTTTTCAACAATCCGGCCAACCCGCTCAACGCGATATATGGGACGATGGCGATCCTAGTGATTTGCACAGTGACCCATTTCTACACCGTTTCCCATCTCACAGCGCTGACGGCCCTGAAACAGATGGACCGGGAGTTCGAGCCTGTCGCGGCGTCGCTGCGCCAGCCGTTCCACAAGCTGTTCCTGCGTGTCACGCTGCCGGTCTGCCTGCCCGCCATCCTCGACATATCGATCTATCTTTTCGTCAATGCGATGACGACGGTTTCGGCGGTCGTATTCATCTATTCCGCACACACGCAGCTGGCCTCGGTCGCGGTCCTCAACATGGATGACGCAGGCGATATCGCCCCTGCCGCTGCGATGGGAATGATGATCTTCTACACCAATGTCGTGGCGCGGCTGCTGCACGCCTTGGTATCCAGAAAGCTCCTTGTGCGATCGCAGGCGTGGCGGCTGCGCTGACACGGGCGTGGGGACAGTCAGCGATTCAGGACTACGCCTGAGCGCTTTGGGCTACGAGCGCGCCAAATGAGAGCCACGCTGCAATCGCGCCGCAAGATCAGCTGGTCTGCTGCGCGTATAATGGTCCGAAAGCCGGCAAGAACCGTACGCCCTGCTTTGACAGAAATTCGTGAAACGCGTTCATCGCCGGGGTCATCGTGCGGTCGCTTCGGTTGACCACAAACCATTGTCGGCGGATCGGCATCCCGACGACGTTGAGCAGCGACAAGCGTCCGGTCTCGAGCTCGGTTGCCACGGTATGCCCGGATATGAACGCGATACCCAGACCGGCCATGACTGATTGCTTTATCGTCTCGTTGGAATCCATCTCGATCCCCGGCTTCTCCAGCCAGCCTGGAAGTTCGCGCATGAATATTTCCATCGAGATGCGGGTGCCCGAACCGTTTTCCCGCATCAGGAAGGATTCCTCGACCAGGCGCTCCTTGGTTATGTCCAGTTGCCCGACCAGGGGATGGTCAGGGGCTGCAATGATCACAAGAGGATGGTCCCCGAAAACGACTGCGCGCACAGGCACGCCTGCCGGAGGACGCCCCATGAGGGCCATATCGATCGCATGATTCTTGATGCTGTCGACTGTCTCGGCCCGATTGCCGACGGTCAATTTCATCTCTATGCCGGGAAATTCCCGCACAAACTCCGCGATCATTCCTGGGGCGAAATATTTCGCCGTCGATACGACGCCAAGCCTCAGGCTGCCCCGGCGCACACCCTTGATCGCATCGATCTCGTCGGTAAGGACGCGGATGCACTCCTCGATAGTGTGGGCTGCATCAAGGACGGCAAGACCTGCTGCCGTCGGTCTCATGCCATGCGGGGTTCGGTCGAAAAGCGTCAAGCCGGTTTCGTGCTCAAGCTGTTGTAGTTGCAATGTCACGGCGGGCGGCGTCAGACCAAGGCCGGACGCGGCTGCTGAAATTTTGCCGTGCCTTTGAATCGCAGTCAGTGACCGCAACTGCCTGAGCGTGATATTGCGCATGGATCAGAGTAAGATATTTTAATCCAAACAGTAAAGAAATTAAATTTTACTAACATCCCATATGCTGGTCTCCTCGTTCGGCTGCACGCAATGCGATTGCTGTGCCAGTGGGAGGACAACCAGTGGCCGACTCGACGCTTGATGCGTTCCTGAATTCGCAGGGATTGGTTGACGATCAGGTTCGGATCGACGTGGTTTCGGTCGTTCGCCAGATCGCAAAAGCAGCAATCAAGATCAGGACCGCCATAAATCAGGGGGCCTTGGTTGCAGCCTTTGGTCAGTCGAATGGTCATTTGGGGTCCAGGTCGGGACCGACCAAAGACATCAACGTTCATGTCGATACGATTATGCTGGACGCGATGCGGTCATGTCCGGTCGCACTTTATGCATCGAGAGAACTGGAAAGTCCTGTCATTCTGAACCCGGTTGCCGGACTTGCGGTGGCAGTCGATCCACTCGCCGGGTCAGCAGACATCGACACCAATGGCCCGCTGGCGACGATCTTTTCGATCATGTCGATACCGGACGCGGCCAGGCAGGACCCGATGAAGGTTTTCCTGCAGACCGGGCGCAGCCAGCAGGCGGCAGGTTTCATCATCTATGGTCCTCAACTAGCCATGGCTCTGACGCTCGGGAGCGGAACCCATATCTTTACATTTTCGACCCGGCTCGGTGTTTTTGTGCAGACCCACGCAGGCCGGCCGATCCCGGCACGGGCGCATCAAATCGCAATCGACGGTTCAAACTACCGCTCGTGGCATGAAGCCGTGAGGCTTTATGTCGATGACTGCCTGAAGGGTGTGGAGGGCCCGCGAGAACGGGAGTTCCAGCTTCGGTGGACCGGTTTTGCTGTAGCCGAAGCTTTCAGGATACTCATGCGCGGCGGCATTTTCCTCGATCCTGCGGATTTTCGTCAGGGCAGTTCTCGGGGTCATGTCCATCTGGTCTTCGAGGCCAACCCGATGGCCATGCTCGTCGAGCAGGCGGGCGGATCGGCAACCGACACCGTTCGCGACATACTCGATCTCGTCCCCGAGAGCCTGACCGACAAGACGCCGCTGGTCTTTGGTTCAAGCCGCGAAGTCGCACGGGTTGCGCGATATCATACCGAACCCAGCATGATCGCCGAACGGTCGCCACTGTTTGGCAACCGCGGCCTGTTCAGGGTGTGAGAGGATAATGTCCGCCAAGCACCCGATCATAACCATAACCGGTTCCTCAGGCGCAGGTACGACGTCCGTAAAGCGCATTTTCGAGCTCATTTTCCGGCGCGAGATGATCGAGGCCGCATTCATCGAGGGTGACGCATTCCATCGCTACGACCGCGCGGCGATGAAGGAAAAGGTCGCCGAACAGGAGAGCGTCGGCAACCCCAACTTCACCCACTTCAACGCCGAAGCCAATGAACTGGAGATACTTGAGCAGGTCTTCGATGAATATGGCCGTCGTGGCACCGGCCGCACCAGGACCTATGTGCATGATGAGGATGAAGCCAGGCTCTTCGACGTCGACCCCGGCAGTTTCAGCCCCTGGCGGAACTTCGACCCGAGCGATCTTCTGTTCTATGAAGGCCTGCATGGTTGTGTTGTCACGGACCAACTGGACCTTGCAAAGCATGCCGACCTTAAGATCGGCGTCGTGCCCGTCATCAACCTGGAATGGATCCAGAAAATCCATCGCGACAAGTCCACGCGCGGCTATTCCGCCGAGGCGGTAATGGACGTGATCTTGAGGCGAATGCCGGACTATGTCCGCTACATCATCCCGCAATTCTCGCTGACCCAGATCAATTTCCAGCGCGTTCCGATTGTCGATACCTCGAACCCGTTCATCGCTCGCTGGATTCCGACTGCCGACGAGTCGATGCTGGTCATCCGCTTTGCCAATCCGCGCGGCATCGACTTCCCGTACCTGCTTTCGATGATCCACGACTCGTTCATGTCGAGGCCGAACTCGATCGTTGTGCCTGGCAACAAGCTCGATCTTGCCATGCAGCTCATACTGACCCCGCTGATCCTGCAACTCATTGAACGGAAGCGACGGATGTCATGAAGCAGTCGCACCATCCCGCACCCGACGAAATCAACCGGATCCCAGGAAGGAAGAACCGATGAACGTTCAGTCGCAGACGCTGGCCGAGGGCAAGGAACGGTACAAATCGGGTGTCATTCCCTACAAGAAGATGGGCTACTGGGAGCCCGACTACCAGCCCAAGGACACCGACCTCATCGCGATGTTCCGAATCACGCCACAAGAGGGCGTCGATCACGAGGAAGCCGCAGCGGCGGTCGCCGGCGAGAGTTCAACCGCAACCTGGACCGTTGTCTGGACGGATCGGTTGACCGCCTGCGAACTCTATCGCGCCAAGGCGTACCGGTCAGAGCCGGTGCCGAACACCGGACCCGGCACCAAGACGGAACAGCAATACTTTGCCTACATCGCTTATGATCTCGACCTGTTCGAGCCCGGCTCGATCGCCAATCTTACCGCCTCCATCATCGGCAATGTTTTCGGGTTCAAGGCGGTCAAGGCGTTGCGTCTGGAAGACATGCGCATTCCGGTGGCCTACCTGAAGACCTTCCAGGGGCCGGCGACCGGGATCGTCGTCGAGCGCGAGCGGCTGGACAAGTTTGGCCGCCCGCTGCTCGGCGCCACGACCAAGCCAAAGCTCGGCCTTTCTGGCCGCAACTACGGGCGAGTTGTCTACGAGGCTCTCAAGGGCGGACTCGATTTCGTCAAGGATGACGAGAACATCAACAGCCAGCCCTTCATGCATTGGCGCGACCGCTTTCTTTATTGCATGGAGGCCGTCAACAAGGCCTCGGCCGCGACCGGCGAGGTCAAGGGCCACTATCTCAACGTGACCGCGGGCACGATGGAGGACATGTACGAACGCGCCGAATTCGCCAAGTCGCTCGGTTCCTGCATCATCATGATCGATCTGGTGGTTGGCTATACGGCGATCCAGTCGATGGCCAAGTGGGCACGGCGAAACGACATGATCCTGCACCTGCACCGGGCCGGCACTTCGACCTATTCGCGCCAGAAGAACCACGGCATGAATTTCCGAGTTATCTGCAAATGGATGCGGATGGCCGGCGTCGACCATCTTCATGCCGGCACGGTGGTCGGCAAGCTGGAGGGTGACCCGCTGATGATCAAGGGGTTCTACGACACGTTGCGCGAGGAGCGTACGCCGCAGAACCTGGAGAACGGGCTGTTCTTCGATCAGGACTGGGCGTCGCTCAACAAGGTCATGCCTGTCGCTTCAGGCGGCATTCACGCCGGGCAGATGCATCAGCTGATCCACTATCTTGGCGAGGATGTGATCCTGCAGTTCGGTGGCGGCACGATCGGCCACCCGGACGGCATACAGGCCGGCGCAACCGCCAACCGCGTTGCACTGGAAGCCATGATCCTGGCGCGCAACGAGGGCCGCGATTACCTCGCCGAGGGTACGCAGATCCTCGAGCAGGCGGCGCGGTGGTGCACGCCGCTCAAGGCCGCACTCGAGGTCTGGAAGGACGTCACCTTCAACTATGAATCGACCGACACCGCAGACTTCGTGCCGACAGCAACGGCAAGCAGCTAGGACAAGGAACCAATGCCATGATGACCAATCCCGGAAACAAGGTCACACAGGGGCAGTTCTCGTTCCTGCCTGACCTGACCGACACGCAGATTTCCACGCAGATCAAATATGCGCTGAAGAATGGCTGGGCCGTCAGCGTCGAATACACCGACGATCCGCATCCGCGGAATACCTATTGGGAGATGTTCGGCAATCCGATGTTCGACATGAAGGATCCGGCAGGAATCCTTCTGGAAGTGAATGCGTGCCGCAAGACCTACCCGGCGATGTATGTGCGCGTTACCGCTTTCGATTCAACCAAGGGCTGGGAGGCGCCACGTATGTCCTTCATCGTCAACCGGCCGCCGAACGAACCCGGATTCCGCCTTCTGCGGCAGGAACGGGACGGAAGAAGCCAGGGTTATTCGATCGTTCCCTACGCAACAGACAGGCCCGAACGCGAGCGGTCCTAGCGGCCGCTGTCAGATGGGAGTGGCGCCATGCCCGATCCGGCCGAAGACGAGATCCTGAATGAAGAGCAGGTGGTCAACCTGCAGGAGGAATTCGAGACATCGAACGTCGATGAGGTCATCGAAAAGCTGGATCGGGAATTGATCGGCCTCAAACCGGTGAAGACGCGTATCCGCGAAATAGCGGCACTGTTGCTGGTGGATCGATTACGCCGCAAATTCGGCATCTCATCGGGCACGCCGACGCTGCATATGAACTTCACCGGCAATCCGGGCACGGGCAAGACAACAGTTGCGCAACGAATGGCTGAAATCCTGCACCGGCTGGGCTATGTCCGAGAGGGCCACCTCGTTTCGGTGACGCGCGACGACCTTGTCGGCCAGTATGTCGGACACACGGCCCCCAAGACCCGCGAGGTGATCAAACGTGCGATGGGTGGCGTTCTGTTCATCGACGAGGCCTATTACCTCTACAAGCCCGAAAATGAACGGGATTATGGTCAGGAGGCTATCGAGATTCTGCTGCAATACATGGAAAACAACCGCGACGATCTCGTCGTCATCCTCGCCGGCTACAAGAGCAAGATGGACAAGTTCTTCGACAGCAACCCGGGCATGCGCTCGCGCATCGCCCATCACATCGACTTTCCTGACTACAATGCCGGGGAACTCAGATTGATTGCAGAAATCATGCTCGCCGATCAGAATTACCGGCTGAGTGAAGGGGCGATGTCGGCGCTAGAGGAGTACATTCCGCTGCGCATGCGGTTGCCGCACTTTTCCAATGCACGATCAATTCGCAATGCGCTCGATCGGGCCAGGTTGCGTCAGGCGAACCGGTTGTTCCTTGAGCGCAGCCCGGCCCTGACACGCTCAGACCTGATCACCATCGAGGAGTCGGACATTCGTGGCAGCCGCGTTTTCATCGAGGGAAAGCTGGACACCGAGCCGCCTCCAGTGGCAGTAGGCCCTTCGACTTGAACTTCGGCAACCGATCAGACAAGGAAGCGCCCGCAATGACCCACTCGACCCTGATTGCGCCATCGGTTCTTTCGGCGGATTTCTCCAAGCTCGGTGACGAGGTCGAGGCGGTCGCCGCTGCCGGGGCGGACTGGATCCATCTTGACGTGATGGACGGGCATTTCGTGCCGAACATCACTTTCGGTCCATCGGTCATCAAGGCGATCCGCAATCGCACAGACAAGACCTTCGATTGCCATTTGATGATCGCGCCCGCCGATCCCTACCTTGCTGACTTTGCCGACGCCGGTTGCGACATCATCACCGTGCACGCGGAAGCCGGACCCCATCTCGACCGGTCGCTGCAAACCATCCGGTCGCTCGGCAAGAAGGCCGGCGTATCGCTCAATCCCGGCACGCCCGAGAGTGTCATCGAGTATGTGCTCGACAGGCTCGACCTGGTGCTCCTGATGACGGTCAATCCGGGCTTTGGCGGCCAGGCCTTCATCCCGGCGGTCGTCGAGAAAGTTCGCCGCGTCAAGGCGATGATCGGTGACCGACCGATCAAGATCGAGATTGATGGCGGCGTATCGCCGGAGACCGCGCCGCTGGTGGTGGCGGCCGGCGCCGATGTGCTCGTCGCTGGAGCGGCGGTCTTCAAGGGCGGCAGCGAGGCCGCCTACCGCGCCAACATCGAGGCAATCCGCACCGCCGCCGACGGGGCGACGAGCAAGGCCGCATAAGCCGAAACGACGGGGAAAGAGGCCATGGCTGAAACAGCACCGATCTGCGATTTCGGCTGGCAGGCAGTTGATGCCACCTTGCCAGGCGTGGATGGCAAACAGCATCGCCTCTTCGCCAGTGCCGGCCATGGCGGCCTCGTCGTTGCCTTCATCTGCAACCACTGTCCCTATGTGAAGGCGATCGTCGGCCGCATCGTGCGCGACGCCGAGGAATTGAAGCATCACGGCATCGGTTTCGTTGCCATCAATTCTAATGACCCGAAATCACATCCAGAAGACTCCTTCGACAACATGAAGTTGTTCTCACGCAAGAACGGCTTCCCATTCCACTATCTGTTCGATGAAGATCAGGCGATCGCACGCGCCTATGGGGCGGTCTGCACCCCGGACTTTTTCGGATTGAATGGTCAAATGCAACTGCAGTACCGGGGCAGGCTCGACGCATCCCGGAAGGCAGAGGGCCAGCCCAATCTGCGCCGCGATCTTTTCGAAGCGATGGCCGAAGTCGCGCGCTCCGGCAAGGGCCCCCGCGAGCAGATTGCCTCAATCGGCTGTTCCATAAAGTGGCACGATAACGCCTGACGGATCCGACAATTGACTGCCTTCAGCACGGATGGAACTAGATTGTTGCCGACGGCGTTACTCCGCAATCGCCATCCTGTATTGACGTAAAATCGAATTGACAATCGGCGATACCATCACCAGTGGAGAACCCGATGATACGACAGATTTTATTGGCCAGTTCACTCGTAGCGCTCATGGCGCCGGTAACAGCATTCGCCCAGGTCGATATGGGCAAGGTTACCCCGACCATTCCGGAATCGCAGATCGAAGCCGCCGAGTTTTCGTCGCCGTTCGAATATGTGTCGGCTGCAACCTCGATTGACCAGTTCGAGATCGAAGCGGCCGCCCTTGCACAAGAACGTGCGGGCTCGAGCGAGGTGAAGTCGTTTGCAGCCGACATGGCAACGCGCCACGAGGCGTTGATGAGCGACATCCGCGCCGCAGGAAAAGCAGATCAGGTGGATATTGCCAAGCCATCGGTCGATGGAGAACAGCAAGGCATGCTCGGGAAGATGGAAGCTCTCAACGGAGAAGAATTCGACCGCGCCTACGCCAATACCCAAGTCTATATTCACCAGCGCGCTATCGCCATCCATCGCGGTTATGCCGAAAACCAGGATAGTCTGGGCAAGTTCGCGGCAGCAGCGCTACCCTCTTTGCTGACCGACTATACCGCCGCGATCACTCTCGCCGAAACAGTCGGCGTGACGTCAGCCGAACAGCAACCTGCCGAGGCACAGTAGGGCTGGATATGTTCAACCGGGTTGTCTGACCGCTGCGAAAGCGAGAGTTAGTCGGCTCGGATCCGGTGCCCATCATTTCAGGACTAACGGCTACAGGCGAACCACTGCCTATCGTGCCCGCTTGAGCCGCAATACGACGTCGGTGAGATGCGTCAGCAATGCGAGGCCGAGAAATAGCGCGACCGCCTGGGCACCGTAGTCGAGTAATGCGGCACGAAGCGCCAGAATGAGGCAGGCGCCTGAAAGGGCGTTCGCAAGCAGGGCTGCCGAGCCCGCAAGTCCCCGCAATCTCGAATATATGAGAAGCGCGAGGAGTTCGATCGCGATCGCAAACAGAGCAATGATCGTGACAAAGCCGCTCGAGACCATTGCGTCAAGAATTGCCACGCGCCGCCTACTGAAATGCCAACTGGATCAGATGGCGCACATCTTTCAGGAAAACCCTGATATGTGCCATCGGATCGGTTCTAACGAACCGTTTGTTGAGGTAGGATTCCCAAACCAGGCGCTGCACATCTTGATCCTCGCAGATCGCCACGAAGCGCTCACGTCGTTTGTCGTTCCGGTACCAGAACCCCTGCATGAACCCTAGCACCATGAACACCCGGCCATGCGCGCGCATGAACCGCCTGCGCACCCGAGCCAACGCCTTGGGATTACCTTCGACGAGAAATTCACAGGCGGCATCGGCAGCCAGCCGGCCGCAGAGCATGGCGTAGTATATGCCTTCGCCCGAAGAAGGCGCCACGACTCCCGCAGCATCGCCAACCAGTACCGTGTCGACGCCATTGTCCCAGCGTTTTAGAGGTTTGAGCGGCAAGGGCGCGCCCTCCTCCCGGACGGTCTCCTGGTTTTGGAGCCCAGACGCCTCGCGCAGCAGACGTGTTGCTGCACGAAGGTCGAAGCCCTTTACCGCGCTCCCAACACCAACGCTGGTCGTATCCCCATGAGGGAAGACCCAGCCGTAAAAGTCCGGCGATACCTTGCTCGTGTAGTAGACGTCGCAACGCTGCGGATCAAAGGAGCCCTGTAAGGGCGCAGGCGACTTCACGATCTCATGATAGGCAAAAACGTAAGGTGGCTTCTTGTCCTTGCCGAACATCTGACGACGGACATCCGAATTTGCGCCGTCTGCTCCGATAATCATGCGCGTGCGCACAGTCTGCGACGCTCCGTTTTTGTCGACCAGGCTGACATGCAGCAGTCCGTCATCCGATCGGGTGGCTGCCTCAAAGCGCGCTGTCACGACTTCTGCGCCGGCGGATCGGGCACGTTCGCGCAACCACGGGTCGAACTGGTCTCTGTCGACCATTCCGACAAAACCCTGGTCGATCTTCATATCGACGCCGACACCGGAGGGAGCGAAGATTCGGGCGGACTTGATGCGGGCCGTCAGCAGTGAGGGCGGTATGTCAAAATCGCTGATAGCCAGTGTTGGAATGGCACCCCCGCAGGGCTTGGTTCTGCCTTCACGGTCGATAAGAAGGACGCGCTGCCCGGCGCGCGCCAGTTCGTGAGCGGCGGTTGCGCCGGCCGGGCCGCCGCCAACCACCACGACTTCAAAGTCCGCGGTGGCAAGGTTGTTGGCGTGCATGTTCATTCCGCCGCCTGAAGTTCGCGAATGCTGCCGGCACCTCTTTCGCTCATGGCAGGTCGAACAGAAGCGATGCCGAGCGCGATCATGGCCGCGGCGACAAAGACCAACCCCTCAATCAGGAACACGCTGCCATAGGCAACTGGAACCGACCCGCTGAACAAACGCATCAGGTCGACTGCGACCGTCCCGACAAAGCCTCCAAGTCCGAAGGCGATAGCCTGCGCGGCACCCCAAAGACCCATGCGAAGGCCGATTTTCGAAGGACCGGCGGCGCCCGCCAGGGCCATCATCGACCCAATCGCGGCAACGGCGAAAACGCCATTGGCAAAGCCCAGCGCAACCACATTTGCAGTGAGTGGCCAGGCCGGCGCCATGGTTGCCGAGACCGCCAATCCCGCCAGCGCTGCTGCGGAGAGAAGACAGCCGCCGACCGTGAAGTACTTGAGGATCGAGGGCATACGCTGTGCAAGCAGACTGCCGCATAATCCCACCAGGATCATGCCGCAGAACACACCGCCATTCTGCAAGCCGGAAAGCTGCGT
>JBBSOT010000046.1:0-20619 GCA_038259455.1 Hyphomicrobiales bacterium | reverse complement strand
GTTGCCAGGCACGCCGTAGGCGACCTGTCGCATATCGAGGCTGTGATCAAGCTGTTCGGTATGGTCAATGCGGAACCTGACTTCGCCGATCAGCCAAAAGTCATCAATGGCTGCTCCGACCTGTTGGTAGAAGTGCTGGGGGAAGCTGGTCGCCACGCGCGCTCGGCTGTCGGGATGGGGTCATTGCCCAACCGCATGATGGTCGAGATCGAGGCCATCTTTCTGATCCGGAAAGCGTGACCATGAAGTTCGGGTCGATCGAAGAATTGAAATCGGCGATTGGCCGTCACTACGGCACGCCATGCCTGATTATTGATCTCGACATCGTGGAACGAAACATTGTTCGGGCGCAGCGTCTTTGCGATTCGGCTGGCGTTGCCTCTCGCCCGCACATAAAGACCCACAAGAACCCGCAGATCGCGGCCATGCAGCGTCAGGCCGGTGCGCGCGGCATCACCTGTCAGAAGCTTGGCGAGGCCGAGATCATGGCCGATGGCGGGCTCGATGACATATTGATCACCTACAACATCCTGGGTGACGAGAAGCTTGCCCGCCTCGGTACCCTGGCCGCCACGCGAAAGGTGGCCGTCTCGGCTGACAACCCGGTTACGATCGAAGGATTGCCGAAGGCAGCATCCATAGCTGGTCGGCCACTGGACGTGCTGGTCGAATGCGATAGCGGCCGCAAGCGTGCTGGCGTGGAAACGCCGGGCGAGGCGGTCCAGCTCGCGAAGACGATAGCCGCCTCCAACGGCCTGACCTTTGCCGGCTTCGTATTCTATCCGCTCGACAAATCGCTGGGCGCTGCCAGAAAATTTCTTCAGGAGGCTGTTGCCGGTGTCCGGGAGGCGGGGCTCGATCCGCGCATTCTTTCGTCTGGAGGCACACCCAATCTGTCGCGCCTTGCCGAGTTCGATGGGATCACCGAACATCGCGCTGGCACTTATGTTTTCAATGATCGAATGATGATGGCACAGGGTGTCGCAGATCTGGATGACTGCGCGCTGCATGTTCTGGCTACAGTGGTCAGCCGGGCTGCCCCTGAACGCGGAATTTTAGACAGCGGCTCAAAGACGTTGACGTCTGATCCAGGCGGCGGATTGGACGGGTTCGGACTTATCCGCGAGTATCCCGAGGCTAAAATCGCCGGTTTTGCAGAGGAGCACGGCATGCTGGACCTGTCGCGCTGCAACGATCGGCCGCCGGTAGGCACTCTTGTCCGTATCGTCCCAAATCACGTTTGCGTCACGGTCAACATGTTCGACCGCTATGTGGCTGTCAGAGGAACAGAACTGATAGGCACGATGGAAGTCGCGGCACGCGGGAGGCTGGGCTGATGTCACAGTGTTTCTATAGCTAACTGAAACAGCTATCGCCCGAAATCGGGCGATAGCTGCGTGGCATCAGTTGGTGCGCAATGAAAGGCAAAGCGCCTCGTGCTTGGGATCGGTATTGGCCTCGCAAGCCGAGTCGAGGGTTGCGCGGTCTTCGTCCGACATCGCCATGTAGGTCGATTTCACCTCGTCGTCGGAGCGCATGGTTCCCATTGTATCATCGGTGTAGAACTGATGGATGTTCGGACCTGCGAGATAATTGGCAGGGTCGGAACTGTTGCTACCGGGCGAACTGGCTTCCTGCGCGAAAGAGGCACCGGCCATCATCAGGGAGAGCGAAGCTGCGAGAAGAATTTTCATGATTCTTTCCTTCCTTGTTTTCTGAAGCAGTCTTTGTGACTGACTGGAAAATGAACCGCGGGGCGTGAAGAAAGTTCCTGAATTTATTTTTGGACTTTGCGTCCAGCGGTCGCAGGCTACCGTCCTGCAAACGGCAGTCCAAAGGAGCGCCGCAGGCGAGCTGCGCATGTCCGCGCGCATCTCATGGGGCATCCGTCGATAATCGGGGCCATGGTCGTTCGCGGCGATTTTTGTCGCCACGAGTCGAGCAGAGCGCGAGTGTCTCGGCGATCGAGATCCAGATGCGAAAGACGACCTCCTTTATCGGTACCATCTCCAGTGCGAGCAGCGTGGCGATCAGTGCCATGCTACTTTAGATGCCTCTGACGGTCCGAGAGCCTAAGGCTCATGAAAGCCTGGCATTCCTGCCCGCGGCCTTGAACTCGACGGGCATGCGCGCCCGCCAATAGAAGATCGGTCCCCTGACGATGAGAGTCTCGGCCTAGTGCCTTCAGATTCCCAACCGCCCTTGCGCCGTTGAACCAGCGCTGATGGACACCAACTCCGGGCAACGGTTGTGGGCACCGCTTGCAGAGGGCCGATGCGACGCTATCAGCGTCGGCTCGGAAGGCCGGATTTCAATGGTTTCGGAGGATAGTTTGGCTGGGGAACCTGGATTCGAACCAGGACTAACGGAGTCAGAGTCCGTGGGTCTACCGTTAACCTATTCCCCAGCAGCTTCGCGAGCGATAGAAGCATGCGAATAGCTATGTCAATTCCGGCTGCGTTGTAGCCATGACCGGCGAATAGTCAAGCCCGTCAAGTCATGGAAACATGTTTCGAGCCGGTCGCACGCTGCGCCCGGACCTGTCCAGTCCTTCACCCTGTCGGCTGCGATTTGCGGTGGTGAGTAACACATTCGGGCCGGCGGGGCCGGGAGACGGCACACTTGAGCCCCCAGACAGCACTGGGCGGCCGGTCGACATCCGGAGCATAATGAAGTCTCACGCGGCTCTGCTGCGATTTCGACCGGTCGGCTCTTGGTGATCAACCTCCTCGCTGCTATCGTGGCACCAACTGAAAATCAAATGGCGCGGGCGGCGTTCCTCTAGGATCGCGCGGCGCATGAAGGGTATCAAGGTGGAAGACCGCGAGACCGGCGCGGGCGCGCCGGAAGCGGGTAGGTCCGGGAGTATGTTGGCGTCCGCGAGTGGCGCCGAAACTCCAGAAGCAGGTCAGATGGGACTTCCTACGTCTGCTACAGCACAGGCAACCGGACTCAACCCGAAACAAAAGACCAAGAGACGGCGCAAGCGCAGGCGCGGACGCAAAGTGTTTGCCCGCGATGGCGCGGTTCAGACCGGCTTGCCCGATGTTCCTTCTGCGACGGCCGTTGTTGATGTGCTGGTTTCTGTTGCTCCAGATGATGGCGTGACGGACAGGAGGCCTGAAGCGCCGCGAGCGCAGCGCCATGACCTTCCTGTCTTCGCCGCTCTCGATCTCGGCACCAACAATTGCCGACTGCTTGTCGCTGTCCCGGGCAGACCCAGCCAGTTTCGCGTCATCGACGCCTTTTCTCGTATTGTCAGGCTGGGCGAGGGCCTTACCGCCAGCGGCAGGCTTTCCGAGGCTGCCATGGACAGAGCTGTCGAGGCACTTAAGGTATGCGCCGAGAAACTGAACAACCGCACCGTCGAAAAATTCCGGCTGATCGCCACCGAGGCTTGTCGTTCAGCCGAAAACGGCCAGCTATTTCTTGATCGCGTGAAGATGGAGGCTGGTCTTACACTCGAGATTATCGATCGCGAGACAGAGGCCCGACTGGCTGTTTCAGGCTGTGGATCACTCATCGAACGCGATACCGATGGCGTCGTGCTGTTCGACATTGGCGGCGGTTCGTCGGAAATTGCGCTGATCGACGTCAGGGGAAACCGCTCGCCACGGCTGGCAAGCCACATCGTTGCCTGGACGTCGCTGCCGGTCGGCGTCGTCTCCCTGGCTGAACGCTTCGGCGGCCGCGACGTTACGCGCGACAGCTTCAAGGCGATGGTCGATTGCGTGAAAGAGATGCTGGAGAAATTCGAGGGCCGTGGCAGGCTTGACCATCTCGTGCATGCGGGCAAGTTCCATTTGCTTGGCACTTCCGGAACCGTCACGACACTTGCCGGCGTCCATCTGGGGCTTGAGCGTTATGATCGAAGGCGGGTCGACGGCTTGTGGATGGAGCGCTCGAGCGTCGATCAGATGGTAGAGAAACTGCTCGGATGGGATTTTGATGCCCGCGTCCGCAATGCCTGCATCGGCAGCGACAGGGCAGATCTGGTGCTGGCCGGCTGCGCCATTCTAGAGGCGATCCGCCACGTCTGGCCGTCGGAGCGGGTGCGGGTCGCCGATCGCGGCCTGCGCGAAGGCATCTTATCCGAACTGATGGGCGATGCCGGGGTCTGGCGGCGCAACTGGCGAGGCAGGCAGCGATGACCACCAAGAAGCCCGTCAAGCCCGGGGCAACTCGCGTCCTCAAGACTCGTATCAAGAAGAAGAGCGGACTGAAGGAGTCGTCGCGCCGTTGGCTCGAGCGTCACATGAACGATCCCTATGTGCAGCGGTCGAAGGCCGATGGCTATCGATCGCGCGCAGCCTACAAGCTGATCGAGATCGATGATCGCTACAAGATACTGAAGCCCGGCATGAAGGTCATCGATCTGGGCGCCGCGCCGGGTGGCTGGTGCCAGGTGGCGGTCGCGCGCACGAAATCGACGACCGAAAGGCCGCATGTCGTGGGCATCGACTATCTGGGCATGGATCACGTCCCAGGCACCGTCTTGCTTGAAATGGACTTTCTGGATGATGCCGCGCCCGACCGGCTCATGGAATTGCTGGGCAGCGAGCCTGACCTCGTGCTCTCCGATATGGCTGCGCCGACGACCGGACACCGGCGCACGGATCACATCAGGACGGAGTATCTTTGCGAGGTCGCTGCCGATTTCGCCATCTCCGTCCTCAAGGCTGGCGGACATTTCCTGTCAAAGACGTTCCAGGGCGGCTCGGAGCACACGGTCCTCGACTTGCTGAAGCGCAATTTTCAGTCGGTTCATCACGTCAAGCCGCCCGCTTCACGCGGCGAATCTGTCGAACTCTATCTCCTGGCCAGGAATTTCAAGGGCCGGCAATAGAGTCATGCCACTGGCGGCTGTTCCTCGCCGAGGGGAGCGCGCAGCCGCTGTCCGGAAACGGAACTGCCTGCATCGACCGACATGCGCAGGAACGGAATTATCGATGTAGCCGTGATCGCACCAACGATGACGAAGGCGATTGTGAATGTGTGAGCGCCAACCGGTTCTCCGGTTACATAGGTCGTCGCCTCAAGCAGGCCGCCGCCGACGGCCACGCCAATGGCCACGGTGATCTGCTGCGCGGCTGCCGAGATCGCCGTCGCCTGACTTGCTTCCGCAGCGTTTATGTCGGCGAACACCAGTGCGTTCGACGAGGTGAAGAACAGGGAGCGCATGAAACCTGAGCCGACCAGCACGGCGATGATGACGGCGTGGGATGTGGTTGGCGTGAAAAAGGCACTGGCCGCTATGAACGCGCCGCCGATTAAGGCGCTGGCGGCGAGCACATTTCGAAAACCGCCGACGCGTAGCGTGAAACTTGCCAGAAATTTCATCGCAATTGCGCCGAATGCCGAGGCAAAGGTCAGCATTCCGGACTGGAAGGGGTTGAGCCCGAAGCCGAGCTGAAAAAGCAGGGGCAGCAGGAACGGCGTTGCCCCGCTGCCGATGCGGAAAAGCGAACCGCCGGTAACGGCTGCCCGAAAGACCGGATTTCTGAACAGCCGGAGATCGAGAATCGGATCAGGTGTCGTTTTCGCATGGCGAACATAAAGCATTCCGGCAATGATGCCGACGGCGAGTACAATGCCTCCAATGATTGGCGGCAATGCCGGCAGGCTGACGACCGAAAGGCCAAACACCACGCCCGACGCCGCGATGCCCGACAGCACAAAGCCCGTCGTGTCGAGGCGCCTTGAATGCGCGGCCTCGATGTGAGGAAGGTAGCGCCCGGCGAGCCATATGCCTGCGAGGCCGATCGGCACGTTGATGAGGAAGATCCAGTGCCAGGTCGCAAAGGTCGTGATGAAGCCGCCTATCGGCGGGCCAATCAGGGGGCCGATGAGGCCGGGGATGGTCAGCCAGGCCATGGCCGAGACAAGATCGCGCTTCTCTGTTGCTCGTACGAGGACCAGCCGCGCTACCGGCGTCATCATGGCGCCGCCCATGCCCTGCAAAAAGCGCGCCAGTACGAATTCGAGCAGTGTTCCCGATGACGCACAGGCGATTGAACCGACGACGAAGACGCCAATAGCGGCACGAAACACCAGTTTTGCGCCGATCCGGTCGGCAACCCAGGCGCTGACCGGAATGAAGATCGCCAATGCGACCAGATAGGAGGTCAAGGCCAGTTTCAACGCGATTGGCGACGTTCCGACATCGACAGCAATCGCCGGCAGCGACGTCGCGATTACCGTCGAATCGACATGCTCCATGAAGAGGGCGACGGCAAGTATGAGCGGGATGGTGCGTTTCAAGGCGGTAACCGACCAGTAGTTCTGCGCAGCCCGGGTAACCAACATGCGCACTCCGGGGTTAGCATGGGCCGTTCGCGATTGTCGCAGGAAATTCAGCACAATGTGGCACCTGAGACCCGGTGGCGCAGGCGCGGCACAATGCGATCAGCCGGCTTTTCAAGGCCGGTGGGACGTGGTACCAGCCCGTGCCAATCCTGAAAGGGAAGATTCGAGTCGGCGCGGTCCAATGGGCTAGCGCCTGTTTCGCATTACAAGGATCGGCAATGGCCAGAATAATCGATACAGCCACCGGCGCGTTGGCGCTTACCTTTGACGACGTGCTGCTGCAGCCCGGCCACTCCGAGGTGATGCCTGGAGAAACCGATGTCCGGACGCGTATCGCCGGCGACATCGAGCTTAACATTCCGATTATCTCTGCCGCCATGGACACCGTGACCGAATCGAGGCTTGCCATTGCCATGGCGCAGGCCGGTGGCATCGGCGTCATCCACCGCAATTTCACACCAGCCGAACAGGCCGAGCAGGTTCGCCAAGTCAAGAAATTCGAATCGGGAATGGTCGTCAATCCAGTGACCATCGGGCCGGACGGCACCTTGGCGGATGCCCGTGCATTGATGGGCGCCTATGGGATTTCAGGAATACCGGTCGTCGAGAACGGTGGTTCAGGCGGTCAGATTACCGGGCGGCTTGTTGGCATTCTGACCAACCGCGATGTGCGCTTTGCTTCCGATCCTTCACAGCGTGTCGCTGAACTCATGACGCGCGACAATCTCGTAACCGTCAGCGAGACCGTCGATCCGGACGAAGCCAAGCGTCTCCTGCATCAGCGCCGCATCGAAAAGCTGCTGGTTGTCGATGGCGACTACAACTGCGTTGGCCTCATCACCGTCAAGGATATCGAGAAGTCGCAACTCAACCCACATGCCTCCAAGGACGCTCAGGGCCGCTTGCGTGTCGCGGCCGCAACCAGCGTCGGCGACGATGGCTTCGAACGCGCCGAGCGCCTGATCGATGCCGGTGTCGACCTGCTTGTGATCGACACTGCGCATGGCCACTCGCAGCGCGTGCTTGATGCTGTCATGCGGGCCAAGAAGCTTTCCAATTCGGTGCGAATAATGGCTGGCAATGTCGCGACAGCCGATGGCACGCAGGCGTTGATTGACGCCGGCGCCGATGCCGTCAAGGTCGGCATCGGTCCGGGCTCCATCTGCACTACCCGGATCGTCGCCGGCGTCGGGGTGCCGCAGCTCTCGGCAATCATGTCCGCAGTCGAGACGGCGCATAAATCGGACGTCTCGGTCATCGCCGACGGCGGAATCAAATACTCAGGCGATTTGGCTAAGGCATTGGCCGCAGGGGCTAATGCGGCGATGATCGGCTCGCTGCTTGCCGGAACCGACGAAAGCCCGGGCGAGGTTTATCTGCACCAGGGACGCTCGTTCAAGGCTTACCGTGGCATGGGGTCGGTCGGCGCGATGGCGCGCGGTTCGGCCGATCGCTATTTTCAGGCAGAGGTACGCGATACGCTGAAACTCGTGCCCGAGGGCATCGAGGGGCAGGTTCCCTACAAGGGTCCCGTGTCAGGTGTCCTCCACCAGCTCGCCGGCGGCCTCAAGGCCGCAATGGGCTATGTCGGTGCGCGTGACCTCGACCAGTTCCGCGAACGCTCGACCTTCGTGCGCATCTCCAATGCGGGACTGCGCGAAAGCCATCCTCACGATGTGACGATCACACGCGAGAGCCCGAACTATTCGGGCGGTCTTTAAAGCGACAGGGACAACGACGAATGAACCAGATAGCCATCTTCTGGCCGATGATGGCTCAGGTTCTGCTGATTTATATCGTCTACGGGCTGCTGGGGCGGCGACGGTTCGGTCCGATGCTTGCGGGCAAGACCAAGCCGCGCGAATTCGCTCATCGAGGTGGCGAACCGGCGGCCAGCGCCACTGTTTCCAACAATTTGATGAACCAGTTTGAGCTGCCGGTGCTGTTCTTCGTGCTGTGCCTGGCGCTCTATGTCACCAATGGCGTCAGCTACTTGACGCTTATCCTGGCATGGCTCTTCGTTGCGTTGCGCTTCTGCCATGCGACGGTGCACGTGACCAGCAACCGGCTTGGCCTACGCAGCAGCCTGTTTGCGGCAGGCTATGTTGTCCTTGGCATCGCCTGGATACTGTTTGCGCTGCATATCGCCGGCTGATCCCGCAGCTGTTCAGCCAACGATGTCGAAAACGGAAATCTTGCGGTTTTCGAACTTGATGCCGATCTCCCCGCGTACCAGGCGGATCGCCTCGTTCCCGAAGACTTCGCGCCGCCAGCCATGCAACGCCTGAACCTCGGCGGTTTCACCTTCCGAGGCAATGCGGTCGATGTCGTCGCTGGTCGCCAGCACCTTGGCGGCGACACCTTCTTTTTCCGCTACGAGTCGCAGCAGCACCTTAAGCAATTCGGCGGCGGCGTTCGATCCCTCGGCCTGCTGCTGCAGCTTCGGCGCCTTCGGCATTTCGTCCTTGGGCAGCGAGAGGGCCGAATTGATGATCTCAAGAAGGGCGGATGCCGTGGAGGATCGCTCCCATCCCTTGGGCGTCGTTCGCAGCCGGCCGAGCGCTGAAACATCGCGTGGCTGCTGCTGTGCTACCTCGTAGATCGCATCGTCCTTGAGCACTCGGCCACGCGGCACGTTGCGCTCGCGGGCTTCCAGTTCGCGCCATGTCGACACTGCGCGCACGACCGCCAGTTCCTGAGGTTTGCGCAGCCGCATCTTGAGCCGCTTCCAGGCGTCCTCAGGCTTTGGATCGTAGGTTTCCCTGGAGGTGAGAACATCCATCTCTTCCTTCAGCCAGTGGGAGCGATTTTCCCGCTCCAGCTCCACCTTGAGGTGTTGATACACGTCGATCAGGTGGGTGACGTCGGCAAGCGCGTATACGAGCTGCTTTTCTGAAAGAGGGCGGTGGCGCCAATCGGTAAACCGCGACGACTTGTCGAGATGCTTGCCGGTGATGCGCTGCACCAGCTGGTCGTAGGAGACACTGTCGCCAAAGCCGCAGACCATGGCCGCGACCTGCGTGTCAAAAACCGGATGCGGGATCAAATCGCCCAGATGGAAGACGATTTCGATGTCCTGCCGCGCCGCATGGAACACCTTCGTGATCGCCTCATTTGCCATCAGTCGGAAGAAGGGCTTCAGATCGATGTCGGGCGAGAGCGGGTCAATCAACGCGGTAACGCCGGGCGCAGCAATCTGGATGAGGCAAAGTTCCGGCCAGAATGTCGTTTCACGAATGAACTCGGTGTCGACCGTGACAAATTCGGACTTCTCGAATTCGGCAATGACAGCATCGAGTTCAGCCTGGACGGAAATTACATGCATGAAAGACTGGTCTCAAACCAAAGGGATCATCATTCCATTTCAGCCAGCGAAGCTTTCGTCAAGTTCCCGGGATCAGTCGGATGGCCGTTGCTTTTCGGCTGTGCCTGTCCGGCGGGCGAGACGGGCGAAGATCGTTGAGGTTCGCAGCATGGCCACGAACCGTCCGCGCTTGCCGGCGGGAACGCTGCCGCGGGCACGCATGCGGTAGAGAATGATCAGGATGAAGATCGCGTAGATTGTTGCACAGAACACGAAAAGCGATGGCGCGCCGTAGTTCTGCATGAAGGTCGAGGCAATGAGCGGGCCTCCAATCGCGCCGAACGAGTAGAAAAGCATGAGCGCTGCATTGACCAGAACGAACTCGGTCTTGTCGGCGCGGTCATTGGCATGAGCGGCAGAGAGCGAAAACAACGGCATGGCGAACGACCCGAAGACGAACACCAGCACAAAATTGGCATATGTTCCCGTGCCGGCCAGAAACACCAGAGCCAGCGCCGACAGCATCGCGCCGCTGGCGGTGCCCAGAAGAACCTTGCGCCTGTCCCATATGTCGGAGATATGGCCGAGCGGATACTGGATGATTGCGCCACCGATGATGCCGACGCTGATAAACGTCACGACGTCGGTCACCGACATGCCGATCTGCTCGGCATAGACGGGCGACAGCGTTCGGAAAGAACTGTTCGTCACACCGACTGCGATGCATCCGATGCATGCCAGCGGCGAAATTCGCCAGACCCGGGCCAGGTCCAGCTTGACGTCCACGGGGGCGGTCGGGTTTGAACGGTCGCCGAGCGACACCGGCACCAGCGACAGGGTGATCATGATAGACATGATGGCGAAGATGGTGAACCCGTCGGCGCCAAAGACCGGAATCAGGAACTGGGCGCCGGTAACCGAACCGATGTCGATGATCCGGTAGAGGGCAAGCACGCGCGCCCGATTGTGGTTCTGTACGCCTGAGTTCAGCCAGCTCTCCATGATGGTGAACAGCCCGGCAAAGCAGAAGCCGGTGGCAAAGCGGATGAGCGACCAAACCAGCGGATCGATGATCAGCACCAACATCAACGTGCCTGATGCGGCAATCGCGGCCAGAGCCGAAAAGGAGCGGACGTGGCCCACCGCTTTCATGATGCGGGTAACGAAAATGCAGCCAAGCAAGAAGCCGCCGAAGTAGGCGGTTCCCATGAAGCCGATGGTGGATGGTTCGAACCCCTCCTGGGCACCGCGCAGTGCAATCAGCGTCCCTTGAAGTCCGTTGCCTCCGAGCAGGATGCCTGCAGCGATCAGAAGCGGAATCAGGGGGCGAATGGACGACATGGAGGCAAAGGAATCCGCTTGCGGTACGTCCTTATTGGGCCATCGGGCCACCTATAGCCAGCAACAATGACGCCGCCGGTTGGGCCACAATGCCCTTTACCTTGACAAATCGGGGCCTCCGTGCGCTTTTCGCGCGAATTTTCAGGCCCGGTTTCAAAGCGCTGGCGCCGCCCCCAAAGCCCCGGATAAAGCAATGACCATGCACCGTTACCGCAGCCACACCTGCGCCGCCCTGAGGAAGTCCGATGTCGGAGCAGATGTCCGGCTGTCCGGATGGGTACATCGCGTCCGTGACCACGGTGGCCTTCTCTTCATCGATCTGCGCGACCACTACGGCATGACGCAGATCGTCGCGGACCCCGATTCGCCCGCCTTCAAGACTGCCGAAACACTGCGTGGCGAGTGGGTGGTGCGCATTGACGGCTCGGTCAAGGCGCGTACGGCCGAGACCATCAACGCGAACCTGCCGACCGGCGAGATCGAGGTGTTTGCGAGCGAGATCGAAGTCCTGTCGGTCGCCAGGGAACTGCCGCTGCCGGTATTCGGCGAGCCCGAGTACCCCGAGGACATCCGGCTGAAATACCGCTTCCTCGACCTGCGGCGCGAAACCCTGCACCGCAACATCGTTCAGCGCACCAAGATCATCTCCGAAATGCGCAACCGCATGAGCCAGAGCGGTTTCTTCGAGTTCTCGACCCCGATCCTGACCGCTTCGTCGCCAGAAGGAGCGCGCGACTTCCTGGTACCGTCACGCATCCATCCAGGCACGTTTTACGCGCTGCCGCAGGCGCCGCAACAATACAAGCAGCTCATCATGGTGTCGGGCTTCGACCGCTATTTCCAGATCGCGCCTTGCTTCCGTGACGAGGATCCTCGCGCCGACCGTCTGCCCGGCGAGTTCTATCAGCTCGACCTGGAGATGAGCTTTGTCGAGCAGGACGATGTGCTGAGCGCCATGGAGCCTGTTCTGCGCGGTGTTTTCGAGACATTCGCCAACGGCAAGCCGGTCACGCAGAAGTTTCGGCGCATCCCCTACGATGTCGCGATGCGCAAATATGGCTCCGACAAGCCGGACCTGCGCAACCCTATCGAAATGCAGGAAGTCTCCGAGCATTTCCGCGATTCCGGCTTCAAGGTGTTCGCCAACATTCTTGCCAACAGTCCGAAGGCCGAGGTCTGGGGCATTCCGGCCAGGACGGGCGGTTCACGCGCCTTTTGCGATCGCATGAACTCATGGGCACAGGGCGAGGGACAGCCCGGCCTCGGCTATATCTTCTGGCGCAAGGAAGGCGACACTGTCGAAGGTGCGGGCCCAGTCGCCAAGAATATCGGTCCGGAACGGACCGAGGCGATCCGCTTGCAACTGGGACTCGAGGATGGCGACGCCTGTTTCTTCGCTGCCGGCGATCCTGCGAAATTTGCCTCTTTTGCCGGCGCAGCGCGAACGCGAGCCGGCGAGGAACTCAATCTCGTCGACAGGGATCGCTTCGAACTCTGCTGGATCGTTGATTTCCCGTTCTTCGAATGGAACGAGGACGAGAAAAAGATCGACTTCGCCCACAATCCCTTCTCCATGCCACAGGGTGGCATCGATGCGCTGAACGGCCAGGATCCGCTCACCATCAAGGCTTTCCAGTATGACATGGTTTGCAACGGCTTCGAGATCGCCTCGGGAGGTATTCGCAACCATCTTCCCGAAACCATGGTCAAGGCTTTCGAGATGGTTGGGCTCAGCCGCGAAACGGTCGAAGAGCGTTTCGGCGGCCTCTACCGCGCCTTCCAGTACGGCGCGCCGCCACATGGCGGCATGGCTGCCGGTGTCGACCGCGTCGTCATGCTGCTCGTCGGTGCCAAGAACCTGCGCGAAGTGACGATGTTCCCGATGAATCAGCAGGCGCAGGATCTGCTGATGAACGCACCGTCCGAGGCTTCGCCGCAGCAGTTGCGCGAACTAGGCCTGCGCGTTGCTGCGCCGAAGAAAGAAGACTAGGAAACCGCCCTAAGCGATTCATCCGATTCGTCAAAAGTCCGGCAGCGATGCCGGGCTTTCGTCATTCCAGCGGCTAATCACTGGTTGGCCTAGCGGCCAATCACTGGTTGGCGCGGACCGTCAGCCCGAGCATCTTCCACAGGGCGTTGGCCGTCGTCGGAATGTCGTTCGGGTTGGACATGGCCGTTGCCATGATCATCGCGAAAGGCACCGGTGCCGATGGCTCGGCCGCGATCTCTATGCTCTTCGGGTCGTCGAGATATGTATTCACTGCGTTCGAAACCTCGGCAGTCACGTCCGGGTTGTTCAGCGTCATCATCGCGAATGGCACGGTCGCCTTTGCCACGTTGACGACATCGGAAGGCTTCTGGCCCTGCATCTGGGCGATCAGTGCAATTGCCTTGCTGGTCAGCGAAGCGTCGTCGAAGCGCAGGGAAACGCGGTTGAATGTGACCTGCTGCATCAGCCCGAGCATCGCCATCTGGCTGCCTGAGTTGTCGGCGCCATCACCCTCGTCAGACATCTTCGCAGACAGCTCTCGGATCGACTCGACGACTTCAGGCGTGAAGCCACCGACGTCCAGTGTCGTGCCGATCGTGCCGACGTCTTCAATCGAGATGTCGTATTGGGACAGCGCCCAACGTCCGTCAGCCGGTTGCCATGAACCAGCCATTTCGAAAAACCCGTCGAGCGTCTCGTAACCCAGGGCCTGAATGACTCCCTTGTATTGTGGGTTATCGACAAGCGTGAGGTCGGCGCTGAACTTCTCCGCGGCACCGCTGAACTGCATCGGCTTGCCACCCTCCGGGGCTGTCATCTCGAAACCCAGACTCTGCATCGAGAAAGCCGATTTGCCGCCGACGCCGACATTCAGGCTCGCCATCTCGGCGCGGTCATAGGTAAGAACCGAGGAACCCATGGGATCGGTGGAGCCCGCTGCGGGCAGGCGAAGCCCGCTTATGATGATCGGGCTGACATCGACGGCGACACCGTCGGCCGACTTGGAAAACGGTGACGTCGTCAGGTTGTTGATTGAATAGCCGCCGCTGTCTTCGGTGACACCCTTCAAAGTGATGTTGCCGATCGGCAATGCTTCGGCTTCGCCTGTCGGCTTTATCGTCGCCCCCTCAAGCACGATCTCGGAGGCGCTCCCCGAAACATTATTCCAGGTGAGGTCCACGCCCTGTTCGGTCGCGATCGACTTCAGCCGCTCCGCAACTGCCGTTGCGTCCTGGGCGAAGGCAGCTGCCGATGGGATCGCCAGCATCAAGCTCGTGACTGATATGATCCGGCCAAAATCCCGAAGTTTCTTCATCGTGCACTCCTGCGCCATCGCTTTTCTTTCGCCAGACCTCCGTCAGGAACTGGACGGGAAAAAGGCGTTGCATGCCACATTGACCGAAAAACTGAGCGATTTGCAATTGTGGTTTCAGGGTAGAAGCATGAATGCTGAAGGAAGGATGACCAACAGGCTCCACCTTCTCGCTGTTGCCACGAAACCCTGCACTTGCCGCGAATCAGTGTCTCGGCTAACCCGGCACAATGGGAAAGAGCCTTTTGCCGCCTGGATCAGGCGGTGGTGATCATATTGAGCCGGTCGACCTGAAAAAGGCGCTCGAAGAGCGTTACCTTGCCTATGCGCTGTCGACAATTATGCACCGCGCGCTTCCTGACGTAAGGGACGGTCTGAAGCCGGTTCACCGGCGGATCATGCATGCAATGCGGCTGTTGCGGCTCAACCCCGACCAGGGTTTCGCCAAATGCGCACGCATTGTCGGTGAGGTCATGGGCAAGTTCCATCCGCATGGCGACCAGTCGATCTATGACGCTCTCGTGCGGCTCGCTCAGGACTTTGCCGTGCGCTACCCGCTCGTGGACGGCCAGGGCAATTTCGGCAATATCGACGGCGATAACGCCGCTGCCATGCGCTACACGGAAGCGCGCATGACAGAGGTCGCGACGCACCTTCTGGAAGGGATCACCGAGGACGCCGTCGATTTTCGGCCGACCTACAACGAAGAGGACGAGGAGCCGGTCGTCCTTCCCGGCGCCTTCCCGAATATCCTCGCAAACGGCTCGTCCGGCATCGCCGTGGGCATGGCTACGTCCATCCCGCCACACAATGCGGCTGAGCTTTGCGATGCGGCACTGCATCTGATCGCCCAGCCGGACGCTCCGGTGTCGAAGCTGATGGAGTTCGTTCAGGGACCTGATTTCCCGACCGGCGGCATCATTGTCGATTCGCGCGCACTGATCCTTGACGCCTATGAAACGGGTCGCGGCGGTTTCCGCCTCAGAGCCAGATGGCAGCAGGAGGACCAGGGCAGGGGCACATGGACGCTGGTCGTTACCGAAATCCCTTATCAGGTTCAGAAGTCGAAGCTGATCGAGCGGATCGCCGAACTGCTCATTGCCCGCAAGCTGCCGCTGCTTGAGGATATCCGCGACGAGAGTGCAGAAGACATCCGCGTCGTTCTGGTGCCCAAGAGCCGCGCGGTCGATCCCGGCCTGCTGATGGAATCGCTTTTCAAGCTGACTGAGCTTGAGACACGCTTTCCATTGAACATGAATGTTCTTTCGCGTGGCAAGGTACCCAACGTCCTGTCTCTCAAGGGCGTGCTCGCGGAGTGGCTTGAGCATCGCAAGGATGTGCTGGTCCGGCGTTCGCGTCATCGGCTCGGCGAAATCGAGCGCCGGCTCGAGATACTGGGCGGCTATCTGATCGCCTACCTCAACATTGACGAGGTGATCCGCATCATCCGTGAAGAGGATGAGCCCAAGCAGGTCATGATGGCCCGCTGGGACCTGACCGACAATCAGGCCGAGGCGATCCTCAACATGCGCCTGCGCGCGCTGCGCAAGCTCGAAGAGTTCGAGATCCGGAAGGAATTCGACGGGCTGACAGCTGAAAAGGCGCAGATCGAGGCATTGCTGTCCTCGGACAAGAAGCAGTGGGATACGGTTAGGTGGCAGGTCGCGGAGATCCGCAAGAAGTTCGGGCCGGACACCGATCTTGGCAAACGACGCACTGATTTCGCCGATGCGCCCGAGCATGACCTGACCGATATCGCTAACGCGATGATCGAGAAGGAACCTGTCACAGTCGTTGTCTCCGAAAAGGGCTGGCTCAGGGCCATGAAGGGGCATCTGAGTGACCTGTCGCAACTGACATTCAAGGAAGGCGACAGCCTGAAGATGGCCTTCCCGGCCCAGACGACCGACAAGATCCTTGTCTTCACCACTGGTGGAAAGTTCTACACGATCGGGGCCGACCGACTGCCGGGCGGGAGAGGGCATGGCGAGCCGATCCGCATCATCGTCGATATGGACAACGATCAGGACATCGTTACCGCCTTCGTTCATGACGCCACGCGCAAGCGGCTTCTCGTCAGTCATGCGGGCAATGGTTTCGTCGTGGCCGAGCAGGAGGTCGTCGCCAACACCCGAAAGGGCAAGCAGGTGATGAACGTCAAGGCTCCCGACGAAGCGTCGCACTGTATTCCGCTTGACGGAGACCATCTCGCGATCGTCGGCGAGAACCGCAAGATGCTTTTATTCCCGCTGGCTGAAATTCCCGAGATGTCGCGCGGCAAGGGGGTGTGGTTGCAAAAATACAAGGATGGCGGGGTTCTCGATTTGAAGCCGTTTTCGATCGATACCGGCTTGTCCTGGCAGGACTCGGCTGACCGCACCTTCTCGCGCAGTCGCGAGGAGCTTGTCGAATGGATGGGCACGCGCGCCTCTGCCGGTCGCATGGCGCCGAAGGGCTTTCCGCGAACCGGCAAGTTCGGCTAGCCGACAGACGCAGCACTGTTCGTCGTGATGGCGTTGTCGCGGATCGCTTTCTTCGCTCGTGAACTTCGCTGGCACCGAGCGGCGTGTGGGTTGAACTATGCCTTAACGCCGATGAGTCCTTCACAGCATCTGTTCTGCGCAGTCTGCATGACTTCCATTCCCGCTCGTGCCCGGCTCCCGCATTCACCATGACATCACGTTGTCAGGAGCAGACGGCACTGCGATTGACTGCGAATGATCGTTCGCATAAACGGCGAATGAACGTTCGAATAAGATGAGAGCGAATGTTCGCTTTCGAAGGATACATGTCGATGGAAGAATCTTTCTTTTTCGAGGCTGCCCAGGCAGAACCGCTCGGTGGACAGGCCTATTCTCGCGCGGAACGGCGCGATTTGCAGTCGCAGCGCATTCTCGAAGCTGCCAAGACCTGCTTTGTCCGTTCAGGATTTCAAGGCACTTCGATGCAGCAGATCTGCGCCGAGGCCGCCATGAGCCCCGGCGGGCTTTACCGCTATTTCCCGTCGAAAGAATCGCTCATCGAGGCGATCTGTGAGGTGAACCACCGCGAGGATGCCGAAAAATTCGCGGCCATGGAAAACAGTGCCTCTGTCGTCGATGGTATCGTCAATTGCGCTTTGGCCCATCTGCGCTTCACGCACGAGCATGGCAATGCACCGATCTTCGCGGAGATTGCCACCGAGTCGCTGCGCAACGACGCGATTCGCGCCATTGGCGATCGTTGCATGGGCGAAGTGCATCAGCAGATCCGGGACTATCTCGGAAAGGCTCTCGACCGCGGCGAGATCGAGCCGGTGGTTGAACTCGAGGTGCTCGTGCCAATGATCCTCTCCATGGCCCAGGGTTTGGCGATCAGTGATCTGATGGGTCAGGGCGTCCCGTATGAGAGCATCGAGACCATGTTGCGCGCAGCAACCTCGGCCATGCTCAGGCCGGTCGATGCAGCCGCCGCCTCCAGTGATTGAGCGACTTTCCGGGAAAAACCGTGAGAAGATTATGAGCGACCGCAAGTTTGGAAGAATAGTTCTGGCGGCTTCGGTGCTGTTGGTCAGTGCCGTATTCGCGGATTCCGCGTTCGCACAGGGGGCAGGGGACAAGCCTGTCGTGCAGACAAGCGCGCCCGCGATCCGCGTCGTCGTCGCACGGGATCGTGAACTGGTCGAGACGTTGTCTGTCAACGGGACGATCCTGCCCCGCGAGGAAGCGGCGGTCGGGACAGACTTGAATGGATTGACGGTGGTTGCGCTGAACGCCGACATCGGTGACAGCGTCAGGAAAGGCGACGTTCTGGCGGTGCTCGACCGCTCCATGCTTGACACGCAAATGGCGCAGATTGTGGCCAGCCGGGCGCAGGCCGAGGCGAATGTCGCGCAGATGACGGCCCAGATCGGCGATGCGGAAATCGCGGTGCGGCAGGCCGAAGAAGGCCTCGCACGCGCTGTCGCCTTGCAGAAGAAGGGCGTCGCGACGGATGCGCAACGCGACAACGCGGTCAACGCGCTGGACAGTGCCCGAGCCAAGCTGGAGTCAGCCAGGAAGGCTGCTGCGGCAAGCGAAGCACAGCTGGGTGTCGTCGACGCCCAGAAGCAGAATGTCGTGGTGCAGATCGGAAAGACCGAGTTGCGCGCGCCCGCCGACGGGCTCGTACTGTCGCGCGATGCGACCTTGGGAGGCGTTGTCGTTACCGGTGGCGGTCCACTGTTCAGGATCGCCATAAATGGCGAGTTCGAACTGGCAGCCGATGTCCCAGAGACCGATCTGCCAAGACTTGAGAAGGGGATGAAGGTCAGCGTCGATATGGCCGGAAGCGACAAGAGCGCCCCCGGTTCCATCCGCAGGATCGCGCCCGAGGTCGACAGGGCATCGAGGCTCGGGTCAATCAGGATCGCGCTTGCACCCGGCTCGAACGCGCGCTCCGGAACATTTGCGCGCGGTAGCATCGAACTGTCCAGACGCCATGGCATCGCTGTTCCAACGTCGGCCGTCATGTATTCGGGTGAGAAGTCTTTTCTGCAACTCGTTGAAGAGGGCAAGGTGAAGACGGTCCCGGTGATGCTGGGTGCGCGCGCCGATGGTTTTGTCGAGGTTCTGTCTGGCGTTTCCGAAGGCCAGGAGGTCGTCTCCCGGGCAGGAACTTTCGTTGCAGACGGTGACATGGTCACGCCGATCCGTGCTGAAACGACAGGAGCGATCAAGCCGTGAACTGGAACTTCTCCGCCTGGTCGATCCGCAACCCGGTTCCGCCGATCCTGCTTTTCATCGTTCTGATGGCGCTGGGCCTGATGAGCTTTGCCAAGCTGCCGATCACCCGTTTTCCCAACATTGATATTCCGCTCGTCTCCGTCACCGTCACAGATCCGGGCGTCGCACCGAGCGAGTTGGAGACGCAGGTCACCAAGCGCGTCGAGGACGCCGTCGCCAATATCAGCGGCGTCAAGAACGTCATCTCGACATTGACTGAGGGCAACTCGCAGACAGTCGTCGAGTTCAGGCTCGAGGTCGACACGCAGACAGCCGTCAACGACGTGAAAGACGCGGTCGAGCGCATCCGCGGCGACCTGCCGGCTACCGCAGACCAGCCGATCATCAGTCGCATCGATGTCGAAGGCCAGGCAATCGTGACCTATGCGGTGTCGGCCCCGGCCATGACACTCGAGGAACTGTCGTGGTTCGTCGACGATACCGTGATCCGCAAGCTGCAGGGTCTCAAGGGCGTTGCCCGCGTCGATCGCAATGGCGGCGTGACGCGCGAAATCCAGGTAGATATCGATCCGGATCGAATGACTGCGCTCGGCGTGACCGCGGGCGAAGTCAGCGGTGCAATGCGTGCTGCCAATGCGGACATGACTGGCGGCAGCGCTGACTTTGGCGGCCGAGACCAGTCGATACGTGCGCTCGGAGGCGCTGACAGCATCGCCGATCTCAGCGCGCTGGAGATTCCGCTTTCTGGTGGGCGCAAGGTTACGGTTTCCGACATTGCGACAGTCACCGATGGCTGGGCAGAGCCCAAATCCTTTGCCCGCGTCAACAACCAGACCGTCGTTTCGTTCGGCGTTTTCCGAGGCAAGGGCGAAAGCGATGTCGAGGTCAGCAGCCGTGTCACGGCCGCCGTTGCCGAATTGCAGCAAGCCAACCCTGAGGTCTCGATAAGCAAGGTCGACGACTCGGTTACCTACACCGAAGGCAATTACGATTCGGCGATTGAAACGCTGATCGAGGGCGCCGTGCTGTCGGTCATCGTTGTGCTTATTTTCCTGCGCGATTTCCGCGCCACACTGGTTTCCGCCGTGGCCCTGCCATTGTCGATCATCCCGACATTCTGGGCGCTCAACATGCTGGGCTTCTCGCTCAATCTCGTGAGCCTGCTGGGCATTACGCTGGTGGTCGGCATCCTTGTCGACGATGCGATCGTCGAGATAGAGAACATCGTCAGGCACATAAAGATGGGCAAGACGCCCTACCGGGCGGCACTTGAAGCCGCCGACGAGATCGGCCTGGCTGTCATTGCGATTTCGGCCACCATCATGGCGGTCTTTGCGCCGGTATCCTTCATGAGCGGCGTTGCCGGCCAGTATTTCAAGCAGTTCGGCCTGACGGTCGCCGTCGCGGTTTTCTTCTCGCTGCTGGTCGCCCGTCTCATCACGCCGATGCTGGCGGCCTATTTCCTGCGCAGCCACGGCCACTCAGAGCCAAAGCCGGGCATGGCGATGCGCGGTTATGAGTGGCTTCTCAAAGGCAGCCTTCGCTTCCGCTGGGTGACGCTGGCTGCAGGCATCGTCTTTTTCGCCGGGTCGATCTACGCAATGGGCTTCTTGCCGTCGGGCTTCATCCCGCGCGAGGATGCAAGCCGCATCATCTTCTCGCT
>JBBSOT010000045.1:0-20622 GCA_038259455.1 Hyphomicrobiales bacterium | reverse complement strand
GCATGACGGTAACATTCGAATTGAACGGCGTCGAAGCCACGTCCGGCCCCGGCCAGTCATAGGGGAAATAGTTGATCATCTCCTCGACCCGCACCGTGTCGGCCTGTGGCAGAAACCCTTCCTTCAGCGAACGACGCACGAAGGAATAGGAAGCCGTGTCGACGTCGATCGAGAATGTGGAAACCGGATCGGTGGTGGCCGAACGCACCGGGTTCGTCCTGAACTCGGCAAATCGCTCGCGCTCTTCCCGGTCCATGATGATCGGCTCGGGACGCGACGTGCCGATTGCCTGGTCGGCCATCAGCTTCGACGTTGCCGCCGTGCCCGGCGCAAATGCTACGCGTCCGCGGCTTTCCTCGGCAGGCGATGCAAGGATTCCGGACACGTCTCTGGAGACGGGCTCGCTGCCGGTCGGCGCCGCGTTCATTTCCTGCTTGGGCGCGGCAGGCGGGGCCACGAGTTCCGATAGCCCGTCGCTCTCCTGTTTCCCCGCAGCCTTGTTCGCGTCGGCCGTAGCCGTATCGCCATCCTGTCGCGCCGGCTGGTCGGCTGATTCCTGACCTGCCTGGAAGCGGAACGGGGATTCCTCAATCAGGTAGAAGGTGGCGTAGCCGGCGATCGGCAGCGCCACCAGTCCGGCCAGCGCAGGCGCAGCGAGAAGTTTCTTTTGCATCATATCCCTCCAGAACTTGCGTATCTGTTGGGTAAGACGAAGCCGCTCGGGCGATCCTTGGGTTGCGGTCGAATTATTTTCGTCGAAGGCCTGCATGGCGGCCTGCACCGCGCGCGCCCTCGCCTTGGCGCCGGGTTCAGGCGCCTTCATGCGGCCGAGCCGCTCGAGTTCTTTATCGTCAACCATGGTCACACTTCCCCGGCAGTGCGCATCATTTTGCGCAGCCGTTTCTTCGCTTCATGGATGTGCCACGAAACCGTTGGCTCGGCGCAGGCCATGGCGTCGGCAGCCGCCGCATGGGTGAGCCCCTCGCCATAGACGAGCAGCAACGCGTCACGCTGCTTGTCCGGCAACTGCCGCACTGCCCCCCAGAGCGCTTCTGCCTGGTCCTCGGGCTCCGGCTCGATCCCGCCGTCGATCAGCGCGTGCACGCCGAAAGCGTCGATCTTGGCCGTTTCGCGCGCGCTCTTGCGCTTCATGTCGCGCACCGCATTCAACGTCATGGCGTAGAGCCACGTCGTGAAGGCGGATCCGCCGCGATAGTCGCGGATAGCCCGCCCAAGCCGCGCGCAGACTTCCTGCGCGATGTCTTCGGCATCCGGCTTTGATCCGCACCAACGCCAAGCCACCCGGTAGACAAAGCTGTAGTGTCTTTCGACCAGATTCCCGAAAGCCGTCCTGTCTCCCTTTTGAGCCAGTCCGATCAGTTCGAGATCGGAAGCCTCGGTTTCTTCCAGCATCATCGCCATCATTTGTCCGTTGGACGAATGCTTTTCGGCGATCCTTGGGGTGATGGAAAGATTTTTTCGCCCATTCTGGTGGACGCGCGGGAAACGCTCTCACAAAGGCGCGTTCCCCGCGCGGCAGACCTGACCCTAGACGTGGTTGGCTGGATCGGTCTCGGCCCTGTAGGCAATCACCCAGACCTTGAGGATAAAAGCACCGGCAGGCGCGGCGAGGACCAGCGCGATGATCCAGTCGTTTTGTTTTGGTACGCCCAGTGTGGTGGCGACAAGCCAGCCAAGAGTGGCAAAGCAGAAGAGAATCTGAACAGACAGGAAGAATGCGGCCGACACGAAATAGGTGAAGGTTCGCGCAGTGAGCTTATGTGCCATGTGAGATGTCCATATGGACGCCGGCACGCCATGATTAGGCTGCCTCGGCGTGGCGCGTTTGATCGGGGATTTGTAGATAGGTCTGAACCTGACTGACGTCAGAGAAGCGGTGGCCCGCGCACGCGCGTCACCAGGACGCCGAGACCATGTGTTGAATGCCAAGCCGATGCGCAAACAGCGGCACCGGTCAAAGGCAGACCGAGAGATCGATCTTCCGGATTCAGCCCGGCAGCGGAGGGCGAAAATATCTTGTCGTTTTGGCCGGTTCGGGCCTCGAGTTTCTGCTGCGGATGAACGAAACGCAGTAGTGCCGGCGGGCCGGGATCCGGGGCAGCGGTCGCTATCGATTGTGAGGCATGGGCCGTCGGGATGAAGGCATCGGCCGAAGCCATTGATGCCGCAAGCAACGCCAGCGAGAGAACCAGGCGGGCAAGACCGTCTCCAACATCAGGCAGAAGGCGACGGAAATTCATCGTAAGTGGCTTCACGCGTTTCGCTGGCGTTTTCTTAGATGCTTTCGTGATGACAGGGAAGAGCCCACCATTGCTTTACCGGCATCTCGGCAGCAGTGAGCCGCAGTCCCCATCGCAAGACCGTCTCGCGGGAACTCTATCCATGGTGTCGGCTTAGGTAAGTTGAGACCAGAAGCCCGACCAAGGAGACGCCAATGTCCTACTCCCGCTTCGCCGCGATGATCGTCACGTCCACAATCGTCATGTTCGGACTGATGTATCTCAACACCTACGCGATGGATCATGTCTGGTTCAGCCAGACGCGCGCCTGGATGGCGCTGCTGATGGGCGCGGTCATGGCCTTCGTCATGCTGGCCTTCATGCTGAAGATGTATGACAACCGCAGCGCCAATCTCGCCATCTTCGCCGGTAGCATCATCGTCTTTGCCGCATCCTTATGGCTGGTCCGCAGTCAGGAAACCGTCGACGACGTCTCCTGGATGAAAGCCATGATCCCGCATCATTCGATCGCCATATTGACCAGCAGACGCGCTCACATTCGCGATCCGCGGGTGCGCGAACTGGCTGACGCCATCATCAAGGCTCAGGTCAAGGAGATCGGCGAAATGGAAGCGCTGATCGCAGATCTCGAGCGCAACGGCGTTCCCGCCGATGCGCCCGAGCTCAAGCCGAAAGAATAGTGGTCAGCCGACGGCTGCCGTGACGATGATCTCGACCTTGTACTGCGGAGTTGCGAGCTTGGCTTCGCCGGTTGCGCGTGCCGGAGGATTGGCCGGGTCGACCCAAGCGTCCCAAACAGAGTTCATCTCGGCAAAATTGGCCATGTCGTCGAGCCAGATGATCGCCTGGAGGATATTGGCCTTGCTGGAACCGGCCTTGGCGAGCAGGGCGTCGATGGTTGCCAGAATGTCCTTGGTCTGGGCAGCGACGCTGTCGCCCTCCCCGACCTGGCCGGACAGGTAAATGGTGCCGTTGTTCACGACAATGTCGCTCATGCGCTTGCCTATACCGATGCGTTGAATGGCCATTGCCTGCTCCTTGCTGTTTCAGTGCGGCCTTCCCTACGTTTTGCCGAGCCACAATGGCAAGGGCGGTACCATCTAAATTGGATGAGCCAGTCATCATGGTCGTGTTGACGACGATCGATTGTGCCGCAACATCGTTGACATATGTAATAACATCACATATCGGAAACACCTCTGCAAACGTCTCAATATTCGCTCGGAACAGCCATGACCGACGCCTGCCTGACATTTCGGGATCTCACCCTCGGCTACGGCAGCCATCCGGCAGTGCACCATCTGAACGGCGTGGTCAGCAAAGGCTCGCTGACCGCCATTGTTGGTGCCAACGGGTCGGGAAAGTCGACCTTGATGAAGGGCGTCGTCGGCGTATTGAAGCCGATGGCCGGCTCTTCGTTGAAACCAGCCGGAGCGCGGATTGCGTATCTGCCGCAGCAATCCGAACTGGATCGCACCTTTCCCGCCCGCGTCGTCGACCTCGTGTCGCTCGGTCTGTGGCCGAAGCGCGGCCTGCTCGGTCGCTTCACAAAGGATGACCGAGCGACCGTGTCGCAGGCCTTGATGGCGGTCGGCCTGGAAGGCTTCGAGGGCCGCGGAATAGACACACTCTCGGGCGGCCAATTGCAGCGCGCCTTGTTTGCACGCGTCCTCGTTCAGGACGCCGAGATCATCCTGCTTGACGAACCCTTCAACGCAATCGACGCCAAGACCGTGGTGGATCTGGTGGCCCTCATCAAGCGCTGGCACGGTGAAAGCCGCACGGTGATGGTTGCGGTACACGATCTGGATCTCGTGCGGGCACATTTCCCGGAAACCTTGCTGCTGGCGCGCCGCCCCGTTTCCTGGGGCCCGACGGCAGAAACGCTGAAGCCGGAAAACCTGCTCAAGGCGCGCCGTTTCGAAGAGGCCTGGCGCGACGATGCGCCCTGGTGCGAGACAGACGAGCACAATCATGACCATGACGGCCACGACCAGCATTCGCGAGTGGCATGATGATCTACGACTACCTGATCGCACCCTTCGTAGAGTTCGGCTTCATGCAACGTGCATTGGCCGGTTCGCTGATGCTGGCCGCTGGCGCCTGCCCGGTCGGTGTATTCCTGATGCTGCGGCGCATGAGCCTTGCCGGCGACGCCATGGCACACGCCATACTGCCTGGCGCTGCCGCCGGCTTTCTGCTGTACGGGCTCGAAATCCTGCCGATGACCATTGGCGGCCTGATCGCTGGCGTGATTGTCGCGCTCGGCGCAGGTGCCGTATCGCGCTTCACCATCCAGAAGGAGGATGCCTCGATGGCCGCCTTCTATCTGATTTCTCTGGCATTGGGCGTGCTGATCGTTTCGTTGCGTGGCTCCAGCGTCGACCTGATGCATGTCCTGTTCGGCACAGTGCTGGCGCTGAATAACGAAGCGCTGGCGCTGATTGCCACCATCGCCGGCATGACGCTGCTGCTGCTTGCCATTTTCTGGCGCGCGCTGGTTGCCGAATGCCTCGACCCGCTGTTTCTTCGCTCCGTCAGCCGGCTCGGCACCCCGGTGCATTTCATTTTTCTGGGATTGGTCGTGCTCAACCTCGTCGGCGGCTTTCAGGCGCTCGGCACCCTGCTCTCTGTCGGATTGATGATGCTGCCGGCCGCCGCTGCCCGATTCTGGACGACACGGGTGGAGCCGATGTGCGCGCTGGCGCTTGCCATCGGTTCTGCCTCATGCATCTCGGGCCTGCTGCTGTCCTACCATGCCTCACTGCCCTCGGGCCCCGCCATCATCCTGTCGGCCGGCGTCATCTACCTGGCCTCGATCCTGGCCGGACCACGCGGCATCCTGCGCGCCCGCATCCGCCATCACCGCCACCGCACTGCCTGAAGAAAGGAACTTCCATGTCAATCAAGATCAACTTGGCCATCGCCTGGTCTGTTATAACGTTAACGTCAACACCGGTCCTCGCAGACCCCTTGAAGGTGGTCGCCAGCTTCTCGAACATCGGCGATCTCGCCAGGAATGTCGGCGGCGACCGTATCGAACTGACGACACTTGTCGGCCCCGATGGCGATGCCCACGTGTATGAACCCAAGCCAGCCGACGCGGTGGCGATGGCCCGGGCCGACGTCGTGTTGGTCAACGGCCTTCATTTCGAAGGCTTTCTGGAGCGTCTAGCCGAGGCGAGCGCGAGCAAGGCCGCCGTCGTCGAGCTGTCCAAGGGCGTCGAGCCGCTGTCCATTTCCGAGGACGGGCATGAGGACGAGGACGATCATGCCAAAACGGAAGCTCATGACCACGGCTCCATCGATCCGCATGCCTTCCAGTCAGTCGCCAATGCCGAGATCTATGTCAGGAACATTGCCGATGCACTGTGCGCCGCAGATGCCGAGGGCTGCGACACATACCGCGCCAACGCCGAAGGATACTCCGAGCAACTACAGGCCCTTGATGCCCAGATCAGGGAGGCTGTTGCCTCGATCCCCAAGGACCGGCGCACCATCATCACGTCGCATGACGCTTTCGGTTATTTCGCCCATGAATACGGGCTGACTTTCGTTGCACCGGAGGGCATCTCGACTGAATCCGAGGCTTCTGCCGCCGACGTGGCGGCATTGATCCAGCAGGTCAGGCAAGACAAAGCTTCGGCAATCTTCGTCGAGAACATCACCAACCAGCGGCTCGTCGAGCAGATTGCCAGCGAAACAGGGGTAGAGATCGGCGGAACGCTTTATTCTGACGCGCTATCCGGTCCCGAGGGACCTGCCGCTTCCTATATAGACATGATGCGGAGCAATATTGCCGTCATCAAGGGCGCCATCTTGGGCAGTTGAGACGGCAGTTGTTGCTGAAGCCGGACGAGAGTGTCAAAACCACAATGGACCTGCCGCGATGGCGGCACAGGCTTTAGGAGCAGGACATGGAATACCGGCAGATCAGCGAAACCTATTCTGTTGCAGGACAGATACTCCCAGAAGACGTGAGCGCCTTGGAGGCCTCCGGCTTCAAGAGCGTGATCTGCAATCGCCCCGACGATGAACAACCCGGTCAGCCGTCGGCGGCAAGCGTCGAGGCGGCTGCCAGGGCCGCAGGACTCGAATTCCGCTATATCCCGGTGGTCAGCGGCCAGATCACCGCCGAAAACGTCGCTGACCAGGCTTCTGCCCTCAAGGAATTGCCGGGACCGGTGTTTGCCTATTGCCGCTCGGGCGCGCGCTGCACCAACCTTTACGGGCTTGTGCAGGAAATGGACGAATAGTCTTCGATCGTCGATCTGCTCAACGCGCGAAGGCTTCCATGTGGAAGGCCTGCTGGTCCGGCGCGTAGCGGTAGGCTGTGCCGTAGGGACAGGCATTGCGGTCAAGGCAACCACTCGTCATGCAGGAATTGCCTATAGCATTCCGCACATGACCCAGACATGCCACATGATCGAAACCAGCACAGGAATGGGCGGTGACTGGACAGGCTTTCAGGCAGGGTTTTCCGTCACATAGGTCGCAAAGGTGAATCGCTTCGCGAAGCGACGGAAACTGGATTTCCGTGTCGAAGAGCAGCGCTCCGCGATAGGCATGCCACAGCCCGTATTGCGGATGCATCAGAATGCCGAGCGGCGACGGTTTAAGCGCTTCGGCGCGCATCGCCCATTGCTGGAATGGCAGATAGGGACGGTCGCTTGGTGCAACCGCCCTCGCCCCGACCTCTTCGGCAATCTTTTCGATAACCCCGCGCGACCAGGCGTCGAGCGGGTTGGCGTTGCCGCAAGTTTGGCGGCCTCGCCACGCCACGAAATGCGGCCAGGCCGTGGTGCCAGCCTGTCCTACCAGAATAATGGACCTGGCGCCCAAGCCTGACGGACCGGACGGAGCATCATCGGCGTTGCCAAAATGAAACCCGCTTCGCGCAATGAGTCCATTCTTCGACAGTGCATCGGATACAGCGCGATAAATGGCTGGCTCCTCGACCATCAAGCCTGGCTCTGTTGTCGTTTCAGCATGCGCCAGGGATGCTCAGCAGAAGCCATTGAGTCTAGTCCTGGTGTTGACGCACTGCACAAAATCAGGAGGAAACTTTGCGTCGATGACACGTTGACGCCCGTCAGACTTGCATATTCGCAGCCGCCGGAGCCGCCAAGGGATATGACGGCCTACTTCTTCTTGAGCGGGTCGGAGAACGCGCTGCGCCAGACTTCCTTGTGAATGATGTTGGCCACTTTAGCCCGGCCTGTATCGGGCTCCTTTCAAGTGAAGGCGTCGGGCATGGACTCCTTCTTCCTGGCCATGAAATCAAGCAAGCCGTCGTCGATGCCCTGGTCGAGCGCCGGAGCCTCATAGGTCTCCAGCCAGCGCCGCGCGAGATCGTTGGCACGCTGCGGCGCCGTTTTCTCGCCCTCGGCCAACCACTGCTCGTATGAATTGTTGTCGGCGATCGAGGAGCGATAGAAGGCCGACTGGAAGTTGGCCTGGGTGTGATCGCAGCCGAGGTAATGGCTGCCAGGACCAACCTGCCGGATGGCATCCATGGCCTGGCCGTTTTCGGAAAGATCGACACCTTGCGCGAATTTCTGCTGCATGCCGAGCTGGTCGATGTCCATCATGAATTTCTCGTAGCAGGAGGCGAGCCCGCCTTCGAGCCAGCCGGCCGAGTGCAGCACGAAATTGGTGCCCGCCAGGACCGTCGAATTCAGCGTATTGGCGCTTTCGTAGGCGGCTTGTGCATCAGGCACCTTGGAGGCGCAGAGCGAACCGCCGGTGCGGAACGGCAGGCCGAGGCGCCGGGCCAGCTGCGCCGCGCCGTAGGACACCAGCGACGGCTCCGGTGTGCCGAAGGTCGGGGCGCCCGACTGCATCGAGATTGACGAGGCGAAGGTGCCGAACAGCACCGGAGCGCCCGGCCTGACGAGCTGTGTTACCGCAGCGCCGGCCAGTACCTCTGCCAGAACCTGGGTCAGCGTGCCGGCAACGGTCACCGGGCTCATGGCGCCGGCAAGAATGAAAGGCGTCACGATGCACGCCTGGTTATGCCGTGCGTAGACCTTGAGCGCGCCGAGCATGGTGTCGTCGAACACCATTGGCGAGTTGGCGTTGATCAGGCTGGTCAGTACCGTGTTGTTCTCGACATAGTCGTCGCCGAAAACGATCTTGGCCATCGCCACCGTGTCCTCGGCGCGTTCGGGAGCGGTGACAGACCCCATGAACGGCTTGTCGGAATATTTGATGTGGCTGTAGATCATGTCGAGGTGGCGCTTGTTGACCGGCACGTCGACCGGCTCGCACACCGTGCCACCCGAATGGTGTATGGAAGGCGCCATATAGGCGAGCTTCACGAAGTTGCGGAAATCCTCGATCGTCGCGTAGCGCCTGACGCCATCGAGGTCGCGCACGAAGGGCGGGCCATAGACCGGTGCGAATACCGTGGCATTGCCGCCGATCTGCACCGAGCGCTCGGGATTGCGCGCGTGCTGCGTGAATACGGACGGCGCCGTCTTCAGCAGCGAGCGTGGCAGCCCTTTCGGGAAGTGTACCCGGTCGCCCTGCACATCCGCGCCGGCATCCTTCCATAGCGCCAGCGTCTCCGGATCGTCTCGGAAGATAATGCCGGTTTCTTCCAATACCGTGTCGGCATTCGCCTCGATCAGCGCCAGGCCTTCCTCGTCGAGCACCTCGTAGATATTGATGGCGCGCTTTATGTAGGTCTGCTGGATGCCGGGACCGCCGCCGGAACGGGCCGCCCTGCGCGCAGCAGCACCGCCGCTCGCCGCCCGGCCGCGCCTTGCGGTCGATGCTTCCTGATCCGATGTGAGATTGTCGTCCATGTGATCCGTCCTGGATTTATTACGCACCACACCAAGTGGCCTTTGCGCGGATCGTAGTCATGCACCCTATTGGAAACGGCTTGCCAACGCCAAGACCTGTCGCAAAATCGACAAGAAAAGCGATTGATTTCCAGTCGCTTTCCTTTTGCAGGAAGTCGCAAATCAGCTAAGGGTTGAAGTGGTGCACAGGCTAGGTATTGGCCGAGAAGCGCGCGCCGTGACACCCGCCCGGTTCTAACTGGAGCATTGAGACACATGTCCGACGACGAAATCATCCTGTCCGAACTTTCCGACGACGAACTCGTGCAGCAGATGCATGACGATCTGTATGACGGATTGAAAGAGGAAATCGAGGAAGGCACGCAGATCCTTCTGGGCCGCGGCTGGGCGCCCTACAAGGTGCTGACCGAGGCGCTGGTCGAGGGTATGCGCATCGTCGGCGAGGATTTTCGCGACGGCATATTGTTTGTGCCGGAGGTATTGCTGTCAGCCAATGCGATGAAGGCCGGCATGTTCATCTTGCGCCCGCTGCTCGCGGCAACGGGTGCGCCCAAGCAGGGCAAGATGGTCATTGGAACGGTCAAGGGTGACATCCACGACATCGGCAAGAACCTCGTCGGCATGATGATGGAAGGCGCTGGATTTGACGTCATCGACCTCGGCATCAACAACCCGGTCGAAAAGTACCTTGCCGCTATCGAGGAGCATCAGCCAGACATCATTGGAATGTCGGCATTGCTCACAACCACCATGCCGTACATGAAGGTTGTGATCGATACGATGAAGGAAAAAGGCATCCGCGACGACTATGTCGTGCTGGTCGGCGGTGCACCGCTCAACGAGGAATTCGGCAAGGCAGTGGGCGCAGACGCCTACTGCCGCGATGCTGCAGTGGCTGTCGAAACGGCCAAGGACTACATGAAACGCAAGCACAATACGCGCGCTTCCGCCTGACCAAACGGTCCGGGAAGCGCGCGGGTTGTGCTAGTTGGCTACGTCGTTGACCGCGCCTTCGGTGGCATCAACCGTGTTGGAAGCGTCCTTGCCGAAGCCGCGGATCGTGTTGGCGCAGGCCGAAAGCGCGAAGACACAAGCAAGCACAGCAGCGATCGTTGCGAATTTTGACGAAGTCATGAGATTGTTCCCTCTGCAAGCATGATATTGCGTAGGGGAACGTGCGAGAACCGAGGTGGTTCCATGACAGCGAACGCAAGAGCGACGACAGAGATGGCCGAAAGAGTGCTGGTCATCGCCTGCGGCATGATCGCCCGTGAGGTTATCGCGGTAAAAGACCAGCATGGTCTTACGCACCTCGACCTGACATGCCTTCCTGCCGAATACCACTACTATCCCGACCGCATTCCGCCGGCGATGGACAAGGCAATCGCAGAGGCAAAGGCCGCCGGCTATCGTCATATCTTTGCTGGATATGCCGATTGCGGCACTGGTGGAAGCCTCGATAGCGTGCTGGAAAAGCATGGCGTCGACCGCGTGGCGGGGCCTCACTGCTTCGCATTCTACCAGGGTGCGGCGACCTTTGAGGCCATCGGTGAAGGCGACATGATGGCCTTTTACTTGACCGACTTTCTTTGCCGCCAGTTCGATGCGTTCTTCATGAAGCCGCTCGGTCTGGATCGGCATCCGGAACTGATCGCCGACTATTTCGGCAATTATGAAAAGGTGGTCTACCTGGCTCAGACCAACGATCCGAAGCTTGATAGTGTCGCCGAGGATGCGGCAAAGCTTCTCGGCCTTGCCTATGAGCGTCGCTTTACCGGTTACGGCGAACTGCCTGCCGCCCTGCAAGCAGCACTCGACGTTCCCGCCTGACCACGAAAGCGCCGGAATTGCAGGCGCAACCTGCGGTCCCAACAGGAACCGCAGCATGATGTTTCGTCGCCTCGTCCTGGCAATTTTTCTCGCCGCAGCGGGCTTTCCAGCGCATGCCGACGGCGTCGTTGGCAAGCTTGTGACGCCGAATGACAGACGACGGCTCGCACAATTCTCCGAGACGCGCAAAGCGGCATTGAACGAGGCGCGATCGACAGGCCAGGCAACAGATGTCGCAGTTCTCGACGCGCTGGTTTCAAAGGAACCGCAATCCTTCAAGGACTTTGACCTGACGGGCGACTGGCAGTGCCGGACGATCAAGGCAGGCGGTCCAGCCGGCCTTGCGGTCTACGGTTGGTTCACATGCCGCGTCACCGATGACGGTTCGGGCTGGATGCTGACCAAGCTCAGCGGATCACAGCGAACCACCGGACGGTTCTATGACGACGGCGACACACGCCTGATCTACCTCGGTGCATTTTCAGTCAACGGCGAGCCGGCGAAGGCGTACGGCACAGGGCCGGCATCCGACCAGGCCGGTTATGGCTTCCGGACCGGCCAGGAAACCTGGCAGATCGAGTTTCCGGCCCCGTATTATGAGTCAAAGTTCGACTTTCTGGAATTGAAGCGCTGAACGCCATTCGGAAAGGTTGAATTTCGCCGCGGCAGGCTGCAAATATCGCCGCGTCACCCGCTGCTGTCATCAGGGGTTAACCCGCAAGCGACAGAATGGGCACTTATGGTGCCAACCAGAGCGGCTTGGGGTCGGGATGGAATGAAGGCAGATTCGGACAGCTTTGAGAACGGTGCCATCGATGGCGCACCGAAGCACCGCAGATCGAGGCGGCTGTCTGTCCTGTTCGCACAACTCGCCCGTGACGCGCATGGCCCCATTTCCATAGCCCATATGAGGGATGCGCTCGGCAATCGCAGCTTCGCACCCCTGCTGGTGCTGTTTGCTGCTTTCAACCTGCTGCCACTGCCGCCCGGTGCGTCGGTGGTCCTGGGCATCCCTTTGATCATCGTTTCAGCCCAGATGGCTTACGGCAGCAAGCAGGCGTGGTTGCCGTCATTCCTCTCGAAAAGGTCGCTGAGCGCCGACCAGTTCCGTCACCTTATGGACCGTCTGGTGCCTCGACTGATTCGTCTTGAGCGGCTGATACGCCCGCGCTACTGGCCGTTCTGGCGCAGGCAGGGCGACAGGGTCATCGGTGCCGTTGCGCTCTTCCTCGCTATCGTCGTCACCCTGCCGATCCCGCTCGGCAATTGGCTGCCGGCCTTCGCGACGGCACTTCTGGGCCTGGCGCTTTCAGAGCGCGATGGAATCCTGCTGGCCATTGGCGGCGTGGTCAGTCTGATATCGATGGCGGTGATTGCCGCTGTGATAAGCGGGGCCAGCATCGCTGCCCATGCCGCATTTGGCTGGCTGATGTAGCAGCTGGCTGACAATGACTTCCCGAATTGCCATCGTTACCGCCGGCGGGCCGCAAGTCTGGGCAATCGTCAATGCCATTCAGGACCGGCTTGGTCCGGTGACCGTGATCGTCGAGGAACCGGAATCAAAGCGGCGCCTGCTGCAAAACCGGGCCCGCAAGCTCGGTTGGATTTCAGTTCTGGGCCAGCTTGGCACGATGGTGTTCACGCGACTGCGAAAAATGGTCCTTTCCGGGCACGATGCCCGCAAGCTTGCCGAGACCTTGAAGATGGAGCCGGCCGCCGGGCAGGCCATCGTCAATGTCGGGTCCGCCAATTCGCCCGAACTGATCGATGCGCTGGCCAAACTGAAGCCGCAAGTTGTTCTACTGAACGGCTGCCGCCTGCTATCAAAGGGAACGCTTGAAGCCATTAACTGCCCGGTTCTCAATTACCATGCCGGCATAACGCCAAAGTATCGAGGCATGAATGGCGGCTACTGGGCTCTCGCGACCGGCGATGCCGAGAATTTCGGCGCGACCGTGCATCTGGTCGACGCCGGCGTCGACACGGGCGGCGTGCTCCATCAGGTGCGCGGCAAGCCGGAGCCGGGGGACAACCTGACGAACTACGCGCTTCGGCTCGCCGCCATGTCCCGCGACATCTGCATCAGGGCCCTTGAAGATTCTCTCGAAGGACGGCTCAAACCGCAAACGCCGGATCTGCCCTCGAAGCAGTGGTATCATCCGACGATCTGGTTCTATGTGTGGACAGGTCTGACAAAGGGCGTCTGGTAACGGTGCAGGGCGGTGCGCTGTGTACCCGCGTCGTTTTTGAAGGCGCGCGCGTCGTCCCATAACAAGCGGCGCGTTCGCGCTTGCGGCAATGCTGAATCCGTTGAAATCGCGAGAGTTGCATGGCCGACCTGATCATCGTCTTCTGGCGCGATATCCCCGCGCAAGTCATCGTCAAGAAGGGACGTCAGAACGCCAAGCGCGAACTGCCGTTGCGCTTTACCGAGGCAATCGACATGTGCGCGATGCGCACCGGTGCCGCCGAAACCGACGACTATCTCGCAGAATGGCGCAAGGCCGACCCCATTCCGGTCGGTGATGATCTCGAGGCCGAAGCCGACAAGGCGCTGGCGGATTTCGACACGAAATATGACCGCGAGCGACTTGTCGCGCTGGTAAAGGCTGGCGGACGCGAAAATGGCTGACGAGAACAGCCAGTCAACAACGGCGGCCGGTCCGGCCAGTTCTGCACCCGAAAAGGTGCCGGCAAGTGCCACCGATGGCATGACCCAGGCGACCATTGTAAAAAAGACGGCGCCGAAGACCGCCTACAAGCCAGCCGATGTGTCCCCGCAGCGACGGGTTCAGCGCTCCTATGCGCTCCGGCTATGGTCGGTGCGCCATTCGCGTACGCTGGAATGGATCTACGCGAAATTCGCTGACGTCTTCCTTACATTGCATCCGATCTGGAATGCCATCGGGTATCGCCGCGTCGAGGGACCCATCAAATTCGTCGAGAAGCGCGTTAAAGGACTGATGTTCGACTGTCGCATGTGCGGCCAGTGCATTCTGTCTTCTACAGGCATGTCTTGCCCGATGAACTGTCCCAAGCAGTTGCGCAACGGACCGTGCGGCGGCGTGCGTGCCAATGGCAATTGCGAGGTCGAGCCCGACATGCCCTGCGTCTGGGTCAAGGCCTGGGAAGGTTCACAGAATATGGTCGAGGGGAACGCCATCCTGAACGTGCAGAAGCCGGTCGACCAGTCGTTGCGCGAAACCTCGGCCTGGTTGCGCGTAACGGCACAGGCTGCGTCGACGCGTGAAGCGGCAAAGCAGGTGCAGGCATGAGCACGTCCGACGAGAATCCGGCCGGCATCGACCTGCCGCTCGACCCCCTGCCCGGTCATTCGTCGCGCGGGCGGCTTGAACGCGTGCTCAGGCGCGGCGAATTCGCCGTCACCGCCGAGCTCAACCCGCCCGACAGCGCGAATCCACAGGATGTCTACGACCGCGCCAAGATATTCGAAGGCTGGGTCGACGGTATAAACGCGGTCGATGCGTCAGGCGCCAACTGCCACATGTCTTCGGTTGGCATATGCGCATTGCTGACCCGCATGGGTTATGCGCCGATCATGCAGATCGCCTGTCGCGACAAGAACCGCATCGCCATACAGGGTGACGTGCTTGGGGCCGCCGCCATGGGCGTCGGCAACATACTGTGCCTGACAGGCGACGGTGTGCAGGCGGGCGACCAGCCCGGCGCCAAGCCGGTCTTCGACCTCGACTGCATGTCGCTTCTCGAGACCATCCGCATCATGCGCGACAATGGCAAATTCCTGTCTGGTCGAAAACTTACCACGCCGCCGGCAGTATTTCTCGGTGCAGCCATCAATCCGTTCGCGCCGCCCTACGATTTTCGCCCGCACCGGCTTGGCAAGAAAATCGAGGCAGGCGCGCAGTTCGTTCAAAGCCAGTATTGCTTCGACGTACCGATGTTTCGCGAATACATGAAGCGGGCGAGCGATCTCGGCCACGTCGAGAATTGCTACATCCTTTGCGGGGTCGGCCCGCTCGCCTCGGCCAAAACGGCGCGCTGGATACGATCGAACGTGCCGGGCATCCACATTCCCGATTCGATCATAAAGCGTCTCGAAGGCGCGGCGGACCAAAAGAAGGAAGGCAAGCAGCTGTGCATCGACATCATCAATGAGGTGAAGGAGATTGCCGGCGTGTCGGGTATCCATGTGATGGCCTATCGCCAGGAAGAATATGTTGCCGAAATCGTGCATGAGTCTGGAGTGCTGAAAGGCCGCAAGCCCTGGAAACGCGAGGCGCGCGCCGACGACCAGATGGTCGCCGATCAGCTCGAGCACCTGCTTCACGACGAAACCAAAGCCAAGTCGCCACAGCAATTGGTCAAGGAAGCCGCGCAATAGCGCCAATTTCGCCCTGCTGCTACCAGCGCTTGATCGAAAATAGATAACGATATAAAGAAGTCTTTATATCAAACGGAGAGATTTATGACCCGCACGATTGTTGCCTCGGCCACGCGCGAAATCATCATCGGTTTCGATCAACCCTTCTGCGTCATCGGCGAGCGCATCAACCCGACGGGACGCAAGAAACTTGCCGCCGAGATGATCGCCGGCAATTTCGAAACCGTCATCAAGGATGCGCTGGAGCAGGCCGCCTGTGGCGCCACGATGCTCGACGTGAATGCCGGCGTCACCTCGGTCAATCCCAACGAGACCGAACCGGGTCTCCTGGTGCAGACACTGGAGATCGTGCAGGGGCTTGTCGATCTGCCGCTGTCGATCGATTCCTCCGTGACTGCTGCGATCGAAGCGGCGCTGAGAGTCGCCAAGGGTCGACCGCTGGTCAATTCGGTGACCGGTGAGGAAGAAAAGCTCGAGGCAATTCTCCCCCTCATAAAGAAATACAACGTGCCGGTCGTCGCCATATCCAACGACGAGACCGGCATTTCGATGGATCCCGACGTGCGCTTCGCAGTCGCCAAGAAGATCGTCGAGCGCTGCGCCGATTTCGGCATCCCCGCTCATGACGTCGTCGTCGATCCGCTGGTCATGCCGATCGGCGCACTGGGCGATGCGGGCCGCCAGGTCTTTGCGTTGCTGCGCCGCCTGCGCGAGGAACTCAAGGTCAACACGACCTGCGGCCTGTCGAACGTCTCCTTCGGCCTGCCGCACCGCCACGGCATCAATGCAGGCTTCATTCCGATGGTCATCGGCGCCGGCATGACCAGCGCCATTATGAACCCTGTGCGGCCGCAGGAAATGGAGGCGGTGCGCGCTGCCAACGTGCTGAACGGCTCCGACAAGGACTGCACCAACTGGATCCGCACCTACAAGGATTACAAACCTGCCGAAGGCGGACAGGCGGTTGCTGCACCGACGCAGGTCAATGCACCCGGTGAAGGCGGCTCGGGCGGCGGACGCCGCCGCGGTGGCCGCGAAGCCCGGATGGGCCGGGGCTGACGCGAAAACACCGTGAACTCACCCGCCAAAATCACCGATCCCCTCGTCCTGTTCATGCCCTCGGGCAAGCGCGGCCGCTTTCCCGTCGGCACCACCGTGCTCGACGCGGCGCGCGAGCTTGGCGTCTATGTCGAGAGCGTGTGCGGAGGACGCGCCACCTGCGGCCGCTGTCAGGTCGAGGTACAAGAAGGCAATTTCGCCAAGCACAAGATCGTCTCGTCGAACGACCACATTTCGCCGGTCGGCGCCAAGGAACAGCGCTACGCCTCCGTGCGCAACCTGATCGAGGGCCGCCGCCTCTCCTGCTCGGCAACGATCCAGGGCGATCTGGTGATCGACGTCCCACAGGACACGGTCGTCAACGCCCAGACCATCCGCAAGGCGGCCTCAGACCGCATCATCGAGCGCAACCCCGCTGTGCAGCTCTGCTATGTCGAGGTCGATGAGCCAGACATGCACAAGCCGCTTGGCGATCTCGACCGGCTGAAGGTCATGCTGGAGAACGACTGGGGCTGGAAGGACCTGCTGGTCTCACAGCACCTCCTGCCGCAGGTCCAGGGCATTCTGCGCAAGGGCAATTGGGCGGTGACAGCGGCGATCCATCGTGACCTCAATTCGTCGCGCCCGACCATCATATCGCTGTCGCCGGGACTGAAGAATGAGGCCTACGGCATTGCCTGCGACATCGGTTCGACGACGATCGCCATGCATCTGGTGTCGCTGCTGTCGGGCCGCATCCTCGCCACGTCGGGCACCTCCAACCCGCAGATCCGTTTTGGCGAGGACCTGATGAGCCGGGTCTCCTACGTGATGATGAACCCGGATGGTCGCGAGGCGATGACCAAGGCCGTGCGCGAGGCGGTCAACGATCTGACCGCCAAGGTCTGCGAGGAGACAGGCGTCGACCGCAACGACATCCTGGACGCGGTGTTCGTGTGCAATCCGATCATGCACCACCTCTTTCTCGGCATTGATCCGACTGAACTTGGCCAGGCGCCCTTCGCGCTCGCCGTATCGGGCGCCGTACACACCTGGGCCAGCGAGATCGGGCTCAAGATCAACACCGGCGCGCGCGTCTACATGCTGCCGTGCATTGCCGGCCATGTCGGCGCTGACGCCGCCGGCGCGACGCTGTCTGAAGGCCCCTATCGCCAGGACAAGATGATGCTTCTCGTCGATGTCGGCACAAATGCCGAGATCGTGCTTGGCAATCGCCAGCGTGTGGTTGCCGCCTCCTCTCCGACCGGGCCGGCCTTCGAGGGCGCCGAGATATCTGCCGGCCAGCGCGCCGCGCCGGGAGCCATCGAGCGCGTCAGGATAGATCCTGACACGCTCGAACCGAAATATCGCGTCATCGGGTCTGACAAATGGTCTGACGAAGACGGATTCGACGAAGCCGCAAGCGCCACCGGCGTGACCGGCATATGCGGCTCGGCGATCATCGAGGTGGTCGCCGAAATGTATCTTTCGGGCATCATTTCCGAGGATGGCGTCGTCGACGGCACATTGTCCTCGCGCAGCCCCCGCATTGTCCAGAACGGCCGAACCTGGTCGTATCTGCTGCGTGACGGCGAACCGCGCATTACGGTGACGCAGAACGACGTGCGCGCCATCCAGCTGGCCAAGGCTGCCCTCTACGCCGGTGTCAAGCTGCTGATGGAAAAGCAGGGCGTCGAGACCGTCGATACGATCCGTTTCGCCGGCGCCTTCGGGTCATTCATTGACCCGAAATACGCCATGGTGCTGGGGCTGATCCCGGATTGCGATCTCGACGAGGTCAAGGCGATCGGCAATGCCGCAGGCACCGGCGCGCTCATGGCGCTGCTCAATCGCGACCATCGCCGCGAGATCGAGACCGAGGTTGGCAAGATCGAGAAGATCGAGACCGCGCTGGAACCGCATTTCCAGCAATTGTTCATCGACGCCATGGCGATGCCCAACAAGGTCGATCCTTTCCCGAAGCTCTCGGCGGCCGTAAAATTGCCACCGCGCAAGACGGTCAGCGCCGATGGCGTTGCCGGCGACTCAGCACCGCGCAGGCGCGGCCGCGAAGGGCATGCGGCACGGCGGGAACGCGGCTGATACCCACCTTGCCATCGGTCACCGACTGACATGCCCAAGGGCTTCGGCAACAACGCCAGCGGGAGGCCGCACATCAAGATCCTGTCGATTCAATCATGGGTCTGCTTCGGCCATGTCGGCAACGCGTCGGCAGTATTTCCCATGCAGCGCATGGGCGTCGAAGTGATCGCCGTAAACACAGTGCAATTTTCGAACCATCTCGGATACGGCAAGCACCGCGGCCAGGTCTACAGCGGCAAGGACATTGCCGAACTGGTGCTGGGACTGGACGAAATCGGCGCGCTGGCAGACTGTGACGGTGTGCTTTCGGGCTACATAGGCGACGCTTTGATCGGCGGTGCGGTGCTTGATTCCGTTCGCCGCGTTCGACGCGCGCAACCGAAAGCACTCTATTGCTGCGACCCGGTTATCGGTGACTTCGATTCTGGCGTCTTCGTTCGCCCCGGCATCCCGGAATTCATGCGAAGCGAGGCGATCAGCGCCGCCGACATCGTCACCCCCAACATGTTCGAGCTGGAATTTCTCTCGGATCAACCCGTAAGGACGCGGCGCGACCTCATTCAGGCAATGACCAAGGTTCGTGATCTTGGGCCCCGCCTTGTGCTGGCGACCAGCGTGCGGCTCGACGATACCCCGCCAGATGCCATGGATATTGCGCTGCTTGGCGATGGCGTATTGATGCGTGTGCGCACGCCGCTGCTTGATCTTGCGATCAATGGCGCAGGCGACGCGATCGCGGCGTTGTTTCTGACGCACTTGCTGCAGAACGGATCGCCTGAAGGTGCGCTGGCGCATGCGGCAGCGGCAACCTACGGGTTGCTCAAGCAAACCGCAGATGCCGGCTCGCGCGAAATCCTGTTGATCGCCGCGCAGGAAGAGTTCGTCCGCCCGACGCACCGGTTTGAGGTCGAAAAAACCGAGTTCTAGAACTTGCCGGTTTCGCGAAACACCTCGAAGGTCGCACGAATATGGTCGGCCGCGACCTTCACGGGTGCGCCGGCATCGGGCGCAACGAACATGCCCAGCGTATAATTGCCGATATCGGGCAACCCGTCCTTGGCCGTCAGTTCAACCATATCGCTGCCAAGGAATGACTTCGGCAAGGGCGCCACGGCCAGGTCGGCCATGATCGCCGAACGCTGCCCAGCCGTATGGGCGCTCATATAGGCGACCCGATAATTGCGCCCTTCCCGGCCGAGCGCCTCAAGCGCGCCTGCCCGCCAGGCGCAGCCCTCTTCCCAGATCGACACCGGCAATGGCTCGCGCATATGTGCGCAGCCACCCTTCGCTCCGGCCCAGACGATCGGCTCGGTGAGCAGCACATCGCCGCCTGCCAGCGATGTTGTGTTGGAATTGGTGACAAGCGTGATGTCGAGCGCGCGGTCATCCATACGACGGCGCAAATTGGAACTCTGGTCGATGATGACATCGACAGCCACAGATGGGTGCGACTGTGCAAAACGCTTCAGCACATGCGGCAGAACCCGTTCACCGTAGTCATCGGGCGATCCGAGACGAACGATACCCGAAATATCGGGAATGATGAATTTCGAAACGGCCTCGCGGTTGATCGCCAGCATGCGGCGCGCATAACCAAGCAGCATCTCGCCGTCCGTCGTCAGCGACACCGAACGCGCATCGCGCGAGAATACCGAGCAACCAAGGATATCTTCCAGCTTCTTGATCTGCATGGACACCGCAGAGGGCGTACGGAATACCGCGGTGGAGGCGGTTGTGAAGCTGCCGGTTTCGGCGATCGCCACGAAAGTCCGCAGTACATCGAGATCGAGCAGCGGAAGCGGATGATTGAGGGGGGCGTTCATGACCGCATATCCTTCAATTAAACTGATCCAAACCATCATTTCAATTCGTTTGATTGAACACGAGAACAGCGCGATAGTCAACATTATCGAAGGCACACATGTTCAGCGCCCACTGTAACAACGCTGAAACAAGAATGCCTTAGACGCGAACTCCGGAAGATACGAGGGGTTCGTATTTACGCTGCGGACACGGATTCCCGGTCCTGAAAAATGAAAGGAAAAGTAAATGTCTATCATCTCGTCGATCGGACGCATCGCGGCCGAATTCAGTGCGGCACGTGCCCGTCATCATACCGAGCGCGCCATCCGCTCCCTACCTGCGGAACTGCAGAAGGACATTGGCTGGCCAGACGCGTTCAACGCCCAGAGCGAGCGCCGCCTTCGCTCCGATTCCT
>JBBSOT010000044.1:0-20884 GCA_038259455.1 Hyphomicrobiales bacterium | reverse complement strand
TCATGGCAGAGGCGCTGCAGTTCGACTTCAACAAGATGAACATCCGCGTTCAGATCATGAATCCGGGCTTTGTCGACACGCCGCTGGCCGCCCGGAACGAATTCGTCATGCCAGCGCTGATGCCCGTGGAGAAGGCTTCTGCGCGCATCGTCAGGGCGATAAAGTCCGGCGGGTTCGAGACGACATTTCCGCGCCGATTGACCTGGGGCCTGAAGCTGCTGCGGCTGCTGCCGCACGCCGCGATCTTCGCCTTCATGACCTATGCCACACAGTGGAAGGCACGTCCGCTGATCCCAGGCAGGTCGCCGGACTGGCAGCCGAACCCCGAGCCAAAGAAGAATCTCACATCCAAGAGAGCGTAGGTCGTTTCACGTTTCGACCCAGGGTCCTGACCTAAGGATTGACCGGTTGCGGCAGCCCCTCGCCTTGATAGACCGCGACGCCATCGATCAGCGTCGCCAGCACCTTGCCTGATGCAATGTCGGTTTCGGCTCCCTCGGTTATGTCGCGGTCCAGGACAACGATGTCGGCGCGCTTTCCGACTGTCAGTGTGCCGGACTGGTCCTCGTCGAAGGCTGCGAAGGCGCCATTCACCGTGTAGGCCTTCAACATGTCCATGAGGTCGAGCTTATGCTGCGGCGTCAACACCCGGCCAGCCGGGTCCTCGATATCCTGCCTGGTCACGCCGGTCTGGATCGCCTGAAGCGGGTTCATCGACGAGACGCTCCAGTCGCTGCTGCCGACCAGCGTCGCTCCGGCCTGCTTCAAAGCGCCGAACGGATAGAGCCATTCGGAGCGCTCCGGACCGATCTTCGGTTCTGTCAGGTCGGTGATGTAGCTGTCGGGATAGCCCCAAAGCGCCTGAATGTTGGCCAGTACGCCAAGCGAAGCGAAGCGCGGGATGTCGGCCGGGTCGATGAGTTCGAGGTGGGTGATCTGGTGCCGGCCGTCGCGCACGCCATTTGCCTTTTGCGCCGCCTCGTAGGCATCGAGCGCCATGCGCACAGCGCGATCGCCGATTGCATGTGTGTGCAATTGCAGGCCTGCCTTGTCGCCTGCAATTGCGATGGCGTCGAGCTGTTCGGGCGTGAACAGCGGATTGCCGCTCTCATTGCTGCCGACATAGGCTTCCAGCAGCGCGGCCGTTGCTGTTTCGATGACGCCGTCCACGAAGAACTTGATCGACGTGACCTTGAGATGCGGCGAGGCGTAGCGATCCTGCCAATCCAGCACCCGCTTGACGCCTTCAGGCCCTTCGTCAGCCTCGATCTTGACCGCCGCCTCGACCCTGAGCTGGAGCTTGCCGGCGGCATCGGCGCGCTTGTAGCCATCGAGCATCCAGTCTTCGGCAGACGGGTCGATGATGGCGGTGATGCCGTAGCCCAACGCTTCCTGCTGTGCCGTTTCCAGGCCGGTATCGACCTGGCTGTACGGATATTTCGGCAGAAGCTTGCTGACCAGCTGCATGGCACTCTCACGCAGCAGCCCGGTTGCTTTGCCATCGGCATCGCGCTCGATGCGCCCACCTTCGGGATCCTTGGTGTTGTTATCGATGCCGGCCGCCTTGAGCGCGGCTGAATTGGCCCACCCGGAATGGCCGTCAACGGCGCTGACGAACATTGCGCGGTCTCCCGTCACCTCGTCGAGGATCGCCGCATTGGCGTCCGGAAACGCTGCGATGTCCCAACCGGCGCCGCGAATCCATGCGCCCTCAGGCAAGGCATCGATATCGGCGGTTTCTATCGCCTCGCGGACGCCTTGCTTGTCGACGACCTCCCACAAGCCGACATCCAGCGCCTCGGTAGCGCTCCAGATCAGGTGATTGTGCGAGTCCTGGAAGCCAGGCAGGACCAGCGCGTCGGCCGGAAGATCATAGACGGTAGCGCCGTCCAGATAGGGAGCAACGTCGTCATCCGACCCGACGGCGGCGATGCGGCCGTCGACCAGAGCAATAGCGGTCGCCTCCGGCTTCGTATCGTCCATTGTGAGGATGCGCGCACCGCGCAAAATGACAGCCTGATCCTCGGCGAACGCCGCTCCGGACGAGAAAAGGACGATCAGACCAGCGGCGCCTAGGCCGGACCTCGAGAGCAAACCAGCCATAACGTTCTTCCCGTTCGATGTGTGAATGGGGACAGGTTACTGGTGGCAATGCCGGCGTCAAGATGCTGTTTTCGACAATCCGGACGCAGCGCCGGCAACAGTATCAGTTGGAAAAGTACGTGGCTTCCGGTCTCGGACCGTGACGGTTGCAGGTGCCCTCAACGCAAAACGCCGCAGCTTTGAAGCTGCGGCGTTTGCAATGTTCAGTCAGCAGAAATCAGGCTGCGCGAGGCGCACCGAAGCGGCGCTTGCCGCCATAGTTCCTGGCACCGCCGGGCTTGCCGGAGAAGCCCTTCTTGGCAGGCTTCTGGTCGCCGCGCGGGCGGTTGCCGTTGCGATGAGCGCCACGATCGTTGGCGGCCTCCTGGACGCGCTCGTTGCGCTCCTTGGGGTCACGCGCCGGATCAGGCTCGCCGGTATGATCGGCAGTGATCGGCAGCTTGGCGCGAATGATCCGCTCGACCGAGCGCAGCTTCGAGCTTTCCGACGGATCGCACAGCGTGATGGCAATGCCATCGGCGCCGTTGCGTCCCGTGCGGCCGATGCGATGGACATAGCTCTCCGCCTCGTCTGGCAGATCGAAATTCACCACATGACTGATGCCGGGAACGTCGATGCCGCGTGCGGCGATGTCGGTTGCCACCAGGATGCGCACGGATCCGTCACGGAAGCCGTTGAGCGCCTTCTGGCGGGCATTCTGCGACTTGTTGCCATGGATGACGGCGGCATTGAAGCCATCGCGCTCCAGATCGCGAACGACGCGGTCGGCGCCATGCTTGGTGCGCGAGAACACGATAACCGAACTCATTGCCGGATCGGCTAGCATCGTCGACAGCACCTTGCGCTTCTGCTTGGTGCGGGCAATCACGACGCCCTGCTTGATCTCGGCGGCGGTGGTGCCCTGCGGCGCAACCTCTACATGCACCGGGTCCTTCATGATGCCACGGGCAAGCTGCTCGATCTCCGTCGGCATGGTGGCCGAGAACAGTGCCGTCTGGCGATCGCGATGCGTCGCCTTGGCGACACGGCGCACATCATGGATGAAGCCCATGTCGAGCATGCGGTCGGCCTCGTCGAGAACGAGCCAGCGTGTCTCCGAGAGATTGATCTCCCCTTCCCGCACCAGGTCGGTCAGACGACCGGGCGTAGCGACAAGGATGTCGACGCCCGGCGCCATCTTGCGCACCTGGCTGGAGCGCGACACGCCGCCGAGGACAAGCGCTGTCGCGACATGCAATCCCTTGGCCAGGATGCGGATCGTGTCTTCGATCTGCACGGCAAGCTCGCGCGTCGGCGCAAGGATGAGCGCACGGCAGGTGCGCGGCGTGCGCTTGGTGCCGAGAGCGATGATCTTGGTGAGGATCGGCAGGCTGAAGGCTGCTGTCTTGCCGGAGCCCGTCTGGGCGACAGCAAGAACGTCACGGCCGGCAAGATGCGCCGGGATGGCTGCGACCTGCACGGGCTTGGGCTCGTCGAAGCCGGCAACGACGGTTGCCTTGAGCAGCGGGCCGGTGATGCCGAGCTTGGCAAAGCCGGTCAGTTCCGCAGTGTTTTCCAAAGTGTTTTCAAGTGTCAATTTATTCTTCTTTCGCGCGGTCACTGCCGCAAAACAGTCCTCACGCGGGGCGCAACCCACGGCGAACGAAAATTCATGAAACGACAAGGCGGCAGACACCTGAGTGTCCGCGCGGCTGCGCTGTCGTGCCCGCAGACACTATGTCCATGGGGCTTTTCCACGCCTCTCCGGGTTTCGGAAAGGGGGAAAACAGACGCAACCAGTCCTGTTAAGAGGAAAGCCGGAATGTCCGACCTACGCGCCTATTGCGCCGCATATGGGCCATAACGCTGCAAATTGCAAGCGCCTTCGCTGCAGTGCAGCAAGGTCCCTCTTTGGGATGCCGTATCAACAGACGGGGCCGAGGCCCGCTCGGCAGGCGGCAGAATGCAAAGTGCTCAGGCTTGCGCTTGCCAAAGTCCATGTTACGACAAGCCACTGACATATGCGGGGGACGCCCATCATGAAAGACGTGCTGACCGAACTTGAGCGGCGGCGTGAAAACGCGCGAATGGGCGGTGGACAGGCTCGGATCGACGCACAGCACAAGCGCGGCAAACTGACGGCGCGCGAGCGGATCGAGGTGTTTCTCGACGAAGGCTCGTTCGAGGAATTCGACATGTTCGTCGAGCACCGCTCGACCGATTTCGGCATGGAGAAGCAGAAGATTGCCGGTGACGGCGTCGTTACCGGTTGGGGCACGGTCAACGGCCGCACGGTGTTCTTGTTCGCCAAGGATTTCACCGTGTTCGGTGGCTCGTTGTCTCAGGCGCACGCGGAAAAAATCCACAAGGTGCAGGACATGGCGCTGCGCAACCGCGCGCCGATCATCGGGCTCTATGATGCCGGCGGCGCCCGCATCCAGGAAGGCGTGGCAGCACTTGGCGGATATGCCGAAGTGTTCCAGCGCAACGTGCTGGCGTCGGGCGTCATTCCACAGATCTCGGTCATCATGGGCCCGTGTGCCGGTGGCGACGTCTATTCGCCGGCGATGACCGACTTCATCTTCATGGTGCGCGACACTTCCTACATGTTCGTCACCGGCCCCGATGTCGTGAAAACCGTCACCAACGAGACCGTCACTGCCGAGCAACTTGGGGGTGCGTCCATCCACACGACAAAATCGTCGATCGCCGATGGCGCCTATGACAATGACGTTGAGGCGCTTTTGCAGATGCGCCGCCTGATCGACCTGTTGCCAGCGTCGAACACAGCCGAACTTCCAGAGATCCTGTGCTCACAGCCAGCCACGGACAGCGACATGTCGCTTGACCGGCTGGTGCCGGACAACGCCAACAAGCCCTACGATATCCGGGAGCTGATCCTGAAGACCTGCGACGAGGGCGACTTCTTCGAGATCCAGGAGAGTTTCGCAAAGAACATCGTCATCGGCCTTGGCCGCGTCGAGGGCCGCACGGTTGGCTTCGTCGCCAATCAGCCGATGGTGCTGGCCGGCGTGCTTGATTCCGACGCCAGCCGCAAGGCAGCCCGCTTCGTGCGCTTCTGCGACTGTTTTTCGATCCCGCTCGTCACCTTCGTCGACGTACCCGGCTTCCTGCCCGGCACGGCGCAGGAGTATGGTGGCCTGATCAAGCATGGCGCAAAACTGCTTTTCGCCTATGCCGAAGCGACGGTGCCGAAAGTCACCGTGATTACCCGCAAGGCGTTTGGCGGCGCCTATGACGTGATGGCGTCAAAGCATCTGCGCGGCGACCTGAACTTCGCATGGCCAACTGCGCAGATAGCGGTGATGGGCGCCCGCGGCGCCGTCGAGATCATCTATCGCAAGGACATTGGCGACGCCGAAAAGATAGCCGCCCACACCAAGGCCTACGAAGACCGCTTCCTGTCACCCTTCGTGGCAGCGGAGCGCGGCTATGTGGACGATGTGATCATGCCGCATTCCACACGACGGCGCGTTGCCCGCGCGCTCAGGATGCTGCGCAACAAGAACCTTCAGAATCCCTGGAAGAAGCACGACAATATCCCGCTATGAGCGGTTGACCGCTAGCTTCCCAGACGGTGATCGAATTCGATGGCGGCGCTGTGTCGCTGCGCCTGCACCAGCAATTCGGCAGTAATGTCCTCTAGTGCGATATTTTCGCCCTCGTTTCGCTGACGGATTTCCTCCGCAAGTTTCGGAATGTTGATGATACCCGTCATCAGCAATGCCGAGTGAAGGCTGTGCGTCAGATCGTCCATCAATGTCGGTGAAAAGATCGGTCCCATTGTTCTGCCTCGATAAAAATCTGCGTGTTCGCAGCGAATCCCTCATATGAGGCGATCTTGCACCAACACAGTCGGAAAAACAACAGAGGAGTCAGCTTTTTTGTATTAATTTCAATAAGTTAGCAGGTAATGCCTTTGATGCATCAAGCGTCAAATGCGCTCGGTTAGACGCTGCATCACGGTGTGCATCCTAAGCGCTTAGCGCCATTGATCTAAGTGGCCCATTATGCCAAAAATGCCATGAGATCATCACTTACTCACTCGTGGCATTTTCTGATGGTCGCACAGGGGCATGGCGATGGCTGAACTTGAACGGCCCGAGAGATTGCAGATCATGCTGAGCGGTGCCGAACTCGAAGCGCTGGAAAACTGGCGTTTTGACAAACGCATGCCCAGCCGCGCGGCTGCCGTGCGCGAACTGCTGCGTCGCGGCCTTTCGGCGGAAGGATTTCTGGTTGCCGAAACCGGCGTGAAATCCCAGGATTTCGGCGTCGTCGACCAGTCGGACAAGGACGCCAGCTGAAGCCCTGGGTGCTGCCGGCGATTGGCCTCAGCATGATTTGCACCTCGCCATCCCTGGCGAGTTCGCCTGACATTCAGTGGCGCTTGGCCTGGACGAGATAGGCGTCGATTTCGGTCTCTCCCAGCCACTTTGCCGCTTCGAGCCTGTGCAGGCCTTCGACGAGAACGTGACGCTTGCCGTCATGGCGCACCTGGATCGGCGTCGTCATGCCGTTTTCCAGTATGTCTTCGGCGAGGATGCGAACAGTTTCGGGATGAAGCGTCTTCTTGCGCGCGGTCGGCACGTATATATCGTCGACCGGAACCTTCGATATCCTCAGCATGCTCGTCCTTGCGGCTCGACAATGGCCGTTCACCCTCGATAGAGGTTTTTGCATGCAAGGCCAAGAAGCGTGGTGAAACCGGATTCGGAACTTGCTTGCGACCGATCGTGCAAAAGGCAAAAGCCTGGCTGCTGTCGTTCGCGCTCATGTCAGCACCGGCACGCGCCCATGTCAGAGGGCCGACAGGCCCTCTGCGCGGCGCTTGGCCTCGTCGATAAGGCCGTTCGCAACCTGCATGCGCGCCAGGGCACGCGGCCGCAGATGCGGCGCAACCCGGTCGGGATGGTTTTTCAATGCAAAGGTACGGCGCAGACGCCCGAGTTCTGCGGGACGGACCGTCGCCAGCCCGAGTTCGGCGGAGATGACCCGCGGGTCGACCGACAGCGGCAGGTCGGGCTCGACTGCCTGCGGCTGAGGTGGAGCCTCCTGCGCCGGGAAATCATGTGCGTCGGCGTCGGTACCCTGGTATTCGGCAGCAGCGGCATCGCCTGAAACGCGAATTCGCCCTGAATGCAGTTCCTCGACAACCGCCAGATAGTCGAACGGAATGCTGGGCCGGGTTGCCGGTTCGTCGGACTTCTCCGTCGCCACGAACAGATCGTCAAGCAAAGCCCCGAATTCGCTGTTGGCCCTGGTACCCGTTGCCGCCTCCATTGCTTTGCGCAAGTCGATCCTGTGCAGCCACCACAACTACGCCCTGGACAGTTAAAAATGCCTGTTCGGGAAATCGACAAATTGAGTTGAAAGAGCCGGGCCACACAGTGACTGTGCGGCCCGGGAGTTACCGATACGACAAAGAGCCGTTCGGGCTTGCCTTGCAAAATACGGTTGCCGCCGGAAGAAGTTTCGTGAGCACGAGATCTTCGATCGTATCGCATGGCTGCCATGCAGAATGCTGCACTGCACAAACGGGCGAATCCAACTATATGATGCACTGGGAGGAACAACGAGGAGCCATCGAAATGGATTTCCGAACCGAGTTTTTCTCCCGCCCCCTTCCGAAGGAAGAGAGACGATTTCGCGCCGCCCTGGCGATGCTGACGTCCATGAGTAACAGAGACCTGGCCGACATTGGCATCAAGCCAGCCGATTTCCCGCGACTGGCGCGGGAAATGGCCATGAAATAGCTGCAACCGGGGTTGTTATTCGGCGCCGAGGAAGTTCGGCTTGCCCAGCGGTACGCCATTGTGGCGCAGAATGTCGTAGGCCGTGGTAACGTGGAAATAGAAGTTCGGCATGGCGAAATGCAACAGATACTGGATGCCGGTGAACTGGAGTTCGCGCGGTCCGGCCTTGAAGGTGATGTCGCGTCCCTCCGACCCGTCTACGTCGGCGGGTGTGATGCCCTGCAAATAGTCCGTCGTCCTGGCTATCCGCTCCTGAAGCTCTGAAAAGCTCGCTTCCGTGTCCTCGAACACGGGAGCCTCTCGACCGACCAGGCGTGCAACGCCTCGCTTGGCGTTGTCGGTTGCAATCTGCACCTGGCGAGTGAGCGGAAGCATGTCCGGCGCCAGCCGGGCATTCAAAAACACCTGCGGGTCGATCTTGCGTTCGACAGCATTCGCCTCACCCTTTCTGAGAACAAGTGCCAGCGCTCTCAGCCGCTCCGAAAAAACCGGAACGGATGCCTGATACATTGAGATTGTCACGAAAAACCCTCCTTTGACGCAATATAGCGTCGGCCAGAGATAGTGATCGCGCATGGGCCATTACAAGCGCCCGACGGAAGCGATCGATGATAGACTTTGGCTGTTGCTGATGGAGATTCGACGATGATGTCATCCCGCATTGCCGCATCGGCGGCGCTATTTGCTACGGTACTCGGTGGAGAATTGGCGCACGCTGACGAGACCGTCTACCTCGATGACCGGTCGGGGCCGACCGAACTCGTCAAATCGCTCTACAACGCCGTGAGCCGGCAGGAATACGCCCGCGCCTGGGACTATTTCGGCGAGACCAAGCCGGCCGCGGATTTCAGCAGTTTTACAAGCGGTTATGAGGGAACCCGCCGGGTTGAGGTCAAGATTGGCAATGTGGCATCCGAGGGTGCTGCAGGAAGCACATTCTACTACATTCCGGTTGCCGTCATCTCGGTGGCTGCCGACGGGAGCCAGAACGTCTTTGCCGGCTGCTACACGGCGCGTTCTGTCAACCCGCAGATTCAGGAGCCCCCGTTCAGGCCGCTTCATCTCGAACAGGGCAGCCTGCTGCCGGTCGACACCCTTTTCGATGCGTCCGTGCCTGCCGCATGCCCGGACGCGCCGGTGCCCGAACCTGAGAATGCGCTGCTGCAGCAGGCGAAAGCCGCCTTCGCCGCGACGCATGCCGATTGCGATACGCAGATGGTGCCCGAGGGCGAAGAAGAACCGAAGTCATACACGATACCGTTCCGCTACAGGTGGGACGAGGATAGCGACCCGATGCGCGAAGCACGGTTGGTCCGCTTCTTTTGTATCGCGGGCGCCTACAATCTGAAGCACATCTACTATCTGCAGATCGACGACGAGGAATTGCGCGAACTGCATTTCGCGACGCCCGACCTGGACGTGCGCTATGTGGACGACAATTCGAACGAGGAGGTCGATTCCGTCAGTGTTGCAGGTTTCTTGGCGGACGGACAGCTGGTGAACTCATCCTTTGACGAGGCGACGCTGTCGATCACGGCGCACAGCCTGTGGCGCGGTATGGGCGATGCGTCGTCGACCGGCCTGTGGATCTTTCGCAATGGCGCGTTCTCGCTGGTCAAATACGAGGTCGACGCCTCCTACGATGGCCAGATCAATCCGCAAACCGTCGTCGATTATGACACGGCTCCCTGATCAGGGCCGCACAGACAGCATCCAGTTGAGTGTCTCGCGCCAGTCGGTCATGCGGATGGGCGTGCCGTGCATACCGGTTTCGAAGCGGACGAAACGCGCCGGATAGCCTGGCGCCTTCTTGATAATCGACCGATAGAAGGCTTCCTGGCTTGCGACGGGGAAAACCGGGTCGCGGCTGCCCTGACCGAAAAAGACGGGAACGCGCCGCTTGAAGGCCGGACTAGACAGGAAGCTGTCGTCCCATAGCGACCCGAGAAGCAGAAGGCCCGCCAGCCTGGGAGCGACGGTCCTGTCGCCAGCGAGAGACCAGCACAGCGCGCCGCCCATCGAACCGCATGCGACGAAGACCGGCGCGCCGGGAGACTTTGCCGTATAGTGGCCAATCAATACGGCAATCTCGGCCGTACCACCGGCGCCGAAGTCGGAAAAGTCTGGCGACAGATAGAGCCCGCCATTGCCGGCCATCAGGTTCTTGATGCGGTTGAAATTGCCGCCGAAGGTGAAGTCGTCGACGCCCTGCTTGCGACTGCCACCCTGCCCGTGCAGGTAGATGGTGATGAACCGCGCGCCTTCTGTCTTGCCGACGGCGACGAAGCGGACGGTGCCGGCATCGGTTTTGAGCGCAAGGTCCTGCTGCACCTTGCGTACCTTCGTCGACACGTATTTCGCCTGCACCCGGCGCTCCGGCACCTTGTCGCGCCGGTCGATGTCGCGGGCTTCGTTGTAATCGACGACGCGATAGGCGCCGCCACCTTCCGAAGCGATGATCCCCGGATAGGCAAAGAGCTCGTCCTTGAAGGGCTTCAGCGCCAGGCTGTCGGCATGGGCAGCGCCGGCAAGGCCGATCAGGGCCGCAGCGACGGCAAGCCCTGCGCGGCTGGCCGCCGACCGGATCTGGTGAGTGAGCGATATCGCTTCCAGCATCAAATCAATCCTGCAACACGCCGCCGGCGCGCGCCATGGCATCGCGCGTGTCGACGTCGATACCGGCCGCCGCACCGATCTCGACATCGATCACCGGCAGCAGTTCGGCCTCGACGAGATGGCGGGCACCGGTATCTCCATGCAATTGTGCGACAGCGCCAAACAGGGATCGGGGCAGGAGCACGGGATTGCCCCGCTTGCCATTGTGGGTGGCGCGAACGACCGTCTGGCCGCCGGCCTGCCGAAACGCCGCGATAAGACGATCAAGGTCGCCGGACGATACGACGGGCATATCGCCAAGCACGATCAGCGCGCCGGCAGCCTCTTGCGGCACCTCAGCAATACCAGCCTTGAGCGAGCCTGACAGGCCGTCGGCGAAGTCCGGATTGTGGATGAACTGGACATGCAGTCCCGAGAGCGCCTCGCGGATGCGTGCCGCCTGGTGACCGGTCACGACCGTCGTGCCGGTCGCCGATGAAGCCAAGGCCCGCTCCGCCGACTGGCGGACGAGCGGCTTGCCGTCAAACAGCGCCATCAGCTTGTTGGGTCCGCCCATGCGGCTCGACCGGCCGGCAGCAAGGACCAGCGCATGAACACCGGAGGGCGCTGGCGCCTTGGTCGTTTCGCGTGGTTGCGGGCGGGTCGGTATTTCCATCAGAAGGCCGCCGACGCCCATGCCGGCAATGTCGCGGGAGGTCACGTCGAGCCCAGCGATCAACCGGTCAAGAACCCAGTCGAAGCCATTTTCCTTGGGGCTGCGGGCACAACCCGGCGCACCGATCACCGGCGTTTGGCCAAGCCGGCCGAGAACCAGAAGATTGCCCGGATCGACCGGCATGCCGGTGCGCAAGACCTCGCCTCCCGCAGCGCGGATAGCCGCTGGAATGACATCCTCGAAATCGCACAGAGCCGACGCCCCGAAGATGATGACCATGTCATGCTTGGCAGCAAGCGTTGAGATGGCATCTGCAACCGCCGACGACGCGTGCGGAGTGCGCAACTCGTCGCCGATGGTGCTGCCGGAGCGCGCGAGCCGCGCCTGCGTGACGCGGATCGTCTTGGCCAGCACGCTCTCCTTGACGGTCGGGAGAACGGTCTGGACGATACCGACGCGCATCGCGCGGAAAGCGTGAACCGCAAAGATCTGGCCCTCAAGCAGGATCGAAACGGCTTTCTCCACCAAGGCCGTGGCGACGGCGAACGGAATGATCTTGACCGTCGCCACCATGGCGCCGGCTGCGACAGCCTCATGGTGCGCGATTGTTGCAACCGTGATCGCCGGGTCAATGGCGTTGACGCGATCGACCATCGCCTTGTCGACGGTGAAGACGCCCTTGTCGAGCGCGTGGAGATTTACGCGACCGGTTGCCGCTGGTCTTGCCTCTATGCCGTTATGCCGCATCGCCTCGGAAAGACGGGTTGCCGCCAGATCCTCGCCGACATCGTCGGCCGAAAGCCGGGCCGCGACGACGGTTTCAATGCCGGCAGCTTCCAGGAGGTCGATGTCGTCTGCGTCAAGACGATGCGCCTTGCGGAAGCGTTTTTCGCCCGCCGTAGTGGCGTGCGCCAGCACCGCTCCCAACGCTTCCGACACGGCAACCGGCCCGAATTTCATGCGGCCTCGCCCTTCGACTTGAAGCCTGAACCACGCGCATGAAACGCGCGTATGACCTGGGCAAGCACCGCCACGGCGATCTCGGCAGGGCTCGCCGCCCCGATATCGAGGCCGATCGGCGCTTGAATGCGCTCGATCTGCCCGGCGGTGGCGCCCTGCGCCAACAGACGCTCGACCCGCTTGGCGTGCGTCTTTCGGCTGCCGAGCGCCCCAACGTAGAAGCAATTCGCATCAAGTGCCGCCTTGAGCGCAACATCGTCGATCTTGGGATCGTGCGTGACGGCCGCCAGCGCCGTGTAGTTGTCCAGCGGACTCTGGGCGAGCACGATCTCGGGCCATTCCGCATGCAGCGTGACGTCGGGAAACCGGTCGGGACTGGCGAAGGCGGTGCGCGGGTCGATGATCTCGAGCGGATATCCGGCAACGCGCGCCATCGGCGCCAGCGCCTGGCTGATGTGGACGGCGCCAATCACCACCAGACGCGGCTGCGGCAAATGCACGTTGAGGAAATAGCTGTGCCCAGCAACCTCGACTGACCCGGAATTGCCGGTTCGGAACCCCTTGGCTACAGCATCGCCGAGATCGCCAGCGACCACGTCATGCTCGCGCACGATCCGGCCGCTGCCGTCGGCAAGGTCGGTGACGAGGACGGCTGCGCGCCGGGCGCGCCGCTCTTCGTTGAGGAGCTTAAGGGCAGCGATATCCATGGGTCAGGCTTCCCGCACGAGAGGTTCGACATAGACCCTGATGCGACCGCCGCAGGACAAGCCGACCTCCCATGCCGTTTCGTCCGCAACGCCGAATTCGAGCATCTTCGGCGTGCCGCTGTCGATCACGTCCACCGCTTCGGTGACCACAGCGCCCTCGACGCAGCCGCCCGAGACCGAACCGTGGAAATTGCCTTCCGAGTCGATCACCAGATGGCTGCCGACAGGCCGGGGCGCCGAGCCCCACGTCTCGACCACAGTCGCTACCGCTACGCTCCTGCCGTCATTCATCCAGCCTTCGGCGATGATCAACGGATCGCGGGTCTCATCAAGATGTGCAGTGTTTTCCATGAACAAGTCTCCTTCAGGCTCAGGCGGCGCGGCCTTCCAGCCACAGGCGCGGATCGACATTGCGTGCGCTCGCCCTGTCGAGAGAGGCGCAAAGATCGGCAAGCGCGTTGAGATTGTGGACCGCGCGGAACTCATCGACATGCGGCAGCATCGCCTTGACGCCGCGCGCCCGCGCCTCAAACCCGTCGAAGCGCAACAGCGGGTTGAGCCAGATCAGCCGTCGGCACGACTTTCTCAGCCGCTCCATCTCTTCCGAAAGTCCGGTGACATCGTCGCGCTCAAGGCCGTCGGTTATGAGGAGGACAACCGCGCCCTGCCCCAGCACGCGACGCGACCAGAGCCGATTGAACTCGTGCAGCGTGTCGCCGATGCGAGTGCCGCCCGACCAGTCCTGGACGGCCGCGGAACAATCGGCGAGCGCATCATCGGGATCGCGATGGCGCATCTGCCGCGTGAGATTGGTCAGGCGCGTGCCGAAAACGAAGGTGTGGACGCGTCTTCTCTTTTCGGTCAGCGCATGCAGGAAATGCAGGAAGATGCGCGTGTACTGGCTCATCGAGCCGGATATGTCCGCAAGTACGACTAGCGGCGGATACACCTCACGGGCTGAGCGGAATTTCGGCAGGATCAGTTCGCCGCCAGTGCGCGAAGCTTGCCGCATCATCGCGCGCGGGTCGATGCGACGGCCATGCGGATCGGCCCGGAAACGGCGCGTGCGAACCGTGTCGAAGGGCAGCTTCAGCGCTGCGATCTCGCGCTTGGCGTCGGCCAGTTCGGCCGCGCTCATCTGCGCAAAATCCTTGCCGCGCAGCATTTCGTTGCCCGACACGGTGAATCGCGCATCGATCTCGATCTCGGGGATCTCGCGCGCCGGCTGGCTCTTTTCGTGGCCTTCGAACATCGCCTGGGTAACACGGTTTTCCGCGGCACGGGGCTTCTGGCGCTCCTGCCGGTCGGGCGCGACCGGCGAGAACATCGCCAGCATCTTCTCGATCAGTTCGCGCGATTTCCAGAACAGGCGAAAGGCGTCATCGAAGGTCGCGTGGTCCTCGTGGCGCGACACCAGAACGGCGTGCAGCGTCCAGTAGAAATCGTCGCGGTCGCCGATACCCGCCACAAGCACCGCCTCGATCGCATCCATCACCGCTGCCGGGCCCACCCGCATTCCCGCTTTGCGCAGCGCACGGGCGAAAAACACAATGTTGTCGGCAATTCGCCCATCGGGCCGGATCGCCTCTGATGCGACGGCCGCCATCGTCGTCACTCCGCCGCGGCCGAAAGCTCCGCCTGAACCTCCTTGAGGATACGGCGGCCTTCGCCCTGTTCGATGCGTGCAATATCGTCCTGGTATTTCAGGAGCACGCCAATCGTATCGGAGACGGTTTCAGGATCGAGCGCCACCTTGTCGAGCTCTGTCAGCGCACTCGCCCAGTCGATGGTCTCGGCAACGCCCGGCACCTTGAAGAGCTCGATTTCGCGCAACTTCTGGATGAAGCGCACGACCTCTGCCGACAGGCGCCGATTGGCATGTGGCACCTTCCTCGACACGATCTCAAGCTCGCGCGCCGCATCGGGATAGTCGACCCAATGATACAGGCAGCGGCGCTTGAGCGCGTCATGAATCTCGCGCGTCCGGTTGGTGGTTATGATCACGATGGGCGGCTCTTCGGCCTTGATCGTGCCAAGCTCGGGAACCGTGACCTGATAGTCCGACAGGATTTCGAGCAGGAAGGCCTCGAACGCTTCGTCAGTGCGGTCGAGCTCGTCAATCAGAAAGACGGGCGCCGCGCCCTGCTTGCCGGTCAAGGCGTCGAGCACGGGTCGCCTGATCAGATATTTCTCGGAAAAGACGTTCTTTTCCATGTCCTTGCGCTCGGCGCCGCCCGTAGCCTCCTGCATGCGGATCTCGATCATCTGGGCGGCGTAGTTCCATTCGTAGACCGCCGACGACACATCGAGCCCCTCGTAGCACTGAAGGCGAATGAGGCGGCGGCCCAGCGCCTGCGCCAGAACCTTGGCAATCTCGGTCTTGCCGACGCCGGCCTCTCCCTCGAGAAACAGCGGCCGCTTCATGCGCAGCGCAAGAAACAGGACCGTCGCCAGCGACCGGTCGGCCACATAGTCTGCACCGGTCAGGAGATCGAGTGTCTCCTCGATCGATTGCGGTACGGGACGCGGTACAAGGTCGGTCATGGAGTCTCCGTGCTTTCGCGCGCAGATCAGGAATTGCGGTAGGCGCGGTTGAAGTAGATCAGGGGCTTCAGGGTATCGCCGATGCGAATACCTGTCACCTTGCCGAAAATCACACGATGCGTGGCGTGATCCTTGGTATCGACGATCTCGCAGTCGAACACGGCGAGTGCACCCAGCAACGTGGGCGCGCCAGTGGAGATCGTATCCCACTCCGCCACGGCGAAACGCTCGTCGGATGGAAGTCCGGTCTGGCCTGAGAAAGCTTCAGCCAGTGCCTGGTGATCGCCCGACAGCGTGTTCAACGCGAAATTGCCGTTGCGGGCAAACGTCTCGTTCTTGATGTTCTCGCGGTTAAGGCAGACCAGCACTGTTGGCGGAGAATCAGAAACCGAGCAGGCTGCAATGACAGTTGCGCCCCGTCGGCCGGCCACGCCATCCGTTGTGATGACATGAACCGCACCGGCAAATCGCGCCATGGCATCGCGGTAAATCTGCGGCCCGACTTCATTCTTCTTCAACACCAAATCATTCCAATCGCGGTCCATTGAACGCTATATATGGCCCGAAGGCGGGTGCAACAAGCAAGGCTGCCGCCCGCTGTGCCGTAATTCGCATGTTGCGCTCTGTTGGGCCACCCTTTACCTGTTCGTTCGATACTGCGGCGAGCCATGATCTCGTCGGCCAGGGGAAAATGAACACGACAGCATGCGAATACCGATCCGAACACTGAGCGCATTTGCCGGGCTCGTGCTTGCGGGACAAGCCGCTGCAGACATTCGCATCGGGCTATCGGCGCCTCTGAGCGGCCCTTCTGCCCTGCTCGGCGAACAGATGCGGGCCGGCGCAGAGACCGCGGCACAGGCGCTGAAGGATCCGGGCGTTGTGCTCGAAATCGCCGACGATTCCTGTACGGCCGCCGGCGGAGCGAGGGCTGCACGCCAGTTTGTGGCGGCGCGTGTTCAGGCCGTCGTCGGATTTCTATGTGGCGAGGCAATCGAGGCTGCGCTGCCCATCCTCACCGAGGCCAAAATCACCACGATCACAGTCGGCGTGCGCACCGACAGCCGGACGGATAGCAAGGCCCGCACCGGCTGGCCGGTCTACCGCCTGGGGCCGCGCGCCGATGGCGAGCGCGAAGCCGCCGGCCTGTTGCTGGCCGACCTTTGGGAAAAAGACCTTTTCGCCATTGTCGACGACGGCACGATCTATGGCCGCGAAATGTCTGAAAGCGTTCGCCTGGCGACGGAGCAAGCCGGCCTGAAGCCGGTTTTCGTGGACACGTTCCGACCTCAGGCTGACAATCAGATCGGTCTGGTCGGCAGGGTGACAAGAGCCGGGGCGACGCATGTGTTCGTGGGTGGCGATGCCGGCGACGTGGCCATAATGGGTCGCGATGCGGCGACACTTGAGACCCCGCTGGTTGTGGCAGCAGGCGAATCCTTGCGGGCGCCGCCCGGTGACGTTCCGCTGGCCGCCGGCACGCTGATGGTCGCGCTTCCGGAATGGCGGTCGACCTCGGACGCCTTGGCGAGCGCAGCCTTTGCCGAGCGCCGGATACTTGTCCTGGGATATGTGCTGCCCACCTACGCTGCAATCGAGGTGGCACGCCGTGCCATCATGGATTCAGGCACACCTGACGAAGCACTGGCCGGCGATCTTTCCGGCCGCGACTTTCAGACGGTACTCGGCACAGTGCGATTCGATGCCAAGGGCGATCTGGCGAAAAATCCATATCGGATATTCCGCTTCGACGGCACCACATTCCAGCCTGTTCCGGTCCCCTGATGTTCAGAACGGGACCCCGCAACCTGATAACCGACGTCGCCGGTCTGCGGGTCGGCAACGCCTCGGATCATCGGCTGAAGTCTGGCGTCACGGCGGTGATCTGCGACGAACCTGCGGTCGCCGGCTTCCAGGTGCTGGGCGGGGCGCCGGGAACCCGCGAGACTGACCTTCTGGAGCCGCATAATCTGGTCGAGACCGTCAACGCGATCGTGTTGTCCGGTGGATCCGCATTCGGGCTGGACGCCGCTTCAGGGGCGCAGGCAGCGTTGCGTGAAGCAGGCACAGGGTTTGAGGTTCGTGGCCTCCGCATCCCGGTGATCCCGGCGGCAATCCTGTTTGATCTCGCCAATGGCGGTGACAAGGACTGGGGCAGATACCCGCCCTACCGCGAACTTGGCTACGAAGCCGCGACCACGGCCGCCACCGACTTTGAGATCGGCACGGCCGGCGCCGGAACAGGCGCCCTGACGTCAGGGCTGAAGGGCGGGCTCGGCTCGGCCTCGACCGTGCTCGACAACGGCATCACGATCGGCGCCCTCGCCGCCGTCAACGCGATAGGCTCGGTCACGGTTGGGCGAACAAGGCACTTCTGGGCGGCACCCTTCGAGATCAGCGACGAGTTCGGCGCTCTCGGCTACCCGTCGCCGATGCCCGACGATGCGCGAAAGATATTGCTGAAGTTCCGTGACAAGGCAGTCGGGGCCAACACCACGATCGCAGTTATCGCCACCGATGCGGTTTTGACGAAACCTGCGGCAAAGCGGCTGGCAATGGCGGCTCATGACGGCTTTGCGCGAGCGATCTGGCCAACCCACACGCCTGCCGACGGAGACATCGTATTCTCCTTGGCCACTGGCGGCAGCGGTCGGGAACTGTCGGGCGACGAAGCGATCGATCTTTTTGCAGCATCTGGCGCAACAATGGCCCGAGCGATAGCACGTGGGGTCTTCCTGGCCAAAACGGCACCAAATGATCCGTTTCCGGCTTGGTCATCCCGATTGTTCTAGCTGTTCACGCCTACGATGGGATTCGTATCCAACAGGCGACTACCTGTCTTCGCTGCCGATGGATGAATCCCAAAGATCGTCATGGGAAAAGCCCGACCATCCGGCATCTTCGTATTCGCGCCGGCGTGTTTGCAGGTCGACCGAATTGTGCCTTTTCAAGATCCCGTTGACGAGCGCGACCTCGTCCTGATGTGCCCTGACGGTCAGCATGGCGCCGCCCCGCTTGACGCCTTCAGCGAAAACATGCGCGTCGCTCTCGCTCACCCCTGCCTCGATCATGGCCGCGACTAGGCCGCCGGCCACGCCGCCCGCAGCCGCGCCTACCAACGTCGTTACCAACCAGCCGGCGCCAAAGATCGCTCCAAGACCGGGGATAGCGATGCCGGCCATGCCTGCCAGCAGTCCGCCCACGCCACCCAGAGCGACACCTACTCCGGCGCCAGTCGATGTCAGATCGCAATCGGTAGCGCGATCCGACGTTCTGGAGATCAGAGCGATGTCATCACTGGAAATGCCGGCATCCTCCAGATCGTAGACAGCCAACTTCGCTTCGTCGAAACCGTCAAAAAGCACACTGATCGTGAACATCATCGAGTCCAATCCGTACCGGTGTTTCTAAGGCCCTTTGCAGAAGCGAAGCATTTCATTGGCCGCAGCCGACTCTGAAGGTGCAGGCTGAAGACAAGACCGTCCGTCAGGTAGGGTCGGACTCTTCTTCCTCAAATGTCACGGCCACATCGGAATTGGCGGACAGTCGAACCTTGTCGCCTTCCACTTCGGCAATGAGCGCGACGGGGATATAGTGATGATGTCCCTTGTGTGAGCCCTGCCCACTGTCCTTCTTGGTAAGCTTGATGCGATCTCCTTCGATCCCATCGACAGTGCCGACATGCACGCCATCGGCCCCGATAACTTCCATGTGCTCGCGAATATTGCTGGTGTTCGACATAATGTGTCTCCTGTGAATACCGGTACAACGGCCAGGCCGCCAATTGGATGCCTGCCACTGAACAACGCAACGTTAGGACTATGTCGGGATAGTAGGCCCGAACGGTGACAATGCACAGCAGGAAGATGATGAAAACCGGCTCCGGCCAACACAGTTCGCGCCGGTCTCTGCCTAACGGCATGATCCAAAGAGCTTTTCCTCCGCTCCTGCCGACTTTCTGCTACGCGTTGGCCTTCGGGTTGGCAGCCGGATCGGGTGCACTGGCCAACGTGATGCTGGACGGGTGGCAGACACCTGAGAAAATCCGCACCATCTTCATGCTCTTTTCCGCAGGAGGCTTCCTGGCTTTTCCGCTTGGCCTCGTGATCGCCCGTTTCCTGGCGCACGACGCACGGTGGCAAACCGCTTTCGCTGCCGCGTTTGTCGCGTTCACGCTAACGACCCTGATCATCACAGCGCTTATTTTCGGCCTGCAGTATCGCGTCTATTATGCGCAATGGCACCAGGATGCACTGACCCGGATCTGGTTCCTGCAATATTTCTTCACAATGGCCGTCGCCCTGTACCAGTTTGCGGTGCTTGGTCTGCGGCTCTATTTTCCCTTTGGCTTTGTCATCCTGCTGTGCGTCTCCGCGTGGTTTGCGCGCCGGCTGCGTTGAGGAATTGCGTCGCCTCTGTTAGGGAGCGGCGGCATCAACCATCGGACTGGACCTGTCAATCATGATACCCCGCTATTCGCGCCCGGAAATGGTCGCCATCTGGTCACCCGAAACACGCTTCCGGATCTGGTTCGAGATCGAGGCATATGCCTGTGATGCGCTGGCCGAACTGGGCGTCATTCCGAAGGTAGCAGCAAAGACCATCTGGGAAAAAGGCGGTGCGGCGACGTTCGATGTAGCGCGCATCGACGAGATCGAAGCGGTGACCAAGCACGACGTCATCGCCTTCCTGACCCATCTGGCTGAATTCGTCGGCCCGGACGCCCGCTTCATTCATCAGGGCATGACGTCTTCGGATGTGCTCGACACATGCTTTGCGGTCCAATTGGCGCGTGCCAGCGACCTGCTGCTGGCCGACATCGATGCTCTGTTGGCCGCCTTGAAGCGCCGTGCCTTCGAACACAAGGACACGATCACCATTGGGCGCAGCCACGGCATTCATGCCGAACCGACGACCTTTGGCATCAAGATGGCGCTGGCCTATGCCGAGTTCTCGCGCGCCCGCGAGCGTCTGGTCCAGGCGCGCAAGGACGTCGCCACTTGCGCCATCTCAGGGGCAGTGGGCACCTTCGCCAATATCGATCCGTTCGTCGAAGAGCACGTCGCCGAGAAACTGGGACTGACGCCCGAGCCGGTCTCGACCCAGGTTATCCCGCGTGATCGCCACGCCATGTTCTTTTCCACCCTTGGCGTCATCGCCTCCTCCGTCGAACGGCTGGCGACCGAGATCCGCCATCTTCAGCGCACCGAAGTGCTTGAGGTCGAGGAATATTTTTCGCCCGGCCAGAAAGGCTCATCGGCCATGCCGCACAAGCGCAACCCGGTGCTGACCGAAAATCTGACGGGGCTGGCGCGCATGGTCCGCTCCTTCGCCATGCCGGCAATGGAAAACGTGGCGCTGTGGCATGAGCGCGACATCTCGCACTCATCGGTCGAAAGGATGATCGGCCCGGATGCAACAGTGACGCTCGACTTTGCGCTCGCGCGGCTGACCGGGGTCATCGACAAGTTGCTGGTCTATCCCGACAACATGCTGAAGAACATGAACAAGTTTCGCGGCCTGGTGCATTCGCAGCGCGTACT
>JBBSOT010000043.1:0-21893 GCA_038259455.1 Hyphomicrobiales bacterium | reverse complement strand
TGTCGGAAACCGTGTATAATCGCGGCAAGTCCGCTGACCCGGAATCGCTCGATCCGCATAAGACGTCTACTGTGTATGAAGCGCATATCCTACGCGACCTGTTCCTCGGGCTGGTCACGGAAGACCAGAATTCCGAGACAATTCCGGGTGCCGCCGAAAGCTGGAAGGCCTCGGACGACGGACTGGTCTACACCTTCAAGCTGCGTGATGGCGCCGTCTGGTCGGACGGCAGCCCGGTTACCGCCGACGATTTCGTCTATTCTTTCCAGCGCCTGCAGGACCCGGCGACCGCTGCCGAATACGCCTCGATGCTCTATGTCATCAAGAACGGCGAGGAAGTGAACACCGGCAAGATGAAGCCGGAAGAACTCGCAGTGAAGGCCGTCGATGCCAACACGTTCGAAGTGACGCTGAAGTCGCCGACGCCCTATTTCATCGAGATGCTGACGCACCAGGCCGCCTATCCGGTCAGCCGCAAGGCCATCGAAAGCATGGGCGCCGACTGGATCAAGGCCGGCAATCTCGTCTCCAACGGCGCCTATACGCTCGCTGAGTTCGTGCCCAACGACCACATCAAGCTGGTCAAGAATCCGAAATTTTACGATGCCGACAACGTGAAGATCGACGTTGTGAACTACTTCCCGACCGAGGATCGATCGACTGCAGTCAAGCGCTTCGAGGCCGGCGAACTGGACTCAAACGATGATATTCCCACCGAGCAGCTCGCCGAGCTGAAGGCGAAATTCGGCGATCAGCTGCGTATCGGGCCGTATCTCGGCACCTACTACTATGCGGTCAAGACGACCAAGGCGCCATGGGACAATGCCGAACTGCGCAACGCTATCTCGATGGCTATCGACCGGGACTTCATCGCCGAGAAAGTGTGGCAGAACTCGATGCTGCCCGGCTATTCGATGGTGCCCCCGGGTATCACCGGCTATGAGTCTGCTGTCGCGTCCTACGCCGACATGTCGCAGATCGATCGCGAGGACAAGGCCAAGGAAATTCTTGAGAAGCTCGGCTATACGCCGGAAAATCCGCTGAAGATGGAGATCCGCTACAACACCTCGGAGAACCACAAGAACACCGCCATTGCCATCCAGGAGCAGCTGAAGCCTCTCGGCGTCGATGTGACCCTTTTGAACACCGACACCAAGACGCATTACGGCCTGCTCGAGCAGAAGGGCGATTTTGACGTGGCGCGCGCCGGCTGGATCGCCGACTACAAGGATCCCGAGACGTTCCTCGGCATCTCGGTCGCGTCAAGCGGCAATAACTACTCTGACTTCAACAATCCGAAATTCGAGGAACTGATGAAGCAGGCGGCGGCCGCGGGCGGCAAGCCGGAGGAACGCATGAAACTGCTGGCCGAGGCCGAGCGCGTCCTTGTCGACGAACTCGGCAACATCCCGCTGCTCTATTACAGCTACAAGAACCTTGTCTCTTCGAAGATTCACGGCTTCGAGGAAAATGTCATGGACCGCCATCCAACGCGCTTCATCAGCAAGGACTGATCCGGATCAGGTCCGCCGCCCTCGCATGGTCGGGGGCGGTGGACCGTCCGGACAGGATAGGCCAACATGCTGACATACGTGCTCAGGCGGCTTCTCACCGCCATACCGACGCTTTTCGTCATCGTTACCCTTGCCTTCTTTCTCATCCGCGTGGCGCCCGGCGGTCCCTTTAACCAGGAGCGCGGCCTCAGCCCGGAAATAAAGGCAAATCTGGAGGCGCAATTCGGGCTCGATGACCCGATCTGGCTGCAGTATGTGAACTACCTGAAGAACCTGCTGCACGGCGATTTCGGCCCTAGCTACAATCTGCCTGATTTCACGGTCGGTGAACTCTTCGCCAACGGCTTGCCGATTTCCATCCAGCTTGGCGCCGCGGCCCTGACGCTGGCCCTGCTGGTCGGCGGCACGCTGGGCATCATCGCCGCATTGAACCAGAACAAGGCGGGCGACTACGCCGTCATCGCCACCGCTACCGCCGGCAGCACGATCCCGAGCTTCGTCATTGCGCCGGTCATCCAGCTTGTTTTTGGCCTTACATGGAACCTCTTGCCGATCGGCGGCTGGAACGACGGCGCGCTGCTCAACAAGATCGGTCCGATCCTGACGCTGGCGTTGCCGCAGATGGCAATCGTGGCGCGGCTGATGCGCGGCTCGATGATAGAAGCCTTGCGTGCCCATCATATCCGCACCGCGCGCGCGCTTGGCCTGTCGCGCTGGTCGGTGGTCATCAAACATGCCCTGCGCGGGGCCGTGTTGCCGATCATTTCCTACGCAGGGCCGGCGGCGGCCGCACTTTTGACCGGCTCCATCATCGTCGAGACGATCTTCGCCATTCCAGGCGTTGGCCGCTACTTCGTCGATGCGGCGCTGAACCGCGACTACACGCTGGTGATGGGAACGGTTGTTGTCATTGCCGTCTTCACCATCGTCTTCAACCTGATCGTCGATATCCTCTACGCCGTCGTTGACCCCAGGGTGCGCTATGACTGAGGCAGCGATCATGGCAACCCCCGCCCAGGGACGGTCTTTCTGGGGCGATGCCTGGGCCCGGCTGAAGACCAACAAGGCAGCAATGGTCAGCCTCTATTACCTGATCTTCGTGACGGTGATCTGCGCGATCGGCCCGTATTTCGTGCCGCATCTCTACACCACCATCTATCCCGACTATGTGCGCACGCCACCGAGCATCTCGGCCTACCCGAAGGCCGACATGGTGGAAACGGCACTCGGCGACGCCGTGAAGCGAATGCGCGTCGACCTGAAATCCTGGCAGCAGGAGGGCGACCGCATCTCTGTCACCGTGAGCGCGTCCAAGAAGCTTGATGAGCGCAACATACGCTATCTCGACCGTTCGGACACATTCGACGATGCGCGAGTCGAGAGTGTCGCGCCCGACGGGCTGGAAATGGTCATGAGCGCGGCGATCAAGCAGCAATACTTCCTGTTCGGCACCGACAACACCGGTCGCGACCTGCTGTCCCGCACGCTGATGGCAGGGCGCATCTCGTTGGCCATCGGCCTTTTGGCTGGGGTCGTGGCGGTGGTCATCGGCGTCATCTACGGCGCGACGGCAGGTTTCATAGGCGGCAAGACCGACGAGGTGATGATGCGCATCGTCGACGTGCTCTACTCACTGCCCTTCATCTTCTTCGTCATCATGCTGGTGGTCTTCTTCGGTCGCAATTTCGTGCTCATGTTCCTCGCCGTCGGCGCGGTGCTCTGGCTCGACATGGCGCGCATCGTGCGTGGTCAGGCACTCTCCATCCGCCGCCAGGAATACGTCCAGGCGGCCGAGGCTCTGGGTGTGACCAGGCGCGGCATCCTGCAGCGCCACATCGTTCCGAACCTGCTCGGCGTTGTCGTGATCTACATGACACTGCTGGTGCCGCAGGTGATCATCCTCGAGAGTTTCCTGTCCTTCCTTGGCCTCGGCGTGCAGGAGCCGATGACCAGCTGGGGCGTGCTGATCTCGGCTGGCGCAAAGAACATCGGCTCGGCCAACTGGATGCTGATGTATCCGGCTTTCTTCCTTGTCTCGACGCTGTTTGCATTGAATTTCGTCGGCGATGGCCTGCGCGATGCGCTCGACCCCAAGGACCGCTGACATGGCCGGGCAAACCATTCTTTCGGTCAAGGACCTGCGTGTGGGATTCGACACGCTCGATGGCCCTGTCGAGGCGGTGCGGGGGGTCAGCCTCCATGTCGATGCCGGCGAGACCGTCGCCATTGTCGGCGAGTCCGGTTCGGGCAAGAGCCAGACGATGATGGCGGCGATGCGCCTGCTCGCATCGAACGGCCGGGCAACCGGTACGGTCGACTATCGCGGCCAGAACCTGCTGGATCTCTCCAGATCCGAAATCAACGGCATACGCGGCAGCAAGATTACCATGATCTTCCAGGAGCCGATGACATCGCTCGACCCCCTGTACACGATCGGCAATCAGCTGATCGAGCCGCTGCGACGCCACCGCGGCCTGTCGCACGCCGACGCCCGCAAGGAAGCGCTGAGGCTGCTTGAGCTGGTCAGGATTCCCGAGCCAGAGCGGCGCATGAAATCCTACCCATACGAAATGTCCGGCGGCCAGCGGCAACGGGTGATGATCGCCATGGCCTTGGCGAACGATCCCGACATTCTGATTGCCGACGAACCGACCACGGCGCTCGACGTGACGGTGCAGGCGCAAATCCTGACGCTGCTTGCCGAACTGCAGCGCACGCTCGGCATGGCGATCGTCTTCATCACGCATGATCTGGGTATCGTGCGCCGGCTGGCAGACCGCGTCTACGTGATGCGGCAGGGCGAGATCGTCGAGGAGGGCATGGCGGACGCGCTCTTAACCGCGCCCACGCACGAATGCACAAGAATGCTGATCGAAGCGGAGCCGACCGGTCGCAAGGCCGCACCGTCGCAATCGGCGCCGGTGCTGCTGGAGGGCAGGGACGTCGAGGTTACCTTCAGGATCGGCGGCGGCTTCTTGCAGGGTCAGCCGATGGTGCTGCGCGCCGTAAACCACATCTCGCTTGCCCTGAAGCAGGGCCAGACGATCGGCGTCGTCGGAGAGTCTGGGTCGGGCAAGTCGACGCTCGGTCGAGCGCTCTTGAGGCTGCTGCCGAGCGCAGGGATCATCCGCTTCGAGGGACGCGACATAGCGCCGCTCGACCGCGAGGCGATGCGGCCGCTGCGCCGCGAAATGCAACTGGTGTTCCAGGACCCGTTCGGGTCGCTGTCGCCGCGCATGACGATCGGCCAGGTCATCACCGAGGGGCTTCTGGTGCACGAACCCTCGCTCTCCTATGCCGAGCGGGACGCGCGCGCGGTAGAGGCGTTGCGGGAAGTCGACCTCGATCCTGCCATGCGCAATCGCTACGCACATGAGTTTTCCGGCGGCCAGCGGCAGCGTATCGCTATTGCCCGCGCCATCATCCTGAAGCCGAAGATCGTGGTGCTGGACGAACCCACCTCCGCCCTCGACCGATCGGTGCAGAGGCAGATCGTCGACCTTTTGCGCGACCTGCAGGCGGCGCACGAGCTTTCCTACCTTTTCATCAGCCATGATCTCGCCGTGGTGCGCGCGATGGCTGACTATATCATTGTGATGAAGCAGGGCAGGATCGTCGAGGAAGGCCCTGCCGAGGCGATCTTCGACCGTCCGCGCGAGACCTATACGCAGGAATTGATGGCCGCCGCACTTGACCAGACCAGGTTTCGGTCGATGGCTTAGCGCCCGGCTGCCGATGTCAGGGAATACAGGGTTTTTCTGGTCGGAGTGGCAGGATTTGAACCTGCGACCCCGTCGTCCCGAACGACGTGCGCTACCAGGCTGCGCTACACTCCGTGACCAGACGCGGGCTTATAGCCGCCGGCTTTGCTTCCTGCAAGCGGCAATGGCGCTCGCGAATGCAAAGCGTGGCGATTATGCGCGTCGCCAGCTTTTTGGTTTCATGCTGGAACGATGGTGCCTATACAGTGTTGGTCAACATACGGCCACATTTTCAGTCGGCACGCTCACACGAAACAGGAGACCCCCAGCCCTTGCCGTTCAAGATTGTCGATGATGCCCGCCCCAACAGCTTCGCCTTTGAAAACAGCGCGCTGATAAAGCCCTCGGGCTTTCGCGAATATGATGCGCGCTGGTGGTTCGGCCATCCCGGATCGGATCGCGAGCCGGACCTCAATCTGATCGGCGTACAGGCTTTGGGCATGGGACTGGGCACGCTCATCCAGCGTCTTGGCGCCGGACCGGATATCGTAACGGGGCACGACTTCCGCAGCTATTCGATGGCCATCAAGCTGGCGTTGGTGTCGGGTCTGATGGCGGCTGGCGCTCGCGTCAAGGATGTCGGGCTTGCGCTGTCGCCGATGGCCTATTTCGCGCAATTCGCACTCGATACGCCCTCGGTTGCCATGGTCACGGCTTCGCACAATGAAAATGGCTGGACCGGTGTCAAGATGGGCGCTGAACGGCCGCTGACCTTCGGTCCCGACGAGATGTCTGCGCTGCGCGATATCGTTCTCGCCGGAGACTTCGACCTCAAGGGCGGCGGCAGCTATGAGTTTGTTGCCGATTTCAGGAAGACCTACCTGGACGACCTTGCCGAGGGAAAGACCATCAAGCGCAAGCTGAAGGTCGTCGCCGCCTGCGGCAATGGCACAGCCGGTGCTTTCGCCCCTGAACTCTTGGAGCGCATCGGTTGCGAGGTGATCCCGCTGGACGCCGAGCTCGACCACTCGTTTCCGCGTTATAATCCCAATCCCGAAGACATGGAGATGCTGCACGCCATTCGCGACAAGGTGCTGGAGACAGGCGCCGATGTCGGTCTGGGCTTCGACGGCGATGGTGACCGTTGCGGCGTGGTTGACAATCTTGGCAATGAAATTTTCGCAGACAAGGTCGGCGTCATGCTGGCGCGCGATATATCGGCCCTCCATCCGGGTAGCCAGTTCGTCGTCGACGTGAAGTCGACCGGCCTGTTCAACACCGACCCCGTGCTGCAGGAGAATGGCGCCAAGACCGATTACTGGAAGACCGGACATTCCTACATCAAGCGCCGCGTTGCCGAGCTCGACGCGATCGCAGGCTTCGAGAAGTCGGGGCATTTCTTCTTCAATCCGCCGATCGGGCGGGGCTATGATGACGGGCTGGTGACGGCAATTGCCGTCTGCGAAATGCTGGACCGCAACCCGCAAAAGTCGATGGCCGAGCTTTACGCGGCAGTCCCCGAGACGTTCGGAACGCCGACCATGTCGCCGCACTGCGACGACGACAAGAAGTACAAGGTCGTGGAGCGCGTGCTGGCCGACTTCGAGGCGATGCAGGCCAAGGGCGAGAGCTTCGCCGGGCAGAAGATCGCCGAGCTGATCACGGTCAATGGCGTGCGCGTCGTTGCCGAGGACGGCACGTGGGGCCTGATCCGCGCCTCGTCCAACAAGCCGGAAATGGTGGTCGTGGTCGAGAGCCCGGTATCGTCGGAGCGCCGGCGCGAAATGTTCGAGAACATCGACGCGGTCCTGCGCAAGAGCCCGGACGTTGGCGAGTACAACCAGACATTCTGATGATGACCGACCAGACCGGAACTTCCATCCAAACACCAGTCGTCAGCTTCGTGATGAGCGGCGGCGTCGGCTCGCGCCTGTGGCCGCTATCGCGCGAGGACAATCCCAAACAGTTTCACGATTTCATCGGCGACGGCTCGATGCTCGCCAAGACGATCCGCCGACTTCAGGCGCGGGACTGGGCGCCGACACCGGTGCACCTGATCGCTTCTGAGCGCCATGCCGAGCGGCTGCACGACGAACTTGAGGGGTTCGGCATGTCGGGTTCGGCGGCGATCTTCGAACCAGTTGGCCGCAACACGGCGGCGGCTGTTGCCATTGCCACGCTGCAAACGCTTGCAGATCATGGTGATGCGCTGGTTCTGGTGGTGCCATCCGACCACGAGATTTCGACCGAAAAGCAGTTCTGGAGGACTGTCGAGAAGGGCATTCCGGCAGCTGAAGCCGGGCGCGTCGTCGTGTTCGGCGTCCGGCCCGACCACCCCGAAACCGGCTATGGCTACATCGAAGCCAAGGGCGATGCAGGCGTGCTCGATGTGTCGCGCTTTGTTGAAAAGCCCGATCTCGAGACGGCGAAAGGCTACGTGGCGGACGGCTCCTACTTCTGGAACGCCGGCATCTTCCTGTTCAAGGCGTCAGCCATGCGCGATGCCTTCAAGGCACTGGATCCGGCGGTCTGGGAGGCATCCGAAGCGGCCCACAAGGCGGCGACGGTCGACAGCTCCGGTCTGTTCATGCCGATGGACCTTTACAACGCCATCCCGTCGAACTCGGTCGACTACGCGATCATCGAGAAGCTTGATGGTATCGCGATGGTGCCCGCCGGTTTCGAGTGGAACGACCTCGGTTCGTGGCAGTCGCTGCTCGACGCCAGCCCTGCCGACGCTGATGGCAATGTCATTATCGGCGATGTTGTCGCGATTGAGTGCGAAAATTCGTATTTCCGTTCGGATGGCGGCCTGCTCTCGGCGATCGGCCTCAAGAACGTGGCCGTTGTCGCGACCCCTGATGCGACCTTCGTCGCGCCGGTCGACCGCAGCCAGCACGTCAAGCAGATCGTCCAACAACTGGAAAAAAGCGGCCGGCTTGAGACCAAGGTGACACCGGCTCCCGATCCTATCCTGGTGCCCGGAGCCTGGCGCAGGCGGGTGCGTCACTGGCTGTTCAGGGAGACGCTGCCGCTGTGGTCGACGGCTGGTGTCGACGAGGTGCATGGCGGCTTTCACGAGGCGCTGGCAATGGACCGCACGCCGCTCGACAAGCCCAAGCGGATGCGCACCATGGCCCGCCAGGTCTATGCCTTCGCGGTTGCAAAGCAGCGTGGCTGGGATGGTCCTGCCGACCGCCTGGTGGCGCACGGACTGGACTTCATGGCGAGCCAAGGCCGGACCGGAAATGGCGGCTGGGCCCGCACCTTGAACGTTGACGGATCGATCCTCGATGCCACCGAGGACGCCTACGACCATTCATGCGTTTTGTTGGCGCTGGCACATGCACATCGCTGCGGAAATCCGGACGCGATGCGGCTTGGACAGGAGACGCTTTCGTTCCTTGATGCCCACCTCAAGGATGAGCAGGCTGGCGGGTTTTTCGAGACACCGGCAAGGGACGGCCCAAGGCGGGCAAATCCGCACATGCATATGCTGGAGGCATTTCTGGCATGGCACACGGCGACTGGCGACGCCGCCTTTCTCCAGCGCGCAGAAGAGATCGTGACGCTGTTCAAGGATCATTTCTTCGACGCTGACAGCTGGACGCTTGGCGAGTTCTTTACCGACACCTGGCAAGCACTGCCTGGTGACGAGGGAGACTGGACCGAGCCTGGCCATCATTTCGAATGGGCCTCACTGCTTGTCGAATACGTCCAGAAAAGCCGTAGGCCCGAGATGCTGCCCTATGCGCGAAAGCTCTATGCCTCGGCCATCTCCAACGGGCTGAACCGGGCGACCGGCCTGGCCTATGGCGCAGTCTCGCGCCAGGGACTGCCGCTCGACCGTGTGTCGCGTAGCTGGCCGCAGACGGAGGCGATCAAGGCCGCCATAGCGCTCGATGCGACGGGCGGACCCGATCTCAAGCCTGAGATCGAGACGCGCGTCGCGCGGCTGTTTCGTTGGCACATCGAACCGGCGCCGGTCGGCATGTGGATCGACCAGATCGACGAGCGCGGCATGTCGATGGCCACTGAAGTGCCGGCCAGCATCTTCTATCATCTCGTCAATTCGCTTATGCAGTATATCGACGGCACGACCGAGGCCGGTCAGTAGGGGCTGTCGACATCGCCCGTCTCGACGTAGACGGATTTCTGCTGCGAGTAGTGTTCGAGAGCTGCCAGCGAATTCTCGCGTCCGACGCCTGACTGCTTGACGCCGCCGAACGGGATTTCCACCGGCGTCAGATTGTAGCTATTGATCCAGCACGTGCCGGCTTGCAGCGCATTGACCACGCGATGGGCGCGCGAAAGGTCGCGCGTGAAAACGCCGGCGGCAAGGCCGAACTCGACGTTGTTGGCACGCTGGATCACCTCGTCTTCGTCGTCGAAGCAGAGTACGCTCATCACCGGGCCGAAGATTTCCTCACGCCCGATGCGCATCTCGTCGCGCACGCCGGTGAACACGGCAGGCTCGATGAAATAGCCGTTCTCGAAGCCCTGGAGCGAGGGGACGCCACCACCGCAGGCGAGCGTCGCGCCTTCATCCCTGCCAATGTCGACATATCCGCAGACCTTGTCATGCTGGGCCTTGTTGATCAGCGGGCCCATCTGCGTCTCGGGATCCAGCGGATCGCCGATGCGGATGATTTTGGTGCGTTCGATGAGGCGCTCGACGAATCGGTCGTGAATGGATTTCTGGACGAACACCCTGGTACCGTTCGAACAGACCTGGCCCGTCGAGTAGAAATTGCCGAGCATGGCGCCGCCGATTGCATTCTCGATATCGGCGTCTTCGAACACGACGATCGGCGACTTGCCGCCTAGCTCCATCGTCGCGTGCTTCATGAGCGAACCGGCGAGCGCCATGACCTTGCGGCCGGTTGGCACGGAACCGGTTAGCGAAACCTTGGCAACCACATCGTGGCCGACCAGGCTGGCGCCGACGTCGCCATAGCCCTGCACGACATTGAAAAGCCCGTCGGGCAGGCCCGCCTCGGTGTAGATTTCGGCGAGCGCCAGCGCCGAAAGCGGCGTCAATTCGGAGGGCTTGAAGACCATGGCGTTTCCCATGGCGAGCGCAGGTGCAGACTTCCAGCCGGCGATCTGGATCGGGTAGTTCCAGGCGCCGATACCAACGCAGACGCCAAGCGCCTCGCGCCGGACATAGGCGAACGGTCCACCGAGATCGACGAACGCGCCATTGAAGGCAGCAACCGCGCCACCGAAATATTCGAGGCAGTCGGCAGCCGACGGGGCATCGGCAACGAGCGTCTCCTGTATCGCCTTGCCGGTATCCAGTGTTTCGAGGCGCGCTAGCTCGTCATTGCGGGCCCGAAGTATGTCGGCGGCGCGCCTCAGGATGCGGCCGCGCTCGACCGGCTTCAGCCGCGCCCAGGCCGGCTGTGCCTCACGCGCGGCCTCGACCGCCAGTTCGACCACGTTTTCGGTTGCCGAATGTAGCAGGGCGATGGTCTCGCCGGTTGCCGGGTAGATAACCGGGATCGCTGCGCCACGCTCGTCGTCGACGAAACGGCCATTGATGTAATGCGATGACTTCGGCTGTGCGCGCATGGAATTCTCCAATGGTGCCCCAAGCATGGTCTCTTCGCCGGCGCCATGCAACGGTCCGTCGATGCGTCCTATCGGTCGGAGGTTTCCCAGCGCGGGTTTATCCACGGCTCCTGGTTGGACGGGGCAAGCGGCGTGCGCCCCAGTATGTGATCGGCCGCCTTCTCGCCGGTCATGATCGACGGGCCATTGAGATTGCCGTTTGTGATCTGCGGGAAGATCGAGGAATCGGCAACGTGCAGGCCATCGACGCCGATGACGCGGCATTCGGGATCGACCACACTCATGCGATCGCCAGCAGCCCCCATGCGGCAGGTTCCGCAGGGATGGTAGGCGCTCTCTGCATGCTGGCGGATGAAGCCGTCGAGCTGCTCGTCGCTCTGCACATCAGACCCCGGCGATATCTCCTTGCCGCGATAGGGATCGAACGCCTTCTGGCTGAATATCTGGCGCGTCAAGCGGATCGCGTGGCGGAAGTCGCGCCAGTCGTCCGGGTGCGACATATAGTTGAAGTTGATCGCGGGCTTCTCCCAGGCGTCGGCCGAACGCAGCGTGATGGCGCCGCGCGACTTCGATCGCATCGGCCCGACATGGGCCTGGAAGCCGTGCGAGTCGGCGGCAGCCTTGCCATCGTAACGAACGGCTGCCGGAATGAAGTGATACTGGATGTCGGGATATTTCACGCCGGCGGCCGAGCGTACAAAGGCTGCCGCCTCGAAGTGGTTGGTGGCGCCGAGACCCGTCTTGAAGAACAGCCATTGCGCACCGATGAGCGCCTTGGAAAACGGGTTGAGCACCGAGTAAAGGGTGATCGGCTGCGTGGATTCCTGCTGGATGTAGAGCTCAAGGTGATCCTGCAGGTTTTGGCCAACCCCCGGTCGATCCGCCACGATGTCGATGCCGTGCTGGCGAAGATGTTCGGCTGGTCCGATGCCTGACAGCATGAGCAGCTTCGGCGAATTGATGGCCGATGCGGCCACGATGACTTCGCGCTTTGCCTTAACGACTTGAATCTTTTTGCGAGCTTCGATCTCGACGCCTGTGGCGCGCTGATTCTCGATCACCACACGCCGGGCGAAGCCCTTGACGAGACTCACGTTTTGGCGCTTCAGCGCTGGCCGCAGATAGGCATTCGCGGCCGACCAGCGCCGGCCGCCATGGATGGTCTGTTCCATGGCGCCGAAGCCTTCCTGCTTCGATCCGTTGTAGTCTTCGGTTAGTTCGAAACCGGCCTGCTGGCCGGCTTCGACGAACGCTGCGTAGAGTGGATTCTTGCGCGGACCGCGCTGCACATGGAGCGGTCCTGCCGTTCCGCGCCAGCCCTGCTCGCCGCCGTGCGAATTCTCCATGCGCTTGAAGTAGGGGAGCACATCGGCGAATGACCAGCCGGCCGCGCCTTCGTCTGCCCAGCAGTCGAAGTCGCCGGCATGCCCGCGCACATAGACCATGCCGTTGATCGACGAAGACCCACCCAGAACCTTGCCACGCGGGGTGGCGAGAGTGCGGTTGCCGAGATGCGGCTCGGGCTCGCTGGAAAAGCCCCAGTCATAGTGGCTCATGTTCATCGGGATCGACAGCGCCGAGGGCATCTGCACCAGCGGACCATAGTCGCTGCCGCCATATTCGATGACGATCACCGAATGCTTGCCGTCCTCCGACAGGCGGTAGGCAAGCGCCGAGCCGGCCGAGCCGGAGCCGATGATGACGTAGTCGGCTTCAAGCTGCATCGACATGCGCCATGAAATCGGGAAGCGAGACATTGCCACCGGTGGCGACGACAATGACGGTCTTCCCCTTGACGTCGGTACCGCCTTCCAGGAGGGCGGCGAGCGAGGCTGCACCCGACGGTTCGAGCACAAGCTTCAGCCGCTCGAAGGCCGTCTTCATGGCGCGGCGCACGGAAGCATCGTCGACCGTCACGCCCTTCACGCCGGCCAGGCTGACGGCCGCGAAAGGGGCAACGCCGGGCCTGCGTGCCATCAGCCCGTCGCAGATCGATTTCGGTCCGAGCGGCATCGTCTCGATGTGTCCGTGGGCGAGTGACGTACCCATGCCGTTGAAACCCTCTGGCTCCACGCCGATCAGCCGCGTCTGCGGCGACAGATAGTGGAAGGCAAGTGACACGCCGCCGATCAGACCGCCGCCGCCGATCGAGCAGAACAGGACGTCTGCCGTCGCGCCCTTGTCGGCAAGTTGGTCAAGCGCCTCAAGGCCGACTGCCGACTGACCGGCGACGATTTCGGGATCGTCGAACGGGTGCAGTAGCGCAAGATTCTGCTCGGTCGAAATCTGCCTGGCACGCTCGGAAGCGACTTCTTCGCGCGCCCGGTCACCATGGTCGCTCAGAACGACGGTCGCGCCGTAGCCGGCGGTGGCGTCGCGCTTGGCGGCAGGTGCGTCGATCGGCATCACGATGGTCACTGGAATACCCAGCGCCTGGCCGGCTGCCGCCAGGCCTTGCGCGAAATTGCCCGACGAATAGGCAACCACGCCACGCTTGGCTTCTTCAGCGGAGAGTTGGTTCAGCCGCCAGTAGGCGCCGCGCACCTTGAAGGAACCCGTCCATTGCAAAGACTCGGGTTTGATGAAAACGCGGGCCGCCCCTGTCTGGCGGGCGAGCGAAGCCGATTCCAATAGCGGCGTCAGTTGCGTTGCCTTCGACGTCACCGCATAGGCGCGGCGCAGATGCTCAAGGCTTGGAACGGCGTCAGACATATCATTCACCTCTCGGAAAGCGCTTGCTCTCTTCGAGCGTATTGAGGTCCATGTGGTTGCGCATGTAGCGTTCAGACGCTTTCTGAAGCGGCTGGAATTCCCACGGGTAGTAGGCGCCATTGCGAAGCGCCGGGTACACGACCCAGCGGCGCGCCTGGCTCTCCCGGACGTCGGCGTCGAAGCGTGCCATGTCCCAGCGCGCGCGCGCGCTTCATGAAGTCCGTTACCAAATCGATATGCGCGGGGTGCGCGGCGAGATTGGTCTTTTCCAGCGGATCGGCGTCGACATCGAAGAGCTGCGGCGGGTCGATCTCGCAGTGCACGAATTTGTAGCGGCCATCCCGGATGGCCACCATCGGCGCCTGCGACCCTTCTGCAGCGTACTCCATCATCACCGGGGCCGAGCGCACGCCGCCGCGCACCAGCGGCAGCAGGCTCTCGCCGTCAGTCCATGGCGCTATCTCCTTCACGTCAATGCCGACCAGGTCACACAGCGTCGGGTTGATGTCGAGACTGGAGACGGGCGTTTCTATGAGGCCGGGTTCGATGCCCTTGCCGGCGATCATCAGCGGCACGCGGGCGGATCCCTCGTAGAAGCTCATCTTGAACCACAGGCCGCGCTCGCCGAGCATGTCGCCGTGATCGGAGCAGAACAGGATGATCGTATCGTCAAGCATGCGTGTGCGCTCAAGCACGTCGACGAGTTCGCCGACCTTGTCGTCGAGATAGGAAATATTGGCGAAATAGGCGCGCCGCGAGCGCCTGACCTGCTCCTTGGTGATGTCGAAGCTGGCATAGTCGCTGGCTGCATAGAGCCGCTGCGAATGCGGGTCCTGCTCCTCAACGGGAATGAAACCGACCTCCGGCTCCAGTGCGGCGCAGTCCTCGTACAGGTCCCAGTACTTCTTGCGCGCGACGTAGGGGTCGTGCGGATGGGTGAACGAAACGGTCAGGCACCACGGTTGGCCCTCCTGCCGGTCCGAGGTGCGCGACAGGTCGTAGAGCTTCTGGACAGCGTGGAACGCGACCTCGTCGTCATACTCCATCTGGTTGCTGATCTCGGCAACGCCAGCGCCGGTGACGGAACCGAGATTATGGTACCACCAGTCAATGCGCTCGCCAGGCTTGCGATAGTCTGGCGTCCAGCCGAAATCGGCCGGGTAGATGTCGGTGGTCAGGCGCTCCTCGAAACCATGCAACTGGTCGGGACCGACGAAGTGCATCTTGCCCGACAGGCAGGTCTGGTAGCCGGCAGCGCGCAGATGATGCGCATAGGTCGGGATCGACGAGGCGAATTCGGCGGCGTTGTCGTAGACGCCGGTGCGCGACGGCAATTGCCCGCTCATGAAGGAAGCACGCCCGGGCGCACAGAGTGGCGAAGCCGTGTAGTTGTTGGCAAAGCGCGCCGAGCGGGCCGCGAGGGCCTTCAGATGCGGAGCGTGCAAGAAGTCGGCCGGACCGTCGGGAAACAGCGTGCCGTTGAGCTGGTCGACCATGATGATCAGGATGTTGGGTCGTCCGGTCATGCGCTGGCTTTCCGCGTGGCGAGCTGTGTCTCGAGATAATCTTCAACGATTGCGACGGCACCCGTGGCATTCGGCGCCCCGTCCTTCAGCGCGCGGCGAATGTAGAGCCCGTCGATGAGGGCAGCGATCGCCTCGGCTGCCTGTTCGGCGTCGGGACGAGGCATCAATTGGACAAGCCCGCTCATGAGGTTGGAATGCAGCCGGCGCGCGTAGATGCGCAGCAGGCGCCTCAGCGCCATCGATTTCTGGGCCTCGACGTAGAAGGCCAGCCAGGCCGCGATCGTCTCCGCCTTGAACTGCTTGTCAGAAAAATTGACAGCGATCGTGGCCGACACTCGCTCGCGCGCAGTGCGGCAGGCTGACAGCGCATGGCGTGTGTCGGCGTTCAGTTCGGCCAGCAAGTGGCGCATGGTGGCCAGCAGCAAATCATCCTTGGCGCCAAAATAATGATGTGCAAGCGCGGAGGAAACACCGGCGCGGCCGGCGATGTCCGACATCGTTACATCGAGCGAGCCACGGCTGCCTATAGCCGACAACGTTGCGTCGATCAGCGCGCGGCGTCGCAAGGGCTCCATTCCGAGCTTGGGCATGGGCAAAACCTCCGTAAGCAAGACTATTTTTTATTGACTGATCAATCAATATAAATCCGGCGTCGCCCATCCGCTGCCGAAGATGCTTTACGTCTTGCGTTTCGACGTCCATTTTGATGCCTGTCATAAGGCGCGATGCGCCGGGAGGAATTGATGACCGCTTGCATCGTCGGCTGGGCTCATTCGCGCTTCGGCAAGCTCGAGGGCGAAACGCTTGAAAGCCTGATCACCAAAGTCGCGGCCGACGCGCTGGATCATGCCGGTATCGGTCCGGACGATGTGGACGAGATCGTGCTCGGCCATTTCAACGCCGGTTTCTCCGCCCAGGATTTTACCGCAAGCCTGGTGCTGCAGGCCGACGACCGGCTGCGCTTCAAGCCGGCAACGCGTGTCGAAAATGCCTGCGCCACCGGTTCGGCAGCGGTGCGGGCCGGCATCCGCGCCATCGACGCCCGGGCGGCGCGCACCGTGCTGGTGGTTGGCGCCGAACAGATGACGACGACGCCAGGGCCCGAGATCGGCAAGAACCTCCTGAAAGCCTCCTACCTGCCGGAGGATGGCGACACGCCGTCAGGCTTCGCCGGCGTGTTCGGCAATATTGCGCAGGCTTATTTCCAGCGCCACGGCGACCAGTCCGATGCACTCGCCACAATCGCGGCAAAGAACCACAAGAACGGCATGGGCAATCCTTATGCGCAAATGCGCAAGGACTTCGGCTTCGACTTCTGCCGTCAGGAAAGCGACCGCAATCCCTATGTTGCCGGGCCGCTCAAGCGAACCGACTGTTCGCTGGTCTCGGACGGCGCGGCAGCGCTGGTGCTGACCGACAGCGACAATGCGCTATCGATGCGCCGCGCCGTCGCCTTCCGCGCCAACGAGCATGTGCAGGATTTTCTGCCGATGTCGAAGCGCGACATACTGCTCTTCGAAGGCTGCGAGGAAGCCTGGGCGCGGGCACTGAAGAGGGCCGGTGTGACGCTCGACGATCTGTCTTTCGTCGAAACGCACGACTGCTTTACGATCGCCGAACTGATCGAATACGAAGCGATGGGACTGGCCAGACGCGGCGAGGGGGCGAAGATCGCAATGGAGGGGCAGACCGCGATGGACGGCCGCCTGCCGGTTAATCCGTCGGGTGGCTTGAAATCCAAGGGCCACCCGATCGGCGCCACGGGCGTGTCGATGCATGTGCTGACTTCAATGCAACTGACCGGCGAGGCCGGTGACATCCAGGTGCCGAACGCCATGCTCGGCGGCATCTTCAACATGGGCGGTGCTGCGGTCGCCAATTACGTCTCGATCCTGGACCGCATCAGATGAAGCATCCGGCAATTGTCACCGGTGGCGCTTCTGGGATCGGCATGGCGGTGGTCAAGCGACTGCTCGACGATGGCTGGCCGGTCGCCGTGGTCGACGCCGACCCGAATGCGCTGATCCTGGCCGAGAGCGCATTTTCCGATGAGAATGCGATTTTCCTCGAAGCAGACGTTACCGACGAGGACGATCTTGGCGCCGTATTCGACGAGGTGGTCGACCGGCTTGGCCTGATCGGTGGGCTGGTGAACTCGGCCGGCATCCTGCGCAACCTGTCGGTCGAGGAAACGACTGCGGAGATGTTTCGGGAAATGCTCGACGTCAATCTCGTCGGCTCCTTCATCGCCGCCAAGGCGGCACTGGAGCGAATGGGCGCAACGCTCTCCATCGTCAACGTTGGATCTGTTTCCGGAATCCGCGCCAACCGTGGCCGCGTCGCCTATGGCGCCTCCAAAGCCGGCATCAAGCTGATGTCGGAGGTCATGGCACTTGAATTCGGCAACCGCAATGTCAGGGTCAATTGCGTGGCGCCCGGACCCATCGAGACCCCGATGGTGATGAAGTCGCATAGCGCCGAGGATCGGCAAATGTGGTTGCACCAGATTCCCCAGGCGCGCTATGGCGAGCCGGACGAAGTGGCGGCGGCGATTGCCTTTCTGCTGTCGCCGGAAGCGAGCTACATCAACGGACACACGCTGACCGTCGATGGCGGCTTTTCATCTGCTGGGATCGTCAGGTGAACAGGAATTCATGGTGAGCAATCCCGTACTGGTCGAGGTGCTGCGCGGCAGCATCGTGGAGAGCCGCCATCGCGGCGCGGTCTTTGTCTGCGGTCCTGATGGCAAGGCCGTGCTGGAAATCGGTGACACGGCGCGGCCGGTTTTTCCGCGCTCCGCGGTCAAGGCAATCCAGGCGCTGCCCTTGATCGAAACCGGTGCAGCCGACGCCTATGGCTTGGGCAAGCGCGAACTGGCGCTGGCCTGCGCCTCGCACACGGGCGAGGCGATGCATACCGAACTTGCCGCCTCGATGTTGGCGCGCGCCGATCTCGACCACACGGCGCTCGAATGCGGCAGCCACTGGCCGTTTGACCACGATGCGTTTGTCGCGCTCGCACGTTCCGGCGATGAGCCGACGGCGCTTTGCAATAATTGCTCGGGCAAGCATGCGGGCTTTCTCTGTACCTGCGTCCATGGGGGCATCGACCCCAGGGGCTATGTGGCTGCCGGCCATCCCTCCCAGGAGATGGTTCGAACGACCATGCAGGACGTGACGGGGGCCGTGCACGATGCCGGCAACGCGGCTATCGACGGCTGCTCCATCCCGACATACGCGGTGCCCCTGAAGAATCTCGCATTGGGTTTTTCCCGCATGGCGACGGGAGTAGGCCTCGCTCCAGAGCGCGCCAGCGCAGCCAGGCGCTTGCTCGACGCCTGCATGGCCGAGCCGTTGCTCGTTTCAGGCACCGGCAAGGCGGACGTTGTGCTGATGCAAGCTGCACCGGGCAGGATATTCACCAAGGTCGGGGCGGAAGGCGTCTACTGCGCGGCGGTGCCGGAACTCGGACTCGGCATTGCGCTGAAATGCGACGATGGCGCCGAACGCGGCACCGAAACCATGGTCGCGGCGGTGCTGGCGAAGCTCCTTGCGGCCGATGGCGAGGTCGCGGCGCGCCTAAGCGAAATCGCCCACGCCCCCATCCGTAGCCGGATCGGCGCCGTTGTCGGCGCTCGGCGCCCGACGCAGGCGCTGGCTTAGCCGGCCAACACTGCCCTCAGCCGACGTGGTTGCGTTCTACGGTCAGATGCCCGAAGCCGCTATTGCCAACTTGCGCCATGTCGCCGGTAACCGGCTCAGACCAGCGGTAGCCGACGACCGCGCCTTTGCTTGCGCCCGAAATGACGTTGTCGGATATGACCGCCGGACCGGCGCCGTCGACCACGGTGACAGCAATGCCGGTGGGTGCTTCGCGGATCACGTTGCCTGTCGCCACGACGTTGCGCATGTAGGGTCCCCAGCCGATCTTGATGCCGTAGCGTGGCGCGTTCTCGACCATGTTGCCGGTGACCGTTGTGTCGGCCTCGACGCTTATGCCGACGCCAAAACCCGGCGCGCTGGCCAGGTAGGGGCCTATTAACGACAGGTTGCGCACCAGGTTGCCCGCGCAGACGGCAGCGCGTCCGCCCTTGTCAAAGTTGACAATCGAGATACCGTTGGCAGCACTGTCGACGATATTGTTGCTGATGACGGCGCCCTCGAAGGAGAACTCCGCATAAAGGGCCGTTTCGCCCGACTGCGTGCAGGTATTGCCGGTGATCTGCAGATTGCTGGCGCTGTTGGCGCGGATCGCCGAGAAAGCGCAGTCACTGACGATATTGCCTGACACCATGACCTTGTCGGCGCGGAATATATTGATGCCGTTGCCATGCTGTCCGGTGCCGCCATTGCGCGCTGCTATGCGCTCGACCCGGTTACCGGTCACGATTGAGGCGTCGTCGCCGACCTGCCAGCGATGCACCAGGATGCCGCCATTGGCACAATCGGCGACGTTGTTGCCGGTGATGCTGAGGCCCGTTGCCTCGACCGAATAGATGCCGGCCTCGGCAGCACCGGAAATCGTCGTCCGCTCGATGCGGCCGCCGACGCGCTCCAGCGATATCCCGTTCTTGCTGCTGCCGAGGATCTCGCAATTGTCGATCGCGACATGGTCCACGCGGCGCAGGTCAACCAGCCCCCGGGAGTGGTCGCCCATCCGGCGATTGGCGCCGTCGAGCACCAGTCCACTCATCTCCAGATGCATCGCGTCCTCGGCTGCCATCAGGTGGCCGTCGCCGCCATAGACGATGCGGGTGGCGCCTGGCACGCCACTCAACCGCACGAAAGGCGGCAGCGTGATGTTCGACACCACGTAGGTGCCGGCAGGAAGGAACACCGGAACGTTGCGATCCGAGGCCTGGCCGAGCAATTTGGCGAAGGAGCGGCTCTGGTCGTCGAGCATGTCCGGTCGCAGGCCAAGGTCGGTTGCGTTGATCGAGCCCCGCATCGCTGCCAGTTCGATTCCCTTCAGGCCCGAAGCCAGCAGGCTATTCGGCAGGGCCAGGCCGGCCACGCCATACAGGGCCGAGCGCTTGAGGAGGTTGCGTCTGTTCAACATCGGCACAGTTTCCCCTTTCAATCCGCAGCATCGCAGGAATCATGCCAGCCGTGGCCGCAACCGCAATTCGTGGTGCTGCCGCTTGTGGAATGCCCCGGCTCTCCCTAGGTTGTGTGGATGAGCAGAGCATTCACACGCGAAGATGACAGCGAGGGGCAGATCGCCGATATCGGTGAGCGTCCCGTAAGCACACACCGCAATCTTGTCACGCCAGGCGGACTTGCGCAGATCGATTTGAGGGTTAACGAACTGCGCGAAGATTTGGCAAAAGCCGAGGCGGATGCCGACCGTGAACGCATCGCGACTGTGTCGCGCGATCTGCGCTACTGGTCGTCACGCCGCGAGAACGCCGAGTTGTCCGAGCCGGAGCCCGATAGCGACGTGGTGCGGTTTGGCATGACGGTGACCATCGAGGGCGAGGACGGCAAGCGCAAGGCCTGGAAAATCGTCGGCGAGGACGAGGCCGACGCGGCCAAGGGCAGTGTCTCGCATGTCTCTCCGATGGCTCTGGCCCTGTTCGGCAAGACGGTCGGCGAAACCGCCACCGTCAACGACAAGGAATGGGAAATCGTCAAGCTCGAGATTTGATAGCGGCTCGGATCGCTTCGCCAAGCGAACGGGCGCAGCAACTCAGTTCTCCAGCAGTCGCTCCATCAGTCGCGCCGCAGCATCGGGAATGACTGTCCCTGGCGGGAAGATTTCGACGGCCCCGGCCTTTCTCACCGCATCGTAATCCTGCGGCGGAATGACGCCCCCGGCGACGATGATGATGTCCTTGCCGCCAAGCCTGTCTAGGGCTGCGCGCAGTTCGGGCACCAGTGTCAGATGGCCGCCCGCCAGCGAAGAAGCACCGACGATGTTGACCATGCGCTCGGTCGCCAGCCTGGCGATTTCCTCGGGCGTCTGGAACATTGACCCCACGGTGACATCGAAGCCGAGGTCGGCGAATGCGGTGGCGATCACCTTCTGGCCGCGATCGTGCCCGTCCTGGCCCATCTTGGCGACGAGTATACGCGGCTTGGCACCGGTCTTCTGCTCGAAAGCCTCGACTTTTTCTACCACGTCATCGACGTCGTGGTTCTCGCCCATCTCCTTGCGGTAGACGCCGGAAATCATCTGAACTGTCGCGACATGGCGGCCAAACACCTTTTCCAGCGCCGTGGAAATTTCGCCGACGGTGGCATGCGCCCGCGCGGCGCGGATTGCGAATTCCAACAGATTGCCGTCGCCGGCCGCTGCTTTCGACAGCGCCGCGAGCGCGCTTTCCACGGCCGCGACGTCGCGCGTTCCCTTGAGTGCTTGCAGCTTGGACAGTTGGCGCGCCCTTACTTCGGCATTGTCGACCTTGAGAACGTCGACGTCGGTGTCATGATCCGGGCGCCATTGATTGACGCCGACAAGCGCCTGCTGGCCGGAATCAATGCGTGCCTGGGTACGTGCAGCCGCTTCCTCGATGCGCAGCTTGGGAATGCCCTTTTCAATCGCCGCAGCCATGCCGCCAAGCTTCTCGATCTCTTCGATATGGCTCATCGCGCGCGCGGCAAGGTCGTGTGTCAGGCGTTCGACATAGGCCGAGCCTCCCCAGGGATCGATGAAGCGCGTCGTGCCGGATTCTTTCTGCAGCACGAGTTGCGTATTGCGGGCAATGCGCGCCGAATGGTCGGTCGGCAGCGCCAGCGCCTCGTCAAATGCATTGGTGTGCAGTGACTGCGTATGCCCCTGTGTCGCTGCCATCGCCTCGACCATCGTCCGAGCGATATTGTTGTAGGGTTCCTGTTCTGTCAGCGACCAACCCGACGTCTGGCAAT
>JBBSOT010000042.1:0-22139 GCA_038259455.1 Hyphomicrobiales bacterium | reverse complement strand
TATGATCGCAAGCGCCGGCCCGACATCGTAGCCCGCGCGACAGCGGTCAACCTGCTCAACATGTCGCTGCTGTCGGATATGTTGCCGGCGCAGATGGCGCGCAGTGCTGGGCTTGGCATGATCGGCGCCGTCGCACCGCTGAGGGCATTCTTCATGCGCGAGGGACTGCGACCTGGTAGCGGTGCTGCTTCGATAGTGTCCGACCTACGGAAACAGGTCAGGCGGCAAGGTTCCGCTCTTGATCAGCCAAAGTAGAGCAGTCACGGTTGCAATCGACATACAGGTCGTCAGCAGGACGCTGGCCGAGGCTCGCTCGATCCATACGTGATACTGCTGGGCAATGACAAAAACGTTGGTTGCCGTTGGGAGAGCGGCCAGCAGGACGGCGGAAAAGATCCAGGTCTCCGAGAAATTGCCAATCCAACTGAGCACAACGTAGCAAATCAGAGGATGCAGCACGAGCTTGAGGATCGCAATGGGCAGCAGTTCGACCGGTACCCGCTTCAACGGCCGCAACGCCAGGGTGACGCCCATTGCAAAGAGTGCGCATGGCGCCGCGGCACTGGAGAGATAGGCAAGCAGCCGTTCAACGGCCACCGGCGGCTGAAATTGCATATAGGCGGCAAATACCCCGATCGCGGTGGCGATGATGAAAGGGTGAAGCACGATCTTCAGCGCAACCTGGGAAAAAAGCTGACGGCGCGAACGCTTCTCGTCGCCCGAAAGGGCCATCATCATCGGCGCGATGGCAAAGTGCATGATATTCTCGAAACAGAAGATCAGCGCTACCGGCACTGCAGCATCCTCCCCGAAAGCCAGCAGCGCCAAACCGGCTCCCATGTAGCCGATATTTCCATAGGCGGCCGAAAGCCCCTTGATGGTCGAGGCGGCAATTTCACCACGCGAAAGCAGCACCGAGCCGACAAACATCACTGCAAATATGATGTATGTCGACATGACCGAACCGAAAATGAACTTCCATTCGGTCAACCGCTCGAAGGGCGTCTTGGCCAGCAACTGGAAGAACAGAGCCGGCAGCGCGACATAGATGACGAATGTGTTCATCCAGCCAAGCGCCTCTATCGGCTGCCTGGTTATCCGGGCCACAACAAACCCCAGAATGATCAATCCGAAGAACGGCAGAACGAGACCGATGACGTCTGACATAGTGGAGTCTGTTCCCAGTGCCTCAGGGTGCGGTAACGCGACGTGTTGCAGAACGTCAAGCGCTTCGGGATTGAAATCGCGGGTGCTCTGGGCCAAATAACATCAGAGGCTTGGATGACAAACGAAATGAAGACGGCAAAATTTGCGATCGGTCAGGTGGTGCGTCACCGCCTCTTTCCGTTTCGCGGTGTCATCTTCGATGTCGATCCGCAGTTCAGCAACAGCGAGGAATGGTACGAGGCAATACCCAAGGACGTTCGACCGCGCCGGGATCAGCCCTTCTACCATCTTCTGGCCGAGAACGCCGAGTCCGAGTACATCGCATATGTGTCGGAGCAGAACCTGCTGGAGGACCAATCGGGAGAACCGGTTCGCCATCCGCAATTGCTGCAGATGTTCGACCGAACACCTGACGGGCAATACGCCCCGAAGGACCGTGCGCGACACTGAAAGTGCTCCACACCGCCCTCAAATCATGAATGATTGTCGTGACAATAAAAAAGCGGGGTCAAAACCCCGCTTTTCATGCCGTTCGAAAGATCGCTCGGTCAGTTGCTGGACTTGGCCTTTTCCTGCTCTTCCTTGAGCTTCTTGGCAAAATCCTCGTTGTTCTTGGCGACGAATTCCTGAAGCTTCTTCTGCCGGTCCTCGATATCGGACTGCTGCATCGCAGGGCCGTCAAAGGCGCCGGTGAATCCGGAGAGCGATACTTTGACCGGGTTGCCCTGGTTCTGGGAATTGACCGAGGTCAGGGTAAGCTCAGACCCCTTCTTGAACGAAGCAACCAGCGCATCCGAAAGCGGAGCCTCGGCGATGCAGCGATCGGGGAAGCACAGCACGTAGTCGAGCTTCTGCGCCTTGCCGCCATCAACCTGCAAACCGATGCCGGGAGGCACCAGACGGCCCGTCGGCACTGTCACCTGGAACACCTTCTTGTTGACCTTGCCCTTGATCTCCAGAAGGCTGACGCCCGTAACAACCTGTCCGGTGTTGGCGCTGACGATGTTCTGGACGTTGCAGATGTCGACGTCTTCCTGCTTTGCGCACGCTTTGAACCAGCCCTTCGGCGGTTGCTGCGGTTGCTGCTGAGCTGTCGAAGGGACGGTAGCCGAAGCCAGCAGTCCCACAACGCCGGCAGCCATGACCGAAGCGCGGTATAGATCGGTTTTCAGGCTTGTCATCTTGTCAGTTTCCTCTCGCATCGTGCGGAAGCGGCGCTGCCCCACCGCGTTGCCTGCTACCTGTTGCGCAATTGAGGCAACAGGATGACTTCGGCTCGCGTGTTACACTGCGATGACGCACGAATCCAGCCCGGCACCGGTGAATCCTTCTCTGATCCCCGCGATAAGGGCATCTTTGTGCGCCATGCTACTTTACGCGACGAATCAATGCGCCGCGCGTCCAACTCGGGAGATCATGATGCACCGAACGCTGCTCAGCCTTGCCATGGCATTGGCCGTGCTGCCGCTTGCCGCAGGGAACGCACACGCCGAGAAATCCCATGCCCTTTCCATGCATGGAAAGCCGGCGCTCGAAGCGAGATTCAGCAACTTTCCGTATGTGAATCCCGACGCGCCCAAAGGCGGACGCATCGATTATGCGGTTCAAGGCACGTTCAACAGCCTCAATTCCTTCATCGTTCAGGGCGACGGTGCGCGCGGTCTTTTCGATCAGGACTTTGGCGTCAACACATTCGACACGCTGATGATGCGCTCGCGCGACGAGCCCTTCACGCTCTATCCCCTGCTGGCCGAGAGCGTCGAGACCGATGAGGATCGAACCTTCGTCGAGTTCACGCTCGATGCACGCGCCCGCTTTTCGGATGGCAGTCCTGTGACGCCCGACGACGTGATCTTCACGATGGAGCTTTTCAGGGAAAAAGCCCGGCCACTTTATCAGAACTGGATCAAGACGGTCGACCGGATGGAGAAAATCGGCGAGCGCGGCGTGCGGTTCACTTTCAATGAAAGGGCCGATCGCGAATCGCCGATGCTGCTGGCTCTTTTGCCGATCCTGCCGCGGCATTCGACCGATGCCGAAAATTTCGACAAGTCGACGCTCGATCCCCTGCCCGGCTCCGGCCCCTATATCGTCGATAACGTCAAGCCTGGCGAATATGTCAGCTTGAAGAAGCGGCCCGATTACTGGGCGAAGGACATCCCCTCGAAGGTCGGCTTCGACAATTACGACGAGATTCGCATCAACTACATCCGTGATGAGAACACGATGTTCGAATCGTTCAAGAAGGGAAATACCGACATACAGATCGAGCGGGACAGCGGGAGGTGGGCAACCGGCTACGATTTTCCGGCCGTTGCTGACGGTCGCGTTGTGAAGGACACTTTCGTCAGCGGGTTGCCATCGGGCATGTACGGTTTTGTCCTCAATACGCGCCGCGAAGTCTTCAAGGACCGGGATGTCAGGGCAGCCCTTGCAGGCCTCTTCGACTTCGAATGGGCGAACAAGAACCTTTTTTCTGGTGCCTATACCCGCACCAAGAGTTATTTTGATGGCTCCGAGCTTGCCTCCACCGGGGTGCCGGCAGGTGACCGAGAGAAGGCGCTGCTGGCGCCGTTTCCCGGTGCAGTGATGCCTGAGATCATGGCCGGCACCTGGGCGCCTGCGACGTCGGACGGGAGCGGGCGCGACAGGGAGTTCCTCAAGAAGGGGCTCGATGCCCTCATGGCAGCCGGCTACACGCTCAATGAAAGCAGGATGCTCGACCCGGAAGGCCGTCCCCTTGCTTTCGAAATTCTCTTGAATGGCCAGTCCGGGGAAGCTCTTGCAACTGCGTGGCAACGCACCCTGGCCCGTCTTGGCATCACGGTCACAATCCGCTCTGTCGACAGCGCGCAATACCTCAAGCGCCAGCAGACATACGACTACGACACCATGTTGGTGCGCTTTACGTCATCGCTGTCGCCTGGCGGCGAACAGGTTGGGCGCTGGGGCACGGCTTCACGCGATGTTCCAGGCACCTATAATTTCGCCGGTGTTTCGGAACCGGCCATCGATGCAGTGATCGATGCCCTCGTGCAGGCCCGCGAGAGGGACGATTTCGATAGCGCCGTACGCGCCCTGGATCGCCTGTTGCTGAGCGGCTACTACGTGGTGCCTCTCTATCACCAGCCTGAACAATGGGTCGGTCGGTGGGCCCATATCAAACATCCGCAAGCAACACCCATATACGGATACCAGTTGCCAACCTGGTGGCGCGAAGACTGAGCCATCCGAGGAGCCGGACCATGACCAAGTCCATTACGGTAGACGTCGTTTCAGACGTTGTTTGTCCCTGGTGCTTCATCGGCCAGAAACGGCTGGACAGCGCCATCGCGTCACTCCCGGACATAGCGGTGGAGGTCCACTGGCGGCCGTTCCAACTCGATTCCACTATCCCGCGCGAGGGAATGGATCGCAGGCAGTATATGCTGGCCAAATTCGGCAGCGAGGAGCGGCTGCGCGAAATGCATGCGCGCATCGTGCCGCTCGGTGTAGCAGAGGGCATCAGCTTTGATTTCGATGCGATCAAGGTTTCGCCCAATACGCTCGACGCCCATCGACTGATCCGATGGGCCGGCGCTGCGAATAACGCCACGCAGAATATGCTCGTTCGAAACCTGTTCCAGCTCTATTTCGAGCAAGGCGTCAACATCGGCGATCATTCGGCTCTTGTCGATGCTGCGGGACAGGCGGGCATGGATGCGTCTGTGGTCGAGGGTTTGCTCGCCGGCGACGCAGACTGTGATGCAGTATCCGAAGAGGCCGCGACGGCTTCGCAAATGGGCATCACCGGCGTTCCCTGCTTCCTGCTCGAAAGCAAGTACGCCGTCATGGGAGCGCAGGATTCTGCCACCTTGGCCGACGCCATCAGACAGGTAAGCGAATTGAAGGTCAGCGGTGACCTCAAGAACGGCGGCTGATGCCGATTCGCTCAGACCAGGCGTGACTGATCCACAGCAGCACCGATAAAGCTCGCAAACAGCGGATGCGGCTCAAGCGGGCGGCTTTTCAGTTCGGGGTGATACTGAACACCGATGAACCATGGATGATCCGGATATTCCACCGTCTCCGGCAGCACGCCGTCCGGCGACATGCCCGCGAAAACCAGACCGCAGTCCTCAAGACGTTCCTTGTAGTCGATGTTGACCTCGTAGCGGTGGCGATGCCGTTCGGAAATCGCCTCGCTGCCATAGATCTCGGCGATCTTTGAATCCTTGGCCAGCTGGGCGTCGTATGCCCCAAGCCGCATCGTTCCGCCGAGATCTCCAGCTTCGCGGCGCTTTTCCAGCATGTTCCCCTTCAGCCATTCCGTCATCAGCCCGACGACCGGCTCGTCTGTGGCGCCAAACTCGCTCGACGATGCGCCTTCAATGCCCGCCAGTGAACGGGCCGCCTCGATGCAGGCCATCTGCATGCCGAAGCAAATGCCGAAATAAGGCACCTTGCGTTCGCGCGCGAACTTTGCCGCGAGGATCTTGCCCTCGGAACCGCGTTCGCCGAAGCCGCCAGGAACAAGTATTCCATGCACCTTTTCAAGCCATGGAGAAGGATCCTCCTTCTCGAATATCTCGCTCTCGATCCATTCGAGCTTCACCTTGACACGGTTGGCAAGACCGCCGTGGGACAAAGCCTCGATGAGGGATTTATAGGCGTCCTTGAGGCCGGTATATTTCCCGACAACGGCGATCGTCACCTCGCCTTCCGGGTTGTGAATGAGCGATGACACGCCCTGCCAGCGTTCCATGCGCGGCTTCGGCGCCGGTTCGATGCCGAAGGCGGCAAGCACTTCCGAATCGAGGCCCTCGTGGTGATAGGCCAAGGGCACATCGTAAATGTGCGGCACGTCGAGCGCCTGGATGACTGCGCTTTCGCGCACATTGCAGAACAGCGAGAGCTTGCGTCGCTCTTCCTTTGGGATGGCCCTGTCCGCCCGGACCAGAAGAATATCGGGCGCAATGCCGATTGAACGCAGTTCCTTGACCGAGTGCTGGGTAGGCTTCGTCTTCAGTTCGCCGGCGGTCGGGATGTGCGGCATCAATGTCAGATGGACATAAACGGCATTGTTGCGCGGCAGATCGTTGCCGAGCTGGCGAATTGCTTCGAGAAACGGCATCGCCTCGATGTCGCCGACCGTGCCCCCGATCTCACAAAGCACGAAATCGAAGTCCTCGTTGCCTTCGAGTACGAAATTCTTGATCTCGTCGGTAACGTGCGGGATGACCTGCACGGTTGCGCCAAGATAGTCCCCGCGCCGTTCGCGCTCGATGATGTTCTTGTAGATGCGCCCGGTCGTGATGTTATCGGCCTGGTTGGCCGAACGCCCGGTGAAGCGTTCATAATGGCCCAGATCGAGGTCGGTTTCGGCACCGTCATCGGTCACGAAGACCTCGCCGTGCTGGTACGGCGACATCGTTCCAGGATCGACATTCAGATAGGGATCGAGCTTTTTTATCCTGGCGCGGTAGCCGCGTGCCTGGAGCAGTGCACCAAGTGCCGCTGCTGCTATGCCTTTTCCAAGCGAGGAAACCACGCCGCCGGTGATGAATACATATCGCGCCATGGGATTCACCGCTTAACGTTGCCGGATTGATTCCACCAGAGAAAAATTCCGGTGCGGTGGCTTTTCCCTTGGACCGTTGCCGCCAAAAGAAAAGCCGGCGAGTTGCCGGCTTTTCTCAGATGCAAGAGACCTCGGTGTCAGAGCACGACGACCTGCGTGCCCATCGGGACCCGCCGATACAGGTCCATCACGTGCTCATTGATCATGCGGAAGCAGCCATTCGAGGAGTTCGTTCCGATTGTCTCCGGCGCAATGGTCCCGTGGATTCGCAGATGGGTATCGCGACCGTTCTCGTAGAGATAGATCGCGCGAGCTCCCAGCGGGTTCTGTCCACCACCTGGCATGCCGTCGGCATACTTTCCGTATTTCGCCGGCTCGCGCTTCTGCATATCCTTGGTCGGAATCCAACGCGGCCATTCCTGCTTGTCACCGACCTTGACCGAGCCCTTGTACTGCAGGCCATCGCGACCGACCGCAATAGCGTAGCGCCGTGCCCGGTTGGATCCCTCGACCAGATAGAGATACCGGGACGCCGTATCGATGACGATTGTGCCACGCGTATAACCTGAGAACTGAACCGTCTGCGGCTCGAACTCGGGCTTTACCTTGAACTTCTTCTTGGCGTCCTTGATTTCCAGCGCAGCGTCAAGCGCCCGAGTCTCGGGCAACATGGATTGCTTCTGGACGGGCTTGCTGCCGCCGAACAGGCCGGAAAAGAGATTTGCTTGCTTGGGAGCCTCGACAGCCGCCTCGCTGCGCAGTTCACCATTATTTCCGGTCTGGACGACTTCCATCGAGGCAAGCCGCGCTATCTCGGCCTTTCGCGCTGCTTCCGCCGCCGCGACGGCCTGCTGGCGCCGTGTCTCCTCGGCCTGAACTCGCGCAAGCCGCTGGTCTTCCTTGGCCTTGGCCTTGGCTGCGAGCATCAGCTTGCGCTCTTCAGCAGCCTTGGCCCGGGCAATTTTCTTTTCCTCGGCTGCCTTCGCCCTGGCGACCTTGCGCTCCTCCGCTGCCTGGGCACGGGCGATCTTCTTCTGTTCGTCGGCCTTTATCTTGGCGGCGAGCTTCTTTTCGCGCTCGGCCTTGGCTTTTTCAGCCAATTTCTGCTTTTCAGCGGCTTTTGCCTTAGCCTTGGCCTCAAGCTTTTTCTTTTCCTCGGCCTTGGCCTTTGCGGCGAGCTTCTTTTCCTTCTCGGCCTTGGCTTTTTCAGCCAGTTTCGCCTTTTCCTTGGCCTTGGCTTCGGCGGCTAGCTTCTTCTTCTTTTTCAATGCGTCGGCGTCGGCCTTTGAGGTGGCGACCGTTGCAACCTCCAGCGCATTCACAGCAGGCGTGGCTGAGGGCTGGGGACGAGGCGTTGCGGCGATCGCTGCCGAATTCAGGCAGAAACTGGCACAAAATCCCAAAACGACGAGAAGGCGAAGCTTCATGATATTGGTCCCGGAGGAGTTGGTTGACGAACGACGTTCAGACAGCCGCCCCTTCGTTGAAGTCGATGGCGCTGTTGCCCGCCTTATAAGGCATGACGTCGGCTTCCCTCAAGCGCGTGAGGCCGCGTCGGGTAGACGATTCTTCGTGAACGGCAGTCATTTGCCGCAACTGTGCCTAAACGAACACAGATGCGGTGTTTCGACCGATAAATAAGCGTCTTACTGGTTCGGAACCTGTGGCTCGGCCGGAGCCGCGTCTGCTGCCGGAGGAGTCGCGGGAGCCTCGCTCCCCGAAGGCGGAACAGCCGCTGGCGCATCATTGCCGCCCAACTGGTCAAGAACCCCGCCCCCATCCTGGCTACCTTGGGTGGCCGGCACCCGATCCAGAATGTCAATCGGTTGCGCACCGTAGCGCGCGATGATCGACAGGGTCAGGGACGTCGCAAAAAAGGCGACAGCGAGAATGGCCGTTGCGCGCGTAAGTGCGTTGGATGCACCGCGTGCCGTCATGAAACCCGAGCCGCCGCCAATGCCGAGGCCGCCTCCCTCCGAGCGCTGCAGGAGAACAACGCCCACCAGCGCAAGTACGACCATCAGATGTATGACGATGACAACAGTTTCCATGGAATTCACCTGACGGAACGACTTTTGGGCCCGCACGGCGCGGCCCATGAATTGGAGGCGGCTCCATACAATGCTTTCTCAGCATTTCCAAGCCCGAGCCGGCAATATGGGAATTGTCCCTGACATTGCAACTTCTGATCGTCCAGCAGGCCCTGCACCGGCCAAGGCCACCAAAGCGGTGGCAATGGCGGGCCGACCGACCGCCTGCAACGCCGCTATATCCGATAGTGGACTGACGTGTGTGCATGGGCCAAACTGCAAGCGGCGCGTGAAAGTGCAAGCCAGCCGCCGAAACTTGTCGCAGGCCGGCGCGCTTCAGATCGATGGGAGACGGGCTTGAATACGACTATTCTAACCATGCTGGCGCTGGCGCTTCTGGCCGGTTGCCAGACTTCGCCTCAATCCGAGGCCAAGAAGCCCAAGGCAAACGACCGCCCGCCTTGCGACATCAGGGCATATGAAGCCGGCTTCTGCAATGCGACGGATGTTTACGATCCTTGAGCCGTTTCATCTGTCTCAAAGAGAGCGATAAGCCTCGGCGATTCCCAGAAAATCTGCTGCCTTCAGGCTGGCGCCGCCAACCAGTGCGCCATTGACGTTTCTGATGCCAAGCAGTTCCGCCGCGTTGGATGGCTTGACCGATCCACCGTAGAGAATTCGCATGCTTGAAGACTGTGCACCGAGCATCTCGTGCAGTTCCTGCCGGATGTGCGCGTGCGCTTCCGCCACATCCAGAATCGAGGGGGTGAGCCCCGTGCCGATTGCCCAGACCGGTTCGTAGGCGATGATTGTGTTGGCCGCCGTCGCCGCCGTAGGCACCGAGCCCGAGATCTGGCGTGACAAGACATCAAGTGTCTCGCCCAGTTGGCGCTCGTCCTTGGTCTCACCGATGCAGATGATCGCAACGAGGCCGGCACGCCAGGCGGCCTCGGCCTTGGCGTGCACCATGGCGTCTGTTTCATGGTGATCCTGCCGGCGCTCGGAGTGGCCGACAATGACATGCGACGCTCCTGCATCCTTCAGCATCGCTGCCGAAATGTCGCCGGTGTGGGCTCCGCTATCCTTGCCGTGACAATCCTGGCCGCCCGACGACACCGGCGTCGTCGATAGAATCTGCGATACATGCGCAAGCATCGTGGCTGGCGGACAGATCAGAGCTTCGGTCTCGGCATCGAGCCCACCCATGAATCCGTGCGCGATTGCCCGCAACTCGTTCAGAGAGGCTGAAGTGCCATTCATCTTCCAGTTGCCGGCGACAAGGGGACGGATAGCTGCGGACATTGATCGTATTCCTTTGAACTGGGGCACAGCCCGCTAAACTTTTCCTATCAAAATCTCATCACAAAGCAATCAGCCAGCCACGCGACGTCATCGCTGCATTTCCGGTCGCGTCGACGCGCAGCCCGCCAACCATCACAAAAGCGACAAGGCGAAACGATTGCCCTGCGGGCGGAAGGGCGCTATTGCCGTTCGAAACCACATTGCGCGCATCTAGACGCCACCAACCGGAACGATTCATGCTTGCATCTCTGCGAAATGCTGCCGGAACCTGGGTAGCCAAAATCCTGCTTCTTCTTCTTGTGCTGAGTTTTGCCGTTTGGGGCATCTCGGGGCAAGTCGCCAACGGGTTCGGCGGCAATGCTGTCGTCACTGCCGGCGGAACAGAAGTCAGCCCGATCGAATACCGCCTGGCCTATGATCGGCAACTCGCGGTCCTGTCGCAGCAGTTCGGGACCCGAATAACCCGCGAACAGGCAAAAGCCTTCGGTATCGAAGACCAGGTCCTGGCCCAACTTGTCGCCGGAGCGGTACTTGACGAGCAGGCCAGCGAACTGGGCCTCGGCTTGTCTCAGGATAAACTGGCCAGGCTCACCATGGATGACGCTGCTTTCCAGGGGCCTGACGGCAGATTCGATCGGCAGCAGTTCGAATATGCGTTGCGCCAGATCGGAATGCGACCGGAGGAATATCTGAGAAACCGGGCGCAGGTCGCGATCCGTCAACAGATCGTCGAAGCTGTCTCGGATGGGCTGGATGCACCCGACACATTCCTGCGGGCCGTCGCACTCTATCGCGGCGAAGACAGGACGGCTGAATTCATCGCCCTGCCGAAATCGTCGGTGGAAGCTGTCGAGGAGCCGACCGATAGCGTGCTCGCCGCATGGTTTGAGGAAAACAAATCGAACTACGCAGCGCCGGAGTATCGCAAGCTCGCCTACATTACCCTGCTGCCGGAGAGCATTGCCGATGAATCCGCAATCTCCGACGAACAGGTGAAGGAAGACTACGACAGCAACGTCGCTCGGTTCACGACGCCCGAGACGCGCGCAATAGAGCAATTGGTTTTCCCCAACCGCGAAGCCGCGCAGGCCGCTCTCGACTCGATCAGAGCGGGAGCGACCTTCGATTCTATCGTGACCGCGCAAGGAAAGACGTCATCCGACACGCTGCTGGGAACGTTTGCCAAGGACAAGGTTGCCGATCCGGCCGTCGCCGATGCAGCGTTCGGTTTGCAGGCCAATGAAGTCAGCCAGATCGTCGACGGCGCCTTCGGACCGGTGCTGGTTCGCGTTACCGAGATCAATCCGGCGATCGTGCGTCCCTTGAGCGAAGCAGCGGCCGAAATCCGAAGCGAACTGGCACTCGCCGAAGCCAACCGCATCCTGCTAGACGTTCATGACAAGTATGAGGACAGCCGCGCCGCTGGCGACACGATGCGCGAATCGGCAGGCAAGCTCGGTCTTCCGGTGGTCACCATCGATGCCATAGACCGTGCCGCGCAACGTCCCGATGGCACCGTCGTTGCCGACCTGCCGCAGTCGAAAGAGTTGTTGAGCCAGGCCTTCGAGACAGAGGCCGGCATTGAAAACGATCCCGTCAACATCGGCGGTAACGGCTTTGTCTTTTACGAAGTCGAGCAGATAACCCCGAGCCGGGACCGCACGCTGGATGAGGTCAGGGCAAAGGTCACCGCCGACTGGAAAGCCCAGGAAGCGCAAAGCCGGCTGGAGGCCAAGGCCTCCGCTTTGGAGAAAAGGTTGAAGGATGGCGAAACGCTCGACGCGCTGGCGGCCGAACTGTCTCTCGAGAAGCAGACCAAGCGGGGCCTGAAGCGCGAATCGGACGATACCGATTTCGCCAAACCAGGCGTCGCGGTAATCTTCGGTGTTCAGGAGGGCGGTGTTGGCATTGGTCCCTCCCCGAGCGGCGATGCACAACTGCTGTTCAAGGTGACCGAGGTTTTCGAACCTGCCGGTGCGGATGCGAATGCGATTGGCGAGGATGTGAAAAAGCAGTTTGCCTCAGGCTTTGCAGACGATCTGCTCGACGAACTGGTTGCCAAGCTGCGTGGTCAATATGCCGTGAGCGTGAACCCCAATGCCATCGAGCAGGCGCTGGCATTCTAGCCCATGAGCACGCTCAAGAGCCATATCGCCAAGGTCGCGACCGGATCGCCTCTTTCGTTCGACGAGGCCAGGCAGGCTTTCGAGATCATCATGTCCGGGGATGCGACTCCTGGTCAGGTCGGCGGATTTTTGATGGCGTTGCGCGTACGTGGCGAAACTGTCGAAGAGATTTCGGGCGCAGTGGCGACGATGCGCGACAAGATGTTGCGGGTCAGCGCTCCCGAAAATGCGATCGATATCGTAGGGACCGGTGGAGACGGCTCGCACAGTGTCAACATCTCGACGGCTGCCGCCTTCGTCATTGCTGGCGCGGGCGTTCCGGTCGCCAAGCATGGCAACCGCGGCCTTTCTTCCCAGACAGGTGCCGCCGATGTGCTGCTCGGTCTCGGCATCAAGCTTGACCTCGACCCAGAGGCGATAGCACGTTGCATCGCACAGACAGGGATCGGCTTCATGTTTGCACCGGCCCATCACCCCGCAATGCGCCATGTCGGGCCGACGCGGGCTGAACTGGGGACGCGCACCATCTTCAACCTGCTCGGACCGCTTTCCAATCCGGCAGGCGTAAAACGGCAGATGGTGGGCGTGTTCTCGCCTGAATGGATCGATCCGGTGGCCGGCGCGCTGAAGACGCTCGGTACCGAACGCGCTTGGGTGGCGCATGGCGACGGATACGACGAGATAACGGCGACCGGCGAGACACAAGTTGCTGAGCTGAAGGACGGCGAGATCAGTCGATTTACCCTGACCCCCGAACAGTTCGGCCTCGCGCGTCACCGAAAGGAAGACCTGCGCGGTGGTGATGCGGCGTATAATGCAGCAGCCCTGAAGGCATTGCTGGACGGCGCTCCCGGCGCCTATCGTGATACCGTACTGATGAATGCGGGCGCCGGACTGGTGGTGGCCGGCAAGACAGACGACCTGGGTAAGGCGATCGAACTCGCAGCCGATTCTATCGACAGCCGCGCTGCGCGGCGTGTTCTTGATCAGCTCGTCGCAGTTTCGAACGGATAGACAGTTGAGCGATATTCTGACCAGGATCGAGGCCTACAAGCGCGAAGAGATCGCCGCAGCAAAGCTGCGTGTTCCGATGGCCGACATAAAGTCCATGGCGTCGGACGCCGCACCGCCTCGCGGTTTTCTGGCTGCTCTTGAAGCGAAGCGCCAAGCTGGGTCCTTCGCTCTCATCGCAGAGATAAAGAAGGCCAGCCCTTCCAAGGGCCTGATTCGGGAAGACTTCGATCCACCGGCTCTGGCCCGTTCATATGAACGGGGCGGCGCGGCCTGTCTTTCGGTGCTGACCGACAAACCGTCCTTCCAGGGAGCGCCGGAATTCCTGACGACGGCACGAGATGCGACGAGCCTTCCGGCGCTGCGCAAGGACTTCCTGTTTGAGCCCTACCAGGTCTATGAGGCCCGGGCATGGGGCGCCGACGCGATCCTGATAATCATGGCAAGCGTCACCGATGACGTCGCCAGGCAGTTGGAGCAAACAGCACGCGAGCTTGGAATGGACGCACTCATCGAAGTGCACGACGAAGCGGAGACCGAACGCGCACTGAAGCTGGACTCACGGCTTATCGGGATCAACAACCGCAACCTGCGTACTTTCGAAACCAATCTGGGCACATCCGAGCGCTTGCACCGGCTTGTACCCGATGACCGCTTTCTGGTCAGTGAAAGCGGCATCTTCGAGCATGGTGATTGCCTGCGCCTGGAACGGTCGGGGATCGGCGCCTTTCTGGTCGGAGAAAGCCTTATGCGCAAGCCCGATGTGACGCAGGCAACGCGCGCCCTGCTTGAGGGCGAACAGGTTGCGGCGAGCGCCTGACATGACAGCTGACGCGCTCACTCATATCGGCGCCGATGGTCAGGCCAACATGGTTGACGTCGGCGACAAGGCCGAAACGAGTCGGACGGCGATCGCGACCGGATCGGTGACGATGCAGCCAGCGACCCTGAAGATGATTTTGCAGGGTGACGCCAAGAAGGGCGATGTGCTCGGCGCTGCACGCATTGCCGGAATCATGGCTGCCAAGAAAACCCATGAACTGGTGCCCCTTTGCCATCCTCTGCTGCTTACCAAGGTCTCCGTCGACATTGAGCCGGACGATGCGCTGCCGGGCCTGCGTGTGACTGCGCTGGCGCGCGTGACCGGAAAGACCGGGGTGGAGATGGAGGCATTGACGGCCACCGCAGTCGCCTGTCTGACCATCTACGATATGGCCAAGGCAGTTGATCGTGGCATGGTGATATCCGGTATCCGGCTTGTTGAAAAGACGGGCGGCAAATCCGGCGACTTCAGGTCAGACTTCTAGCCATGGCCTTGCTGCCGGTTGCCGAGGCACTGGAGCGTATGCTCCTCGACGTCCGTGAATGCGGCACCGAGACGGTACCGCTGGCTGAAGCGGCCGGTCGCGTGCTGGCTGAACCGCTGGTGGCGTTGCGAACGCAGCCGCCCTTCCCTGCCTCAGCCATGGATGGCTATGCCGTCCGCGCACAAGACGTATCGACGACGCCGGCGCGCCTGTCGATCAAGGGAATTGCTGCGGCTGGTAAACAGTTTGCAGGTTCGCTCGCAGTGGGCGAGGCCGTACGGATCTTCACGGGCGCGCCGGTGCCCGTCGGTGCCGACACGATTGCCATCCAGGAAAATGTCCGCGTTATCGACGAGACAAGCATCGATGTCCTCGAGACGGTCGCCGCGCATCGGCATATCCGGGTTAGAGGGCTGGATTTCGCGGAAGGTGAGCCGCTTCTGGCGGCAGGCCGGATACTCGATCCGGCGGCCCTGTCCCTTGCGGCGGCAGCCAATCATCCACGGTTGCCGGTCATCAAGCGCCCCCTGGTTGCCATCATCGCGACCGGTGATGAACTTCTGCCGCCGGGCAGCATTCCGGGTCCCGACCAGATAATTGCCTCGAATTCTTTCGGCGTGGCGGCTATCGCCCAGCAAGCTGGCGCGCAGGTGCTAGACCTTGGCATCGTGCCGGATCGGCTTGACCTGATCGCGGCATCCGTCAGCAAGGCGATCGCAGCCGGCGCGGATGTGCTTGTCACGCTGGGCGGCGCCTCTGTCGGTGACCACGATCTCGTCAACCGCGCCCTCACCGGACTTGGCACGGATATGGGCTTTTGGAAGATCGCGATGCGGCCGGGCAAGCCACTGATGTACGGCGTGCTCGAAAAAACCCGTTGCCTGGGACTGCCTGGGAACCCTGTTGCCAGCCTTGTCTGCTCGCACCTCTTCCTCAAGCCATTGCTTGCGCGCCTCGGCGGACGGCAAGAAACCGACCAGACCATCGAGGCCACTCTCGGTGCCGACATGCCAGCCAATGACATCCGTCAGGACTATGTTCGCGCCAGCCTTGTGAAGAACGGGTCAGGGCTGGTAGCGACCCCCTTCAAGATCCAGGATTCGTCCATGCTCAAGACACTGGCTGCGGCGGGATGCCTGATCATTCGCGAACCGTACGCGCCAGCGGCAGCCGCCGGATCTGTCTGCCGCATCATCCCGATACGCTGAACAAATCATCAACAAATTCATTAAATTTTAAACGGTTGCGGAACACAACTGGAACAGATAGTGTTTGTTCTGGTTTTGTTTGAGTTTTGATTCCCTGGGGGAAATATCGATGCTGACCCGCAAACAACATGATCTTCTGCTCTTCATTCACGAGCGACTGAAGGAAGCAGGAATTCCCCCTTCCTTCGATGAAATGAAGGATGCGCTTGATCTCGCGTCGAAATCCGGGATCCACCGGCTCATCACCGCGCTCGAAGAACGGGGCTTCATCCGCCGCCTTCCCAACCGCGCCCGTGCCCTTGAGGTCTTGCGGCTTCCCGATTCCATCGCGCCAGGACTGAACGCGGCGCGCAAGTTTTCGCCAAGCGTGATCCAGGGCAGCCTGGGCCAGCCCAAATCCGCAACGCGTGATCGCTCGGCCAGCAATGACGACGATGCAGCAGCCGGCGTGTCCGTGCCGGTGATGGGGCGCATTGCAGCCGGTGTTCCGATTGACGCGATCCAGCACCAGACGCACGCAATCATGGTGCCGCCCGAGATGATATCTGGCGGTGATCACTATGCGCTGGAAGTGCGTGGCGATTCGATGATCGAGGCCGGCATTCTGGACGGCGACACGGTGATTATACGCAACGCCAATACCGCTAATCCTGGTGAAATCATCGTGGCCCTGGTCGACGAAGAGGAAGCGACACTAAAGCGGTTCCGCCGAAAGGGCGCGTCGATCGCGCTCGAGGCCGCCAACCCTGCATACGAAACCCGGATCTTCGGGCCAGACAGGGTCAAGGTGCAGGGTAAACTGGTCGGGCTGATCCGGCGTTACTGAGCCATCCCGGTCTCATCTTTTGTCGCCTGGTCGGTCCCGGCCGCGGATCTGGTCTGGCGGCGCTGATATGGCGGCAGTCCCCTGGCCGCTCGCGAAAAGCTGCGCTGTTGATGCCACGGTCGGTAAGGTTCTTGTATGGCGTAGTCGATCCTCGCCGCTGGGGCAGAACTGGCCATGCGTGCCGGTCCGTCCGTATCTGACGATTGTCGTTGCATTGGTCCGGTCTCCGGTTCGAAACGGATAGCGGCGCTGCCCCATCTGGCGAGGTCTCTGCTTGTTATGACGAGCACTTTGCTCGACGCACAAACCGTTTTGGCTGTTGCATCATCAATCACAATGACGCTGGCGCGGCCGCATAGGCCAGCCGCACTCTTCGCGTCGGTGGCTCGAGCGACGATCGCACCCGAGCCATGGCGCGCCAGGCATATATCCAGACCGCAGATGAACCTCCCCTGTTCCGCTTGCGGCTGATCATCCATCCAGGCAAGAAGATCGTCCATGCTGCCAGCCTGGTCATCCGGCAACCCGGGGCCGATCAGGGTCGTTGCCTGAACGGCGCGTTGCCAGTTATCGACAGTGAACTCGTTTGGCCTCTTGCGGCTGACGGCCAGACCGTGTTGCGCCGAGGATAGACCGACCAGGCGCGCATCTTCCGATATCAGGAGGTCGGGCGGATATCCAAACGGCAGCATCAGCAGACCGAGGACGGCCAGAGGGATAGCAGCGCTTCGCAACCATGTTGTGCATGTCGTGGCGATGACCAAAGCAGCAGTCAGAATGAGAACCGCAATCGGCGAGATCGGTCCGACGGTGTCGATCGGCGATCTCTCCGAAAACCATTGCGCAATCGTGATCGTGGCCCTCAATCCCAACCCCATCACATCGAAGAACGGCCCATCGATGCCGAATGGCATTGCGAGTGTCCCAAGAACCGCAAACGGCATGACCAGCGTCGAGACGATCGGCATGGCGGTCAGATTGGTGAAGAGCCCTAGCGAAGAGACCTGCTGGAAATGATAGGCGGCGTAGATGGCCGTTGCACCGCCGGCGACAAGCGAGGTCAGAGCCAGGCCGAACGTCGCGAATCCGGCATGCCGGACAATGCGGCGGCTCATTCCGGCACTGGCCGGCGGCGCAACTGACGGTCTGCGCGATCTGAATTCCGACAAGGCGGCGAAGGCACCGACAAGTGCAGCAGTCGCGGCAAACGACATCTGGAAGCTGGGTCCGATCACTTCATGTGGCGAAATGACAATGACCACGACGGCAGAAATGGCGAGGTTTCTCAAAGTCAACGCTGCCCGGTCGAAAAGCACCGCCGTCAGCATGACCGCAAGCATGATGAAACTGCGTCGGGCAGCGACTTCGCCGCCGGAAATGAAAAGGTAGGCTGCGATGCCGGCAATGGCCAGTCCAGCGGCATACTTCTTGACCGGATGGCGCGACGAGAAACCGGGAAAGATTGCAAAGCCGAGCCGCAACAGACCCATGATCGTTCCGGCCACCAGAGCCATGTGCAGCCCGGAAATGGAAATGATGTGGTAGATGCCGGCGCGGCGCAGCGCCTCATTCACGTCATCGGGGATTCCGGCACGCACGCCGACCACCAGGGCTGCTGCTATCGCTCCTTCGGCGCCTCCGATCCTATCACTGATACGAGTGGCCGCTGCTGCACGCCAGCGCTCTAGCTGTGCCTGGAGCCAAGTCGCCAAAGATACGGGCAGCGATACTTGGGAACTAACGGGACCGCGCAAAAAGAACCCACTTGCGCCAATGCCGTCGAAAAAGCTGCGGAAGGAAAAGTCGTAGCTTCCAGGTCGCACCGGACCGGTCGGTGGCATCAGCCGCACCAATCCGGAGACGGCCGATCCTGCAGACAGATCGCCCGGTACGCTTCGGGCGGAGATGCGTACGCGGTCAGGTGCATAACGCAACACCGGTCGCGCCGTAGACAACACATCAATCGTTAATCTCACACGCCCGGTTGACATGTGCTCTATCTCGACGACGCGGCCGGTCAGTTGCGTCGTGATTTCCGCCCCCAGCATTTTCGTGCCCGATCGCCAGGTCTCGGCCTTGGCAAGGATCGCCCCGATCAAGATCAACAACAGAGCTGCGAGCGCGACCATGACTGCCGGACGGGTGCGGGTGATCCGCACCAGCGCGGCGAGGACAGCAGCAGCTGCGGCAAGCGAAAGCATTGAAGGCTCCGAAGCGGCCGCGAAATAGCCAATCGCGCCGACTGCCAGCCATACGGGAATCAGCACGAAAACGATGCCCCGCTCCGCCTCGGTTGCAGCAGCCGACGCAATAGCGGGAGGGCTGCACGCCCTTTGCACCGCACGTCTTACGAGTTGCCGGATACGTCCACGCGGCCTTGCGCCCTGTGCGATTGGGCCATGTTCAGCGTCAGGCAGCGGTTGTAGCGGTGTAGCAGAAGGAAGCGGAAAAGGCGCAGAAACAGGCGCGAACATCGTGCGTTCGCTGACAGTTTCCGGCGAAACATGATCCGCCATAACGCGCCCTGCCCCTTCGCCTGCCTCTTGCACCGGAGGCGACCTATGCTACATGAACGCCACCTCCTAGCGCTACAGCCGCTACAACCTATCCTGTCCGTTGCTGCGGACAACTCCCCGGGAGAATAATGTCGAACTCAGTCGTCACCCGTTTTGCCCCGTCGCCCACCGGATTTCTGCACATCGGTGGTGCCCGCACGGCCCTGTTCAACTGGCTCTATTCGCAGCACACCGACGGAAAGTTGCTGCTTCGTATCGAGGATACCGATCGGCAACGCTCATCCGAAGAGGCGACTGTCGCGATTCTCGACGGCTTGTCCTGGCTCGGTTTGACATGGCAGGGTGATCCGATCTCGCAGTTTGCGCGTGCTGACCGTCACCGCGAAGTAGCCGAGGAACTGGTGCGGCTTGGCAAGGCATATCACTGCTACGCCTCGCCCGAAGAGCTCACCGAGATGCGCGAAAGCGCGCGCGCCGAAGGCCGGCCGCCGCGCTATGACGGCCGCTGGCGTGACCGCGATCCTTCGGATGCTCCTGCCGGCGTCAAGCCTGCCATACGCATCAAGGCACCCGTAGACGGCGACACTGTCGTTCGCGACCGCGTTCAGGGTGACGTTAAGTTTCCCAACAAGGATCTCGACGACTTCATTATCCTGAGGTCCGATGGCGTACCGACATACATGCATGCAGTCGTGGTCGACGACCACGACATGGGGGTCACCCACATTATTCGCGGAGACGATCACCTGACCAACGCGGCGCGCCAGCAGATCATCTACGATGCGATGGAGTGGGATATTCCCGTCATGGCGCACATACCGCTGATCCACGGCGCCGACGGGGCAAAGCTTTCAAAGCGCCATGGCGCGCTTGGCGTGGATGCTTATCGCGCCATGGGCTATGTGCCCGAAGCGCTGCTCAACTACCTCGCCCGGCTTGGATGGAGCCATGGCGATGACGAGGTCATGTCGATAGAAAACATGATCGAATGGTTCGAGATCGAGGATGTGAACAAGGGCGCGGCGCGCTTCGACTTCGCCAAGCTGGAAGCACTGAACGGACTGCACATGCGCCGCATGGACGATGCCGCGCTGCTTGAACGCTTCATCCGGACATTGCCCTATCTCGAAAACGGCGCGCTTATCGCAGACAATATGAGCGCGACCCGCCAGGCGCAGCTGCTTGCCGCCTTGCCCGGCCTGAAAGAGCGGGCAAAGACACTGGTGGAACTGGCCGATGGCGCCGCTTTCCTGTTCTCGGATCGCCCGCTGCCAATGGACGAAAAGGCGCAGGCTCTGCTCGGCGATCCTGCCCGTGCAGTTCTGGGCGGCGCATTCAAGGCGCTGCAGGGTATCGACGGGGAATGGACCGCCGCTTCAACGGAAGCAAAGATTCGCGAATTCGCGCTCGATGGAGGGCATAAGCTGGGTGCTGTCGCACAGCCTTTACGTGCAGCGCTTACTGGAAAATCAACGTCGCCTGGCGTTTTCGATGTGCTGGCGGTCCTCGGTCAAGAAGAAAGTCTTGCCCGGATTGCGGATCAAATCGATTAGGACAATCTTGCTGCCCTACTGTATCTTGAAACGCGCCTGTCGCGGTGCAACATAGGGGCGATAACATAGCCAGCCGCAACTTCGCGGTGCCACCGATAAGGGTGTTAATGACGCTATTTTGCCTGCCCAAATTTGAACTTTGCCAAGGGAGTTTGCCATGACGACTGCGAAACTGGAATATGAGGGCAAGGCCCATGAACTCAAGGTTCGCAGTGGATCGGTCGGCCCCGATGTCATCGACATAGGTGCGCTCTACGCAACGACTGGCGCATTTACGTACGACCCCGGCTTCACCTCCACGGCAAGCTGCGAATCGGCCATCACCTTCATCGACGGTGACGCCGGCATTCTGCTGCATCGTGGCTACCCGATCGACCAGCTCGCAGAACATGGCGACTTCCTGGAGGTCTGCTACCTGCTTCTCTATGGCGAACTGCCGACCAAGGCCCAGAAGGACGATTTCGACTACCGCGTCACGCGCCACACCATGGTGCACGAACAGATGTCGCGCTTCTTCACGGGCTTCCGCCGCGACGCACACCCGATGGCCGTCATGTGCGGTGTCGTCGGCGCGCTGTCCGCGTTCTACCACGACTCCACCGACATTTCGGATCCGTACCAGCGCATGGTTGCCTCGATGCGCCTGATCGCCAAGATGCCAACCATCGCGGCCATGGCCTACAAGTACCACGTCGGCCAGCCCTTCATTTACCCGAAGAACGAACTCGGCTTCGCGGCAAACTTCCTGCACATGTGCTTCGCCGTGCCGTGCGAGGAGTACAAGGTCAATCCTGTGCTGGCGCGAGCCATGGAGCGAATCTTCATCCTGCACGCCGACCACGAACAGAACGCTTCCACCTCGACCGTTCGGCTGGCCGGCTCGTCAGGTGCCAATCCGTTCGCCTGCATTGCGGCGGGCATTGCGTGCCTGTGGGGGCCCGCGCATGGCGGCGCCAACGAGGCCGCGCTCAACATGCTGAGCGAGATCGGCCACGTCGACCACATTCCGGAGTTCATCGACCGCGCCAAGGACAAGAATGATCCGTTCCGGCTGATGGGATTCGGGCACCGCGTCTATAAAAACTACGATCCGCGCGCCAAGATCATGCAGAAGACCGCGCACGAGGTGCTTGGCGAACTCGGCATCAAGGACGATCCGATGCTCGACATTGCCATGGAGCTTGAAAAAATCGCTCTTACCGATGAGTATTTCATCGAAAAGAAGCTCTACCCGAACGTCGATTTCTATTCGGGCATTACCCTCAAGGCGCTCGGCTTCCCGACGACCATGTTCACGGTGCTCTTTGCCGTTGCCCGCACGGTCGGCTGGATTGCGCAGTGGAAAGAGATGATCGAGGACCCGCACCAGAAGATCGGCCGCCCCCGCCAGCTCTACACCGGCTTTGCCGAGCGCGATTACATTCCGATCGCCAAGCGATAGAGCGCTCCAGGCAAAAGGAAAAGCACGTACGCTGCAAACTCCGCAGCGTGCGTGCGTTCAGCGCCGGCGCTCGATGTGCTCGAGGACGACTT
>JBBSOT010000041.1:0-22433 GCA_038259455.1 Hyphomicrobiales bacterium | reverse complement strand
GTCACCTATGGTCGCCGGATCGGGCACGACGCCTTCGACCGAAACGACGTCCTCGGGCGATGAGCCCCAGGAGACGATCGGCGGCAAATTGGCCGCGTCAAGCACGACAACCTTGTCGAAATGCGCGCCCTCATCGGTCTTGAGGGTCTTCCAATAGTCCAGCGCCATGTCCCAGGCGGCACCCGTCGGGGCGCGCGGCTTGTCCTTGACATAGGCAAAGGTGGTTTCGTCCGGCGCAATCAGGCCGGCGCGCGCGCCGCCTTCGATGGACATGTTGCAGACGGTCATGCGGCCTTCCATCGAAAGTGCGCGAATAGCTTCGCCGGCATACTCGATCACATAGCCTGTGCCGCCAGCCGTACCGATCTCGCCAATGATGGCGAGGATGATATCCTTGGCGGTGACGCCATCGGGCAGCTTGCCATCGACCCGCACCAGCATGTTCTTTGCCTTGCGCTGGATAAGCGTTTGCGTGGCAAGCACATGCTCGACCTCGGAGGTGCCGATACCGTGCGCCAGCGCGCCGAAGGCGCCATGCGTCGAGGTGTGGCTGTCGCCGCACACGATGGTCATTCCCGGCAGCGTGAACCCCTGCTCGGGCCCGATGATGTGGACAATACCCTGGCGAACGTCTTTCTCGGAGTAATACTCCACACCGAACTCGGCCGAGTTCGTTGCGAGTGCCTCGACCTGGATGCGGCTCTCTTCGTTCTTGATGCCGAACTTGCGGTCTGGCGACGTCGAGACATTGTGATCGACCACTGCCAGCGTCCGTTCCGGGTGACGAACCTTGCGGCCTGTCATACGCAAGCCTTCAAATGCCTGCGGGCTTGTCACCTCGTGGACGAGGTGGCGATCGATGTAGAGAAGGCATGTGCCGTCGTCCTGACGATCGACAACGTGTTCGTCAAAGATCTTGTCGTAAAGTGTGCGCGGTACGCTCATGGTCCTGATCCGTCGATTTTTCGTGAAACAATGGTCCGGCAACGCCGGCAAGAAAGCCCGTCGGCTAGTGGTAGACGAGACAGGTCTGCGCACCAGAAAGACGGGCAAAGAACCGCCCCGGCAGGCGCTTGTGGTCCTGCAGGACAAACTTCCGGAAGCCGCGATCACCGAAAACGTCATTCATGCGCGGCTCATACCAATGTTTTGCGCTATCGGCAATCAGATCGCTGGCGAGACGGCATTGGGGCGATGGTCGGTCGAGTCACTTTTCTGGACTCTTACGCTGCTTGGTTGACCCGACGTCCGGCGGCGCACCCTTGGCTTCGTGACCTAGCGCCATCTTGTCCTCCAGAGTGTGCAGCACGCCGAGTACCAGCAGACTAAGGAAAGTAGCAAATCCCGCGACCTGCCAGAGCCCGAGCCCACAGGCGAGACCGATTGAACCGGCCATCCACATGCCGGCTCCCGTGGTCAGACCGTGTATCTCCCCGCGCGTGAAGATGACCACGCCAGCGGCCAGGAAGGCAACGCCGGCGGTCACGGCCTCAACGACCCTGAGTGGATCGAACCTTATCGATTGACCTTCGAACATCGGCGCATGGACAATCTCTATGGTCAAGATCGCAAAAGTTGCAGCGGCAACGCAGACCAGAATGTGCGTTCTCAACCCGGCAGGCCGTTCGCGCCATTCGCGTTCGAAGCCGATCGCGGCGCCAAAGAGTGCAGCTAGCAGCATGCGCGCTGCAACCACCGAAAAAGGCGTATGTATCGGGTGCCCGAATTCGCTAACCAGTGCTTCCATCGTGCCAGAACGCTTGCGGGAAATACAGGTTCCCGCACCTGGTCGATCACGCAGGTTTGTTGCGGGTTCGGTTGCATACCGTCTGGCTTGCTTTACTTGATTGCATAGCTCGATCTGGAGATTCAACCGATGCTTAGAACCATTCTGGCGACCGTGCTTGTGGGGATTTCCTTTGCCTCTGCCGGTGCTGCCAACGCGGAACAAAAATCCATAATCTTCGCCGGCGGCTGCTTCTGGTGCGTTGAAAAGGACTTCGATCATGTCGCCGGCGTGACGTCGACGACGTCCGGCTATGCAGGCGGCACAAGCGAGAACCCGACTTACAAGAACCATACGGCGGCAGGACACCGCGAGGTGGTCAAGATCGATTACGACGACACAAAGGTGAGCTTCGACAAGCTGCTCGATGTGTTCTGGCACTCCGTCGATCCGACAGACGGCGGCGGCCAGTTCTGCGATCGCGGCCATCCTTACACGACGGCGATCTATGCCTCCAGCGAAGCCGAACTGAAGGCAGCAGAAGCGTCAAAGGCGCAGGTCGCCGAGCAGCTCGGCAAGCTTGTTGCCACCGAGATCGCGCCCGCTCCCGCGTTCTGGCCGGCGGAAGAGTACCATCAGGACTACTATAAGAAGAACCCGGTCCGATACCGCTTCTACCGGCTGTCTTGTGGTCGCGACAGCCGCATCAAGGATCTATGGGGCGCATCGGCCCATCAGGGAATCGAAGGCTCCTGATCCGGGAGCGCTCAGTCCACGGACGATAATAAAAAACGGGCGCCGAATGCGCCCGTTTTATCAAGCAGCCGACAGCGTCAGGCCAGGGAAGCGTCCAGCGAAACCTTGATGGCGCCAAGGGCCTGAGAAACCGGGCAGCCGGCCTTGGCCTTTTCCGCGAGTTCCTTGAACTTGTCGGCATCGATACCCGGCACGGTGCCGACAAGGGTGATCGCGCTTCCGGTAATGCCCGTGCCTGGCACCAGCGTCACCACGGCCTTGGCATCAAGCTTCTCTGCCGGCGTACCGTTTTCGGCGAGGAAGTGCGAAAGCTGCATGGCGAAGCAGCCGGCATGCGCGGCAGCCAGCAATTCTTCCGGATTCGTGCCGGCTTTGCCACTCTCATCCTCAAATCGGGCTTTGAACGTATACGGGATCGTCGAAAGAGCGCCGCTCTGTGTATCGAGCGTCCCTGTTCCCTCTTTCAACGTGCCCTTCCAGACGGCAGTTGCGTGGCGATCCATGAACTTCTCCTTTGTTGAATGGCTGGCCGACGCGAATGCTGGCGCGGCATACACGGCATCACTTAGCGCATTCAGACCGATTTTCAATTTGACGAGGCATCGGGTGGCAAAAATGTCGGCTGACCGCCGACGCCCGCGTCCTTCGTGAGATCGCAGCCTTTGGCCGCTGTTCTGAGGGGATTGCCCATGTACCCGTTACCGCATTCAGGCATTGGTCCGGTCTTTTCCGAGCGGTCTTGTTCGGCTTGCCACATGTCACGGTCCGCCTTCGCGAGGGTCGCGGTCTGCGTCGTCCTTCTCGGATCGTTCGTGGCTGTCATGGAACTGGCCGCGGCACGCCACGCTGCTCATGAGGCCATGGCTTCGACAACAACACAAGGAACATCCCGATGAAGTATGTATGCTTGGTCTATGGTCAGGAGTCTGATCTTCACACCATGAGCAAGGCAGAACTGGCCAGGCTCGACGCCGCCTCGGTGGCCTATGACAGATCGCTGGCCGAGGCAGGCAGCTTGCTCGTCGCCGAGGCCCTGCAATCTGTCAGGCACTCAAAATCGGTTCGCCGCCGGAAAGGCAAAACGATGGTAACAGACGGGCCTTTCGCAGAAACGAAGGAACAGCTCCTGGGCTTTGTCATGATAGAAGCCCAAAGCCTCGAACAAGCCGTCGAACTGGCGGCGGCGATCCCACTGGCTGAGCTGGGAACGATCGAGGTGCGGGCAATCTACAATGTACCCGGTTCCTGACGGGATCGGGTGACCAAAGACCTTGGCTAGATCGCTTCACCCTTCAGCAGCCTTGGCGTCCCTCCAGCCAGGCCGGATGCCTGCTGGATGAAGTATCGCTTCATGCGCGGCATGCGGTCGACCAGCCCGAGCCCGAGATCGCGCAACGCGCGCAGCGGCCCGACATCGTTGGAGAAGAGCCGGTTCAGGACGTCTGTGGTGATTCCCATCTGCACTGTGTCGAAGCGGCGCCAGCGCTGATAGCGTTCCAGGATGTCCAATGCGCCAATGTCCTGGCCGAGCCGGTCGGCCTCCACGATGGTCTCGGCAAGAGCTGCGGCGTCCTTGAACCCCAGATTGAGTCCCTGTCCGGCGATCGGATGAATGCCGTGCGCAGCGTCGCCAACAAGGGCGATCCGCGGCGCCACGAAATCGCGCGCCAAGGTCAATCCAAGCGGCCAGGCGCGTGGCGTTCCTTCAACAGAAATCTCCCCAAGCTTGAGGCCGAACCTGTGTTCCAGTTCCACTTCGAAGACGAAAGAATCGCCAGAGACCAGCTTCTCCGCGTCCGCAGTCCTTTCGGTCCACACGATCGACGATCGATTTCCCGTGAGCGGCAGGATGGCAAAGGGTCCAGCCGGCAGAAAATGCTCTTCGGCCCGACCGTTGTGAGGACGCTCATGCGCAACGGTGCAGACAATGCCTGACTGGCCGTATTTCCACTCAACGGTTTTTATGCCGGCCATGGCACGCAGCTTCGACCTGACGCCGTCGGCTGCCGCCAGCAAGCGTGTTTCGATCGATCCGCCATCGGAGAGATGAACCAGTGTCGATGCGGGACCTGTCTCGAAAGAGGTCACCGCCACGCCTTCGAGAAGCTCAATGCCCAGCTCCGTCGCGCGCCGTCGCAGCGCGCCGTTGAGCACGGTATTGGCAACCATGTGCGCGAACGGTTCGCCAGACTCGACTTCGCCGTCAAATGTCAAGAAAACGGGACGTACCGGGTCGGAAGTGCGCGAATCGGTGACAATCATCTCGGTGATCGCCTGAGCATGGGGTGCAATCTCGTGCCAGCAACCCAGTCGGTCAAGCATCCGGCAGGCGGCGGCCGCTATTGCCGAGGCGCGCCCGTCCCGTTCCCACGCTCCCGGTGGCGCAGCGTCGACGATTGCCACGCGAAGGCTCGGCCGAGCCTGCTTGAGCGAAACCGCTGTTGCCAGACCGACATAGCCAGCGCCAGCCACGAGGACGTCCATCGAACGTGTCTTGTTCTGCGAGGCCTGTAACTCTGGTGCCATTCCGGTCTGCTCCGCTTGACTTGAACTATCGATCCTGTTGGAAACCGACAGCCTCACGCTTGTTCCAGAAAGGGCGCCAAAACATGTCGGCCGCGATGCAGGAACTCCTCGCCATTCTCGACCTCGAACGCCTGGAACACAACCTGTTCCGTGGTCGCAGCCCGAAGGAAAGCTGGCAGCGCGTCTTCGGTGGCCAGACCATAGCCCAGGCACTCGTTGCGGCACAACGGACGGTCGAGCCCGACCGACACGTCCATTCCCTGCATGGATACTTCATGCGTCCGGGCGACACGCAGCTGCCAATCATCTACGAGGTCGACCGCATTCGCGATGGCGGTTCGTTCACCACACGGCGGGTGGTTGCCATACAACATGGACAGGCAATCTTTTCGCTGGAAGCCTCCTTCCAGGTCGACGAGGACGGATTGGAGCATCAGGTTCCGATGCCGCGTGGTGTAGCGGCTCCGGAGAACCTGATTAGTCAGCGCGAACTGTTGGGCAAGTTCGGCGACGCCGTGCCAGAGGGCATAAAGCGCTATTGGGAGCGCGATCGGCCAATCGAGATGAAGCCGGTGATGCTCGAACACTATACCAGCCGCGAAAAGCTGGAACCGCAGCAGAACATCTGGATACGAACCACCGGACCGGTTCCGGCTGACCGCGCGCTGCAATCTGCGGTCCTGGCCTACCTTTCCGACATGACCCTTCTGGACACCTCGACCTTCGCACATGGCAGGGCCATCTTCGATCGCGACATCCAGGGAGCGAGCCTCGACCACGCGATGTGGTTTCATCGCCCGCATTCTCTCGACGGTTGGCTTCTCTACACGCAGGACAGCCCTTCGACGCAAGGCGCGCGTGGCTTTACCCGCGGCATTCTTTATGCGGAAGACGGCACCCTCGTCGCGTCGGTAGCCCAGGAGGGCCTGATCCGGCTCAAGCGACAGCCCAACAAGTAGGCAAATCCGAAAAACTGCCTATTTTTTAAGCTGTATAATTGCTGCAGATGCGAAGGGCCCTTGGCGGCCTGACGAATATCTCATTTATTTACAATAGGTTAACGCCTGCATCCAGCAACTGGCACGGGGCTTGAATTGCACTTGGCACTTGCCGGTCGTCGAGGGCGGTCGGCTGGGCACGTGTAACGCGGGGGACCCGCAATCAGCAAAGGGTGCAACCTTATGAAAATCGTGATGGCAATCATCAAGCCGTTCAAGCTCGACGAGGTGCGAGAAGCACTGACGACCGTCGGCATCCAGGGCCTGACCGTCACCGAAGTCAAAGGCTACGGGCGTCAGAAGGGGCATACGGAAATCTACCGTGGAGCGGAATACGCGGTCAGCTTCCTGCCGAAAATAAAGATCGAGGTCGCGGTAGCTCCCGACATCGTCGACAAGGCCGTCGAGGCCATCGTCGGGGCAGCAAAAACCGGACAGATCGGCGACGGCAAGGTCTTTGTCTTCCCGCTCGATCATGCCGTGCGCATTCGCACCGGCGAGACCGATACAGACGCGCTTTAAGCGGGCTTTTTCCCATTCCATGGAGATTTCAATGACAATTCCAACCACTATCAAATCAGCGGCCCGCACCGCGCTTCTGGGCACCCTCGCCCTGGGTGCGTTCGGAACCCTTGCCGCCTTCGCCCAGGAAGCGGCACCGGCGGCTGAAGCCGTGGAGGCCGTCGCAGCGCCGATCATCGACAAGGGCGACGTCGCCTGGATGATGACGTCGTGCGCACTCGTTCTTTTCATGACCATTCCGGGTCTCGCACTTTTCTACGGCGGCCTCGTGCGCGCCAAGAACATGCTCTCCGTTCTCATGCAGTGCACGGTGATCGCATCGGTGATGATGATCGTCTGGATCTTCTGGGGCTACTCGATGGCCTTCGGCGGCGGCACCAGCCCCTTCTGGGGCGGCTTCGGCAAATTGTTCCTGGCGGGCGTAACGACGGAAACCACGTCAGCGACCTTCACTGACGGCGTGGTTCTGCCGGAATACCTGTTCATCACCTTCCAGATGACCTTCGCCGCGATTACCCCGGCACTTATCGTCGGAGCGTTTGCTGAACGCATCAAGTTCCGCGCTGTGGTTCTCTTCTCCGTTCTTTGGGGCACCTTCGTCTACTTCCCGATCGCTCACATGGTTTGGGATGGCGCCGGCTACATCTTCAACCTTGGCGCCATCGATTTCGCCGGCGGCACGGTCGTTCACATCAATGCCGGTGTTGCCGCGCTGGTCGGTTCCTTCTTTGTCGGCAAGCGTCTCGGCTACGGCAAGGACAACATGGCGCCTCACTCGATGACCCTGACCATGGTTGGTGCGTCGATGCTGTGGGTTGGCTGGTTCGGCTTCAACGTTGGTTCCAACCTCGAAGCCACGGCCGGCGCGACGCTTGCCATGATCAACACCTTCGTCTGCACCGCGGCTGCCGTTCTTTCCTGGTCGGCCGTCGAATCGATGATCCGCGGCAAGGCTTCGATGCTCGGCGCGGCTTCCGGCATGGTTGCCGGTCTGGTCGCCATTACGCCGGCCTGCGGTACGGTCGGTCCGGTCGGCGCCATCATCCTCGGTATCGTGGTCAGCCCGGTCTGCTACTTCTTCGTGGCATCGGTGAAGACCAAGTTCGGCTATGACGACTCACTCGACGTCTTTGGCATCCACGGCATCGGCGGTATCCTCGGCGCTCTCGGCACCGGCATCCTGACGGCACCGGGCCTTGGCGGTACCGGCGGTGAGGACTTCAGCATCGGTGGCCAGGTCTGGATCCAGTTCATGGCCGTCGTCATCACCATCGTATGGTGCGGCGTCATATCGGCGATTCTCTACAAGGTCGTTGACCTGATCGTCGGACTGCGTCCGACCGAGGAAGCCGAGCGTGAAGGCCTCGACCTCACCTCGCATGGTGAAGTGGCGTACCACTCCTGATCGGTCGGGGGCGGCTCCGGTCGCCCCCGCCCATGCCTGACGGGCATCAGGCTCCAGCATTTGGACCCGGCTACGGCCGGGTTCTTGCATTCCGGTGAAACTATACCGTGCCAGAAAGACTCTCGAAGAAGCGCGCCAGGCTATCTGGCAATGAAGATCTGGCTCTCGACGCACTTCTTGACCGGGCAGTACTTCCGATCAGCACTCGGCACGCCTGTGCGGCGTATCACTTCGCCGCTGTTGCAATAGTCCCGGCTTTTGACGTAGCGATCGTAGATGGGCAGGCCCAGAATACTGGTCGATCGATAGGCGAGGATGACTTCTCCCTCCCTTTCGACAAGTGCCTGCACGTCGGCGCAAGTCATGTTTGTGATTTCGTACCTGGTTGCCGCCAGTGCCCCTGATGTCAGCAGCGAGAAAGCGGCAACGGCTGAAAGATACACCCGTTTCATACTTTGTCTCCGATATCTTGGCATCGGCAACATGCTTGCCTAGAATTGCCATCGCAGCAAGACGATGCCCGGAATGCGACGCCCTGAACTGGTGGTCCGGCGAGAGGATGCAAGATGAAGAGAGCAGTCATCGCAACCATGGCACTTCTGATTCCTTTACCGGCGAACGCGATCGTTCGGTATATGGTTCAGAACATGACCTGCGACGAGGTTCATGAGGCAATCGACCGGGACGGCGCCGCGATCCTCTATCGCCAGGCCACCGCTTCGGGGCTGCCCCTTTATAACCGCTACGTCAAAAGTGCAGAATTCTGCGAAGTCGGCGAGAAAATTGCCAACAGCAGCGTTGCCACGGCCGATACACAAAGCTGCAAGGTCATCAAATGTGAGCGTGTAAGCCGTCCGTGATCGGGCGAGATCACTCAGCGTCAACGGATGCCGTGCTGTTATACTTAATGCAGCCTTAACCTTCCAACCGATAATCTGACCCTCGAACATTCCGGAGCGCCAGACTGCTCCGGTTTCCGCACGTACATACGGGGAGCGATATGCGTTCTGGGGTTTCAGCACCACTCGCGCTGGCCGACAACGGGTTCGGCATCCAGGCATTTTTCAGGCGTCAGGCCGGTCGCGTCGCGGGCGTCGCGCTTTTTGCCGGCGTCGCTTTCGCGCTGGCCAGCCTCGGCACCTGGAGTGTTGTCGATCCGAGTTTCAGCCATGCAACCAACGAACCCGTGACGAATGCCATGGGTTACCCGGGCGCCGTTTTCTCGGATATTGCCATGCAGTTTCTCGGCCTGTCATCCGTAGCAGCGCTTGTCCCTGCTGTGATCTGGGGGTTTTTCTTCTCTACCGCGCGTGGCGTCGACAGCCTGCCGAAAAGGGCTGCTGCATGGCTTTTTGCCTCGCTACTTCTTGCTGCGGTTGCAGGCTGCGTGACGCCGCCGGCGACGTGGCCGCTGCCAAGCGGGCTCGGCGGTGTTTTGGGCGACATGCTCCTGAAAATCCCGTCGCTGTTTACCGGTGGATATCCGACAGGACTTTTCGCAGCCATCCTGGCAATCCTGTTTCTCGTGCCAGCGCTCCCGCTTTTCGCCTACGGGTCCGGGCTTACCGCCAGGAAACATGGCTTCGCCTCTTCAAGGCCGTCGGCAAAGCCACAGGTCCAGGAGGACGAAGCATTCGATGATGAGGAAGATGATGATGGCGATGAGGGCATTCTTGCCCTTGGCGCCATAACCCACTGGTGGCTGTCCGCCCGGGCGTTCTCGCGTCGAACGATTGCCAGGTTTCGTATCCGCGAGAGCGTTGAGTTTGACGAAAGAGACCGGGTTGGCGGCTGGCGGCAGGCCGCTGAACGGGTCGAATCGGCTGAGCGCGCGGAAGCCCGCCTGTCGGGCGAGCGGATCGAGCCTGAATTCTCCTCGTCGGATCAACGCATTCCCATGTCGCTTGAGCACGACGACTATGATGATGAGTTGCCCCGGAGCGGCGAGCAGCACGGCGAGCCAAGGGTGCAGACCTTCCGCTCACCGGCAGGCGCTGCACGGGTGGATGGCCCAGCGCCACGGCCGGTTCCCGGTGCCCGGGTTCAACGCGAGGCGCAGACATCGCTGATCGGCTCGATGAGTTTCGAGATGCCGACGCTGCACTTCCTGAGCGAACCCAAGAACGTCATCAAGGACACCACGCTCTCCAAGGACGCGCTCGAGCAGAATGCGCGACTTCTTGAAGGTGTTCTGGAGGACTTCGGCGTCAAGGGCGAGATCATCCATGTCCGCCCCGGCCCCGTCGTCACGCTTTACGAACTCGAGCCGGCTCCCGGCATCAAATCGTCCCGCGTGATCGGCCTTGCCGACGACATAGCCCGTTCGATGAGCGCGATTGCCGCGCGCGTGGCCGTCGTGCCCGGACGCAACGCGATCGGCATCGAACTCCCCAACGCCAAGCGCGAAACAGTCTATTTGCGTGAAATTCTGGCCAGCCGCGACTTCGAGACAACCAAGGCCAAGCTGGCTCTCGCCCTCGGAAAATCGATCAATGGCGAAGCAGTGATCGTCGACATTGCCAAGATGCCCCATGTCCTGGTCGCCGGCACGACGGGTTCCGGCAAGTCGGTTGCCATCAACACGATGATTCTGTCGTTGCTCTATCGGATGACGCCGCAGGAATGCCGGTTGATCATGATCGACCCGAAGATGCTGGAATTGTCGGTCTATGATGGCATCCCGCATCTCCTGACGCCGGTCGTCACCGACCCCAAAAAGGCGGTCGTGGCGTTGAAGTGGACGGTCCGCGAGATGGAAGACCGCTACCGCAAGATGTCAAAGGTCGGTGTCCGCAACATCGAGGGCTTCAACGCCCGCGTCGCGGCAGCCGAAAAGAAGGGCGAGCGCATTTCAAGGACGGTCCAGACCGGCTTTGACAAGCAAACGGGCGAGGCCATCTACGAAACCGAGAATCTCGATCTCGAGCCGATGCCGTTCATCGTCGTGATCATCGACGAGATGGCCGACCTGATGATGGTGGCCGGCAAAGACATTGAGGGCGCCGTGCAGCGGCTTGCCCAGATGGCCCGCGCCGCAGGCATCCATGTCATCATGGCCACCCAGCGCCCTTCGGTCGACGTCATCACCGGCACGATCAAGGCCAATTTCCCGACCCGGATCTCCTTCCAGGTTACGTCTAAGATCGACAGCCGAACCATTCTGGGCGAACAGGGTGCAGAGCAACTCCTCGGCATGGGCGACATGCTCTATATGGCTGGCGGCGGGCGCATCCAGCGTGTCCACGGCCCGTTCGTATCCGACGACGAGGTCGAGAAGGTTGTCGCCCATCTCAAGCTGCAGGGCGTACCCGAATATCTCGACGCGATCACCGAAGACGACGGCGAGGACGAGGATGAGCCAAGCGGCAAGGGCGGCAACTCCGGTTCTGGCGGCGGCAATTTCGACGAATCGGATGATCCTTACGATCAGGCGGTGGCTGTCGTGCTGCGTGATGGAAAGGCATCGACCAGTTATATCCAGCGTCGGCTCGGAATCGGCTACAACCGTGCGGCCTCCATCATCGAGAAGATGGAGCAGGAGGGCATCGTCGGACCAGCCAACCATGCCGGCAAGCGCGAGATCCTGGTGCCGACCGAAGAAGACAAGATGTGAAGATCCCGCAGGCGGTATGCGGAATCTGGGAACTTCGGCAATCTTGACAGGTTAGGTTGAACTTGACCGCCGTCGTCAAAATTGTGCCCCAGTGCATGCCTATCGACAAACCAATTGAAGATCATCACGAAAGCAATCGGAATGAACCATCGCGCCCGAGCAGACCAGACCCACCTGGCAAGACGTCGATTCCTCAGCCTGCTGGCTGGCGGCGGTGCTATGGCGGCATTGCTCTGCGTCCCGGCCCTTGGCGGCTTGACGACGGCATCCGCAGCCTCAGACACCGCCCAGAAGATCGCCGATCATTTCTCCAGTGTCACCACGATGACAGGCGAATTCGTGCAGTTCGGCCCAAGGGGCGAGCAGACGGGCGGCAAGTTCTTTCTTCAGCGTCCCGGAAAAGTGCGTTTCAATTACGAGGCGCCATCTGCCTACAAGGTAGTCTCGGACGGAAAGTCGGTTTCGATCGACAATACCAAGCTCAACACGATGGACCTCTATCCCCTGTCCAAGACACCGTTGAAGCTTTTGCTGGACGATCGCATCGACCTGTCCGGCACCAAGGTCAAGAGCGTCAAGGAAGATACAGACCTGACAACCATCCAGCTTGCCGACAAATCAGTTTTTGGCAACTCGACGATCACCATGATGTTCGATCCGAAGTCCTATGAGTTGCGCCAATGGACCATCACCGATGCGCAAGGCAAGGACACGACCGTCATGATCTTCAACGTGAAGCAGGGCGTCAAGATTGATCCGGCTACATTCGCGGTGGACTACGACCGCAATCTCGAGCTCAACGCACCGAGCCGACGCGAGAACACGAACAGATAGTCCGGTTTCATCGGTCCGTCGTTCGCAGCTTGTGGACACAGGGCGTCACGTTACCCCTTGAGCCGTCGATCTCTTGTCATAGGCTGATGTCGCTGTCAGGTTCCGGGTCGTTTTCGTCTGCTGGAATTTTTCATGACATTTTCGATCGCGACCTGGAACATCAATTCCGTGCGCCTGCGCATGCCGATCGTCGAAAGGCTGCTCAAGGACTACGCGCCGGATGTTCTGTGTCTCCAGGAGACGAAATGCCCGGACGATCTGTTTCCGGCAAAGATGTTCTCAAAGCTTGGATACGAACATATCGCGATCCACGGCCAGAAGGGCTATCATGGGGTTGCCACTGTATCTCGCCACCCGCTTGAGATTGTCGAAAGGCGCAAGTTCTGCGAGATCCCGGACTGTCGGCATATTTCGGTGCGCGTTCAGGCCGGAAGCACATCATTGCTCCTGCACAATTTCTATGTTCCAGCCGGCGGCGACGAACCCGACGTTTCGATCAATCCCAAATTCAGGCACAAGCTCGACTTTGTTGCCGAGATGAATGCGATCAGGGCCGATTGCGACGATGAGTCGGCCTGCGTGCTGGTTGGCGATCTCAACATCGCACCGCTCGAGCATGACGTGTGGTCGCACAAGCAACTGCTCAAGGTCGTCAGCCATACGCCGGTGGAGACGGAAAGCTTCGAGGCCATGAGAACGGCTGGCAACTGGGTCGACCTGATGCGGCTCAATGTGCCTTTGGACGAGAAAATCTACACGTGGTGGAGTTACCGCGCCCGCGACTGGGATATCTCGAACCGCGGCCGGCGGCTCGACCATGTCTGGTCGTCAGCCAACCTCGCCGACCACCTTTGCGACATCCAGATCCTGCGCGAAGCACGCGGATGGGAGCGACCCTCGGACCACGTGCCCGTCATTGCGCGCTTTAATCTCGGATAAAGTGACAACTCGACTGGTTTGATGGCCACCGAGAGCGCGGTCGTCCGCAGAAAGCTGCGATCATGACGCGAATCGCGGTCCGAGCTTTTCGATCCGCCTGATCATGGCTTGAAGGTCTTCGGCTATGCGCGCGTGCAGCGCCTCGGCCGTCTCCGGATATTCCTCGAGAATGCGCCGGAACATGCTCCTGCTGAGTCGCAGGACCTCGGCATCGCTTGTCGCGACCGCACTGGTCAGCCGCCGGGCGTCAGCAATGAGCGCAAGTTCCCCCAGCATCGCGCCCGCACCCACGGTTCCAAGGTCGATCCTTTCGCCGTCACTTTCCCGATAAAGACCGATTTTCCCGCTGAGCACGACATAGGCCGAATCGGCGTCGTCGTCCTCACGAAAAAGCTTGCGGTCGGTCGGCAATTGCATGAGCTCAGCGCCAAATGCGAGCAGCCGCAACTGGTCCTGCGTCAGGTCTTCGAAAAGCCTCACGCCGGAAAGAATGCGGATGTGATCATCCAGCGCCATATTGTCCCCGAACCGTCAGCCTGGCGCTCCTCCTGCGATGCAGCCCACCTCTCCGCAAAAATCAGTTCAGGGAACCAGCTTGTATCCGCCGCTTTCTGTCACAAGAATTTCTGCATTGGAAGGATCACGCTCAATCTTCTGGCGCAACCTGTAGACGTGCGTCTCCAGCGTATGTGTGGTGACACCGGAATTATAGCCCCAAACCTCTTCAAGCAGAATGTCGCGTGTTACGACTTTCTGGTCTGCCCGATACAGGTACTTGATGATCGAAGCCTCCTTTTCCGTCAGCCGAACCTTGCCGCCGCGCTGGTCGATCAACAGCTTCTGGCTCGGCTTGAACGTGTAGGGACCAACCGAAAATGTCGCATCCTCACTCTGCTCGTGCTGGCGCAACTGGGCGCGGATGCGGGCCAGCAGCACCGCAAAGCGAAACGGCTTGGTGACATAGTCGTTGGCACCGGCCTCGAGGCCGAGAATCGTATCGGAATCCGTATCCTGGGCCGTCAGCATGATTATCGGAGCCTTGTAGCCACCCTTGCGCAGCAGCTTGACAGCCTCGCGTCCGTCCATGTCCGGCAGGCCGACATCCATGATCAGCAGGTCGATCAGCCCGGCGCGAGCGGCAGCCACGCCCTTGCCCGCCGTCGGCTCCTGAATAACGTCGAACTCCTCATAAAGCGACAATTGCTCGACCAGCGTATTTCGCAGATCATCATCATCATCGACAATCAGGATGGTGCGTGACGTCATCGTTCAGTCCATTATCTCGAAATACATTCTTGGTTCGTAACTTGTCGGTGCCGAACTGGCAAAGATTCTCGGCCGCAATGACGGTCGGTCACAGTGGTTTATTTTATGGTGCGATCATACAGGAAAAAACGTGAGTGCAACGCTAACGGCCCAAAAAACACACGTAACTTGACCCGTTTGACCGTCCGCGCCCGTCCCGGCCACCGGTCGCAGGGACTGCTCGTCGCCGGAAGCACCGTTTTTCCCTGCGCGCTTGGCCGTGGCGGCATCAGCGCAAACAAGCGCGAGGGCGATGGGGCGACGCCACTTGGTTCGATGCGGCTGCTGTCCGGCTATTTTCGCAAGGATCAGGTTGCGGCCGGCGCGACGCTTCTCGCGATGAAACCCATCAGCGAGACCATGGGCTGGTGTGAAGTGCCCGATGACCGCAACTACAACCGGCCTGTCGCCATTCCATATGGTGCCAGTCACGAAACGATGCATCGCGCCGACCGTCTGTACGATTATTGTCTCGTTCTTGACTGGAACATTTCCGTACGCAAACGCGGTCGGGGCAGCGCGATATTCTTCCATCTGGCGCGACCCGGCTTCACGCCGACAGAGGGATGCGTTGCGGTGACGAGAAAGGTTATGGCGCGATTGTTGCCGCTCTTGTCGGGGCGGACTGTCCTGACGGTGCAGCGGTAGGTTATGAACTATCGCCTGATCGGTCTTGGCGGTTGCCTCCAGCCAAGGTCGAGCTGCCCCAGGCGATCGATCTCCATGTCTCGGGTCGGGACAATGTGGCGGGGATCAACGCCGATGTCCCGCAACTGGCGCGCCGAAAGACCTCTGAGCGTTCGTTCATAGCTCCCTTTCTGGTGGATAATCAACAGCCACCTCGCCAGACGCGCGAACAGGCCAACGGCTGCGGGCTTCTGCGTTTCGGCTGCCAGAGCGGGTGATGTTCGCATTACCGAACCACCTTCAAATGTTTGTTGTCGTTTAAAGATAAAATGAAACTACCACGTTGAAATCGCACTGAAAAATGAGTAATATTCCTCAAATCCATTAGTTTTTTTTGAAGATAGATATGCCAGTTCATGTTCCCGGAACGCGCGCTCTGAAGGTTCTTGAGGCCGCCGGGCGTCGCCTCAGTTTTTCGCGTGCAGCCGACGATCTTGGTATCACTCCGGCAGCGGTGAGCCATCAGATCAAGGAATTCGAGGCTCAACTGGGCTTTTCGCTCTTCACCAGAACCAGCCGTACAATGCGTCTGACCGAGGCCGGCGCTGTGGTCTATGAATCGACCGTGCACGCGCTTGCCGATATCGAACGGGCGATCGTTCGCGCGCAAAAATTGACCCGGCAGGCACGGCAACTCAAGGTGACGTCCTGCGCCATCCTTGCGTCCAAGTGGCTGGTGCCAAGGCTCGAAGAATTTCGGACGTCCCGTCCCGACGTCAATATCAGCATTGATGTGTCGATGGAGATTCGCGACCTGAGACGCGACGATTTCGATGTCGCCATTCGGTTCGGCGCGGGCAAATATGCCGGGCTCTGCGTCGAACAATTGTTCGACAACATGATTTTTCCGATCTGCAGCCCAAATCTCCTGAAATCCGGACCTCCGCTAAAGCACCCAAGAGATCTTCTACAACACACTCTTGGCCATGACAGTTGGAAGGGTTCGGAAATGACATGGCCGACATGGCGCATGTGGCTGGCAGCCGCGGGCGTCGATGATTTCGATGACAGCGGCGGTGTGCACTTCAACGACTCTGCCCAGGCCATACAGGCCGCGATAGATGGCCACGTCGTTGCCCTTGGCGATTTCGCGATGGTCGCCAAGGATCTGTCTGCCGGACGCCTGATCCGTCCGTTCGACTTCGGTATTAAGGTGCCAGCCGAGTTCGGCTATTTTCTTGTCTATCCTCCGGAGGTAGCTGACGAACCGCTGATTGCCGACTTTCGAGGATGGGTGCACGAGGAAGCGCGCAAGACGCGCGACGAAATTGCCTGATGGCCACAGCCCAGGGTCAGAACCCTAGCTCAACCGCCAGACAGTCGTTCGCTTCACTTCGCTGTCCTCGAGCGCACGCGTCACCGGCACCTGGTAGACTTCGACCTCGACGAGATGCTGCTTCGGCAGATACGACCTTCCGGGATCGCCGATCAGGATTTCGGTACCGCTCTTTGATAGTGCCAGCAGCCACGGCAACAACCGGCGCGCGAAGGCCGGGTCGTAGAAAACGTCTCCAGCCAGCACGACGTCCCAAGGACCTTGCTCGCCGATCAGGTCCCGGCCGTCGAACGCAATGGAGACATCATTTTGCGCGGCATTGAGGGTGACCGCGGCAGCGCAGAAAGGGTCCACATCTGCGGCGAGAACGCGGCGGGCGCCAGCCTTTGCGGCAGCAATGGCCACCAGTCCGGATCCCGTGGCAAAATCGAGCACCGACTTGCCCGCCACGAGTTCAGGATTGTCCAGCACGTGGCGCGCCAGCCCCTGCCCGCCGGCCCATGCGAAGGCCCAGAATGGCGGTGGCAGACCGATTTCGGCGAGTTCCTCCTCGGTCCGGTGCCACAGATCATGCGCCTCCGCCGCCAGATGGAGCGATATCTCGGGAACGTGCGGCGGCGCAGCAATGGTCGTATTGTCGAGGATGAAGCGTCGCGCATCGTCAGCCGTGACGCGCATCTGTGTCAGGGCGCGGGATCCAGCCCGCCCATGCGGCAGACTTCCTTCCATTCGTCAGCTGTCACCGGCTGAACCGATAGCCGGGAATTGACCACCAGGACCATCTTTGCGAGTTTCTCGTTTGCCTTGATCTGATCGAGCGTCGGGGGATTGGGCATGTCGCGAACCGCCTTGATGTCCACACACTCCCACCGTTCGTCCTCGGTGGTCGTATCGTGGTGCGCAGCCGCACAGACTTGCGCGATGCCAACCACGTTCAGCCCCTCATTGGAATGGTAGTAGAACCCGAGATCGCCGACCTGCATGGCGCGCATGTTGTTGCGCGCCTGATAGTTGCGCACGCCGTCCCATTGGGTGCCTGACTCTCCTTTCTTCTTCAATTCGTCGAAAGAAAAGGTCGAGGGCTCGGATTTGAAAAGCCAGTAATTCATGTCATCCGCTCCTGCGCGCCCGATCAGGCGTTGGCCGGATTGTTGAATGTCCACGTCCAGGGCCTGATCTCGACGCTCTCGAAAAGACCTGCCCTGGCATAGGGATCGGCGGCGCTGAGGACGGCGGCGGCCGTCGCATCCGCAGCCTCGACCACAACCAGGCTGCCATTCGGCTTGCCGTCACCGTCGAGGAACGGACCGGCGAATTTCAGCGTCCCGTCCTCGTTGAGCTTGGTCAGGAACGCCACGTGCTCCGGGCGCGTGTCGAGCCTGACCTGAAGGCTTTCCGGCTTGTCCTTGCATACAAAAGCAAACAGCATCGTCATCTCCATCTTGTTTCGATTATTCGGGCTCGCTACGCAGCGGACGCGACATAAGCGCCGAAACGGCCTCGCCGATCGTCGTCTTTCCCGCCAGAATGGCTGCCACGGCGCCGATGATCGGGGCATCAATCTTGCGCTCCTTGGCCAGTTTGGCTGCAATGGCGGCTGTCGCAACACCTTCTGCCAGTGGCCTGCCCTGCAAGCTCTCGCCCCGCCCCATTGCCAGGCCGTAGGCGAAGTTTCGTGACTGGGTTGAAGAGCAGGTGAGCAAAAGGTCGCCCAGCCCCGACAGCCCCATCAAGGTCTCCGGCTGAGCACCGAATGCGTGACCCATGCGCCGCAGTTCAACAAAGCCGCGTGTGACCATGGCAGCCTGCGCACTGGCGCCCAGCCCAGCGCCGGTCACCGCCCCGGCCGCAAGGGCGAAAACATTCTTCAAGGCACCGCCGATCTCCACACCGGCCAGGTCGGAGCTGGAGTAGCATCGGAAGCGATCGGTGGAGAAGCTCTGGGCAAGTTCGGTTGCCAGGGCCTCATCGCGAGCAGCAATGACGACAGCGGTGGGCAGTCCTTTTGCGACATCGGCCGCGAAACTTGGACCCGAAAGCGCAACCACCGGGTTTTCCGGGAGAATGGTCTGTGCGATCTCGGAGAGCAGCGACCCGCTGCCGTGCTCGATCCCCTTGGCGCACAGGACAATAGGAACCTCAGGCACAACATGGCCCCGCAACGAGCCAAGCGTGGCACGCAGCACCTGCGCCGGCGTGACCACCAGCAGGCAGCTTGCGCCTTTGACCACCGTCGCCATGTCGGTTGCGGCAGCGATATCTGGCCCAACGGTCAGTCCTGGCAGGTAACGTGGATTTTCTCCACGGCTGATTGCATCGGCCAGGGCAGGATCTCTCGCCCACAGACGCACCGAATGCCCCGCGCGCACCATCTGCATGGCGAGCGCCGTTCCCCAGGCACCGCCACCAAGAACTGCCGTGACAGGAGCCTCGCTCACGCCTTTGCCCCCCGCCGACCCGATCCGATGACTGGTTGCGAGACTTCATCAAGCGGCCAGCGCGAGCGTGGCTTGAGCGTGAAAGCGTCTTCCTGTGCGAGACCTGCGCGCAGTCGCTCGATGCCCGCCCAGGCGATCATCGCTGCATTGTCGGTGCAAAGGTCAAGCGGTGGCGCAATGAATCGAAAGCCATGGCGCGAGCACTGGGCTTCGAGCGTCGCTCGGACCTGGCGATTGGCTGCCACGCCTCCCGCCACGACAAGGGCCGGCTCGGCGATGGCGGGAAATTCTTCCCGAAACCGCGAGAGGCTTCGCGCCAACCGGTCCGCAAGCGTATCGGATACCGCCAGCTGGAACGAAGCACATATGTCGGCCACATCCGCATCCGAGAGCGGGGCCATCTCGGTTGCTGCCTGCCGAACGGCTGTTTTCAGGCCGGAGAAGGAGAAATCGGGCTGCGGAGAGCCTTTCATCGGGCGCGGAAACGGGAACCGCGATGCATCGCCGGTTCTGGCCTGCTTCTCGACATTCGGGCCACCTGGATACGCCAGACCGAGCATTTTCGCCGTCTTGTCGAAAGCTTCGCCCAGCGCATCGTCGATTGTCGTCGCCCATCGCTGGTAATCACCGACGCCGCGCACCAGCACGATCTGCGTATGACCACCGGAAACGAGCAACAACAGATAGGGAAAATCCAGCCCGTCCGTGAGCCGTGCTGTCAGCGCATGACCTTCCAGGTGATTTATCGCCATCAGCGGCTTGCCCGTCGCAGCAGCAATGGCCTTCGCGGTCATCAACCCGACGATCAGCCCGCCGATCAACCCGGGACCGGCGGTTGCTGCGATGGCATCGACATCCCGCAAGTCGACCCCCGCATCGACGAGGGCAGCCTCAATGATCCCATCGAGCGCCTCGACATGCGCGCGTGCGGCTATTTCCGGCACGACGCCGCCAAATGCGGCGTGTTCCTCGATCTGGCTCAGCACGATGTTCGAAAGAATTTCAGGCCGCGCGCCATGCTGCCATGCCACGACGCTGGCGGCGGTTTCATCGCAACTTGTCTCGATCCCCAGAACCCGGATCACTTTATCCTGCGAGTCCATATGGTCGGACCATGCTTCCTGTTACGCCTGACATATAATGACTGGATCAGGTTTCCAATTTTAGGAATGATGCGATAGGAGAAGTCGGCAAAAGTCCCGCTTGCCGGGGGGTATCACGGACCACGCCATGCAAACAACCACATTGAAGATCGGAACCCGCGGCAGTCCGCTCGCGCTGGCGCAGGCTCACGAGACACGCGCACGCCTCATGGCCGCGCACCGCATGGAAGAGACAGCATTCTCCATCGAAGTGATAAGTGTCAGCGGCGACCGAATCCAGGATCGACCGCTGTCGGAAGCTGGCGGAAAGGGGCTCTTCACCAAGGAGATCGAGGAGGCGCTGCTGTCGGGCGTCATAGATATTGCCGTCCACTCGTCCAAGGATATGCCGACTGCGCTGCCCGACGGGTTAGAATTGTCGGCCTTCCTCGAGCGCGAGGACCCTCGGGACGCATTCATTGGCAAGGCGGCCACCTCCATCGGATTGTTGCCGAAGGGGGCAACTGTCGGCTCGTCATCGCTACGCCGTCAGGCACAAATTCTGCGTATGCGGCCTGATCTGAAGGTGGTGATGTTCCGCGGCAATGTGCAGACCCGGTTGCGCAAGCTCGACGAAGGCGTTGCCGACGGCACCATTCTTGCGCAGGCCGGCCTGAGACGCCTGGGGCTGGATCACATCGTCACGGACCTGATGGCACTGGATGCGTTTCCGCCGGCTCCGGGCCAAGGCGCGATATGTATCGAAAGCCGCACCGGCGACACGCGTGTCAGTGACATGATCGCGGCAATCGGTCATCTGCCAACGGCCCAGGCGCTTGCTTGCGAGCGCGCCTTCCTGGCGGCGCTCGACGGGTCTTGCCGGATGCCGCTTTCGGGATACGCCGCCATCCAGGATGACAGCCTTTCATTCACCGGATCCGTTTTGTCGCCGGACGGACGGCAATGCTACGAAACGTCGATGAAGGGTACGCCTGGCGATGCTGTGGCGATCGGCCGGGCCGCCGCTGCCGAGATCCGCGCCCAGGCGGGCGAGCGTTTCTTTGATGATTGGGGCTGAGGGCTGCAGTCGAGTGCTCGTAACGCGACCGGAGCCAGAGGCGTCGCAGACCGCTGCACGGCTCAAGGACAGCGGTTACGCGCCGGTCATCCTGCCGCTTTTCGAAACCACTGCATTGGCAGCGCAGGTCTCTTCCATCCCTGACGGGGCAGGCGCAGTCGCCATAACCAGTGCAAATGCGATTCGCCACGTATCGCGCGACATCGTCGATGCACTCCAACATCTCGACTGCTTCTGTGTCGGGGCAAAGACGGCAGACGCTGCGCGCAGCATCGGGTTCAGTTCGGTCATCGAAGGGCCCGGCGATGCAGAAGGGCTCGCTGCAATGATTGTTGACTCGGCCTTTGGGGGCACTCTGGTCTATCTGTGCGGTCGGGTGAGAAAGCCTGATCTCGAGGCCGCCGCCAGAACCGCGGCAATCGCTGTTGTTGCGGTCGAGGTCTACGACACAAGGGCCATCGCCCGCTCTCATAAGGCCACGCTTTCCGTTCTGCAGGGCGCGACGATCGACATTGCGCTTGTCTACTCCGTCAACGCTGCACATGCGCTGGACGGACTTGGCAGGGCACCCGGTATTTCCCATCTGTTTGAAGAAACAGAGTTTCTGTGCATCTCAGACCGGGTGGCTGCGGCCCTTTCAGGCGACAAGAACCGGCGGATCTTGGCTTCTCCGGAACCAACTGAAGAGGCATTGCTTTTGCTTATGGGCACCTCAGGCAAAAAGACGCCATAAACGGGCCCTCTTTTCTCAAGGCACCGGTGTGGTAGGGATTGTCCGAACCACCCTGATCAACATCGTCACATGCGGAGGCCGCTTATGGTCAAGACACCCAGGACCCGGCATTCCAAGACAAAGCGCAGCCCGGTTACTATCGACCTTGATCCGGGTGCGGTATCGCGGGTAGCCGACAAAGCGGGCGAGGATTCGCCAAACCAGGGCACGGCTACGCAAGACGCAGCGGATGTCGCCGCAACAGAAACTGCAGCGCACGACACTTCAAGGGATGAAAGCTCAACCGGTTCCGGTGATCTCTCGGACACTGGAAATGTTTCAGAGGCAAAGGCTGCGGAGAATGCTGACGCCATCGCCGAGGACGAAACGACCATGTTCGGGCGACAGGGACATTCTTCGGCACCCGAGGGCGCTACGCCAGGCAAGGACAACGACACCACAGAACCCGTGTCGCGGCGAGAGCCGAGTGGCAGGCCTGTCGCCTCGCGTCTGCCTGTCTTCACCGCCGGTATCGT
>JBBSOT010000040.1:0-22632 GCA_038259455.1 Hyphomicrobiales bacterium | reverse complement strand
AGACAATCGTCTTGTGCAGCACCGCCTGCAGGCGCATCAGTTCGTCCTGCATTTCGCGTCGGATAAGCGGGTCGAGCGCCGAAAACGGTTCGTCGAGGAACCAGATTTCAGGCTTCGTCGCCAGGCTGCGGGCAATGCCGACACGCTGCTGCTGGCCACCGGAAAGTTCGCGCGGGTAGAAATGTTCGCGCCCGGACAGTCCCACGAGTTCGATGACTTCTCGTGCCCTGGCCTCGCGGGCGGTGCGGTCCATGCCTTGCACACTGAGCGGGAAAGCGATGTTTTCAAGCACGTTAAGATGCGGCAACAGCGCGAAGTTCTGGAACACCATCCCCATGCGATGGCGGCGCAGGTCAATCAGTTCGGCATCCGAGATCGTCAGCAGGTTCTTGCCTTCGAACTCGACCTTGCCGAATGTCGGCTCGACCAGCCTCGACATGCAACGCACCAGCGTCGACTTGCCGGAGCCGGAAAGGCCCATGATGATGAAGATCTCGCCTTCGCGGATTTCGAGGTCGACTGCGCGCGCAGCGCCGATCAGTCCGGCCTCCCGCAGATCGGCGGCACTGGCCCTGCCGTCGCGGCTCTTTATGAAATTGTCGGCGTCAGCTCCGAACAGCTTCCAGACATTGCGGCAGGCAAGCTTGATAGGCCGGGCATCTGCAACCGCGACGCGCCCCACCTCGACGGCACTGTTCATTGATCGTCCTTTGGAGTGACGTTCCCGAAATCGCGGCCCCGATCGTTACCCGAACGGGGCCGCTTGTCCATGTCGCCGTCGCCTATTCGGCCCAGGCCTTCCACTTGGCTTCGTTGGCAGCGATCCACGCCGCAGCCACGTCCTCGGCCGACTTGCCGTCAAGATCGACCTCGCCGCTCATCGCGTTGAGTTCGTCCGACGTGAGTGAATAGTTCTTCGCGACCTTGTAGGCGACCGGCCATTTGTCCTTCATGCCGGCCCAGGAATATTTGTAGATCTCGCCGAACGGCTTGCCGCAGTCATAAGCCATGTCGGGATTGATGCCGACTTTCGGGTCCGCATAGCACTCGGCTGAGTATTCCGGGAATTCCACCCACTCGCCCTTGTACTTTGCCGGCGCCCAGTGCGGCGAATAGATCCACAGCATGATCGGCGCCTCGCGCTGATAGGCCGATTCAAGCTCGGCAAACATCGCGCCGTCGGTGCCTGCATGGATGACGGTAAACGGCAGGCCGAGCGATTCGACGCGCTCGTCGTCAAAGCCTTCCCAGGTAACCGGGCCGCCAAGATAACGGCCCTTGGGCGCGGTCTCGGCCGTGGAGAAGGCTTCGGCGCAGGCCGGATCCTTCAGCGCTTCCCAGTTGGGCAGGCCGGGGCACTTGTCCTTCATGTATTCCGGATACCACCACTCTTCCTTGGCCTTCGGGCCGAGTGGCCCCAGACGCTCGGTCTGGCCGGTCGCGTCGGATGCCTTCATGGCCTCGCCGGCCGTGGTGTCCCAGAATTCCATGGCCAGCGACAGGTCGCCATTGGTCAGGCCCGTGGTCAGGCTGGAGAGGTAGTCGGCCGTCGGATATTCGACCGTGTAGCCAAGCTTTTCATAGATGCCGCCAATGATCTTGGCGTTCAGGTTGACGCTGGTCCAGTCGAACAGCGCGATCTTGATCGGGTCGTTCGATTCAGGCGCTGCCGCCTGCGCAGACGGCATGAATAGACTTGCTGCCGCGAGCGCTGCGGCCCCGGCTCCAAAACGCGCAAACTTACTGTTCATCGACATGCTTAACTCCCATTGTACGATCTCAAACTGGTCGGTAGTCCCCAAAAGAGAGCCCTGCTGGCCCGTCGCTCGCGGCGCAAGCCGCGACGATTTTTCATCTTATGAAAATTTATATACCAACACTGACGGTGTGCAATGGCCATTGCCGTTATCGGCCCGCTTTTGCCGGTTTATGCCGCGATTGCGCGCCATTGAATGCAGGCTTTGCACAAGGCTGCAGCCGCTTGACCGCCAAGCAGGCAGGCCATGCACACCGGTTGAGCGGCGCTCAGGAGCGCGGCTTGGTCTTCTTGGGATCGTAATGGGGGAAGGCGACGATTTTTGCCGGCAGGCGCTTCTGGTGCCCGTCAAGCTTGCCGATCTCGACCGCCGTTTCGAGCGCCGAATGCATCACGTCGACACGCGCCAGGGCAATGTTCTTGCCGAGCAGCGGCGAGCGCATGGCCGAGGTAACGACGCCGATCTGTGCCCGTCCGACGTGGATGCAGTCGCCATGGCCGACATCGACATTGGACTCGATCTCCAGCCCGACGAATTTGTGCGAGGGGTTCTCCTTGCGCCGGATCAGCGCGTCACGGCCGATGAAGTCGTCGGTCTTGGATTTGAGCGGCACCGTGAAGGCGATGCCGGCCTCGAACGGGTCCGTCTGGTCGGAGAACTCGGTGCCGGCGAAGATCAGCCCGGCCTCGATGCGCACCATGTCGAGCGCTGCCATGCCCATCGGCTTCAATCCGTGCGGCTGGCCGGCGGTCCACACGGCCTCGAACACGGCGTCGGCATCGCGCGGATGGCAAAAGATCTCGTAGCCCAGTTCGCCCGTGTATCCGGTGCGCGAGACGACGACTGGCGCCCCTTGCGCGTCGCCGATGCGGGCAACCGCGAAGCGGAACCATTCGAGTTCCTCGATGGCGGGCTGCACCGGCGAGGTCCAGATGATCTCCCTGAGAATGTCGCGGCTCTTGGGGCCTTGCACGGCGATATTGTGCATCTGGTCGGTCGATGAGCGCACCATCACCTTGAGGCCGAGCTTTTCGGCCTGCTCGCGCATCCAGACGCCGCCGAAATCGTCGCCGCCGATCCACCGGAAATTGTCGCGCCCGAGCCTGAGCAGCGTGCCGTCGTCGATCATGCCGCCATGCTCGTAGCACATGGCCGAATAGACCACCTGGCCGACGGCAAGCTTCTTGACGTCGCGCGTCAGCACATAGTTCAGCAGCGCCTCGGCATCCGGACCGGTCACCTCGAACTTCCTGAGCGGCGACAGGTCCATCACCACCGCCTTCTCGCGGCAGGCCCAGTATTCCTCGATCGGGCCGGCCTTGGAAAAGGCGTTGGCCAGCCAGTAGCCCTTGTACTCGATGAAATTGCGCGTGTGCCTGGCAAAGCTGTCGTGAAAGGCGGTCTGGCGGGTCATTACGGGTTCTGCATCGGGGGTCATGCGCTTCGCTACGGCTCGAGAGAATTTTTCTTCGCCCGAATAGGTGCGAATCTGGATGTCGGTAAGGTCCCAGCCATTGGCCGGGGTCGTGTCGTCAGGACAGGACGAGGAGACGCAGACCAGATCTGTGAGCGCCCTCAAGAGCACATAGTCGCCCGGCCGCGACCACGGCTCGTCGGTAACGACCAGCCCGTGTGCGTCGATGGCGGTGTTGAAGAAGAAGTTGATCGCCATCCAGCCGGCGCGCGGCGAGACGCCCTTGTCGGCCAGCGCCCGGTTGAAATTGTCGGAGCAGTTGGCGTGGCCGGGATAGCCGATATCGTCGTAATATTTTGCTGCGCAGGCCAGCGCGAAGGCGTCATGACGTCCGCATGTATCCTGGATCACCTCGAGCAGCGGCTCCATGTCCTGGTCGTAGTATTTCGAATGCAGGCCGGGCATCGGATAGTTCGACCCCATCAGCGAGCGCGTCGTCGTCACGTCGAGCGGGTGGTCCTTGCCCTTGTCGAGCTTGCGCGCCGAAAAGCACTGGAAGTCGGTGCACTGGCGCCCGTCAATGTCGATGATCTGGATATAGTCGCCGGCCTTGACGAAATAGCTCTGCGCCGTTGCTGCCTTGATGCGCTGGTCGATGATCGGGTCGGCCAGCGGGTCGGCGAGTTCGAAGCGGTGCACGGTCTTTGGCGTTATCCGTCTGACCGTCACCGCCAGCGGCGTCGTCGTGTCATGCGTGTCGACGGCCATCGGCTGACCGGGTGCGGCAATCAAAAGCGAGCCATCGCGCAGCGCAGTGAATGTCTCGTTGGTCCCCGCCGGCGTGTCGGTGCCGAAGATCGACAGTGCCCTGGCCTTCGACAGATCGATGTTGCGCCGCTCGACCTTGCGGCGAAAGGAGCGCAGGCTCTCGTCGGCGCCGGCAAGCATCGATTTGAGCCCTGACGCATCGCTGTTTCCCGTTGCGCCGATCATCGCAGGATCGGTTCGACCGTCGGGCCCGACCGCCACGATCTCGCACACCTGGCCACCCTCGGAATTGGTCACGGTGACGCTGTCGCCGGCCTGAAGTTCAACCAGGATGGCGCCAGCGCCCGGCACGACATGGTGCTCGACCCCCGCAGCAAGTCCGCCGCCTGGACGAATGATCCGGCTCGGCCTCGGCGGACCGGCCACGACCGAGGGATATGGCAGATGCAGCATCGCGCGGTTCCTGACAGCCTCCGCAGTCGATTTGCTTGCGCGGAAGAATTCTTGCACGAGAAGAATATCGGAGCGGCGGCATTCGGGCAAGGTACCGCGTCCCCGGCATCGCATTTACCGGTGTCAAACCGCTTGCCTACTCCGCTCTGGCCGCTATGAAACGATCTGCGGGAGGACGGCGCCACAATGATCTACCATCGAATTTCGGACTGGGACGACGCCTACGCCAATGTCCCGAACGTGCCCGGCGGCGACCGCTGGCCCGATGCGTGGCGCGCGCCTTCCAGCGCCTATCGGCAGGAACTGGCAGGCAAGGACCGGGCACGGCTCGATCTCTCCTATGGCGACCGTCCCCGCAACAGGCTCGATCTGTTTCTGCCGGCCGTCGAGCCCAAAGGCCTCGTTGTCTTCATTCATGGTGGCTATTGGTTGCGCTTCGACAATTCGTACTGGTCGCACCTCGCGCGCGGCGCAGTGGACAGCGGATACGCAGTCGCCATGCCGACTTACACGCTGTGTCCGGAAATCCGCATCGCTGGCATCGTTGCCGAAGTCGGTGCGGCCGTCGACTGCGCGGCGGCCATGATCGATGGTCCGATTCACCTCGCCGGCCATTCGGCGGGCGGCCACCTCGCCACCCGCATGATCTGCGCAGCCTCGCCCATCAGCGAACCGGTGCGGCGGCGCATTGCCCACACAGTCTCCATTTCGGGCCTGCACGACCTGCGCCCGATGATGTACACCGGCATGAACGGCAATTTGCGCATCGACGAGCGCGAGGCGCTGGCTGAAAGCCCGGCGTTGCTGGCGCCGATGTCTGGTACACGCCTGACCTGCTGGGTTGGCGGGGCCGAGCGCTCCGAGTTCATTCGCCAGAATGCTCTGCTGCCCAATATCTGGATCGGCCTCGGCGCAGCGACAGCCACGGTGGTTGAACCCGACCGCCATCATTTCACGATCATTGACGGACTGGCCGATCCGGACCATCCCTTGACGCGGGCCCTGCTGGCGCAATGATTGCACTGGCCTATATGAAGCGACGGGTCCGAGCGCGCAATTGACAGGAAGATGAAGATGAAAGCGGTTTTTGTACAGTTGCAGTGCCAGCCGGGGAAAACCTACGAAGTCGCCGATGTGCTGTTCGAGCGCGAAATCGCCTCCGAACTCTACTCGACCAGTGGCGAGTTCGATCTGCTGATGAAGATCTATGTCGACAATGAGAGCGACATCGGCAAGTTCATCAACGAGAAGGTCGTCGATGTTCCGGGCATCGTGCGGTCGCTGACAACGCTGACTTTCAAGGCATTCTGAGAATGGGAGATGCGTCCGGATCGGCTAGGAGAGGCACCATCTTTCATGCCGCAATGCTACATGCAAAACCGCTTGGCTTCTGCGCGCGGCAGTGCCAGTTCTTTGGCGTTTGAGGCTGGGATAAAAGAAGAATGTTTCCATCGGAACCTGAAAAGCTCTTTAAGAACAATTCGCTTCCCACTGCATATGATCGCAGCCTGACCTGAAATCGACGAGATCGAATGTCCCCCGCTTCCTCCTCCTCAACTGTGCTGGATCATCCATTCTTGTCCGGCGGCGGCGAGATGGGGCGGCTGATCGCCGCGTTTGAATGGGCAGCGACACCCCTGGGACCTATTGCCGGGTGGCCGCAGAACCTGAAGACATCGGTCTCGATCATCCTGCGATCACAGGTACCCATCGTCATGTTGTGGGGGCCGGACGGCGTGATGATCTATAACGACGCCTATTCCGTCTTTGCGGGCGGGCGTCATCCCAAACTGCTCGGATCGAATGTGCGCGCCGGCTGGCCTGAGGTTGCCGACTTCAACGACAATGTCATGAAGGTCGTGCTGGCGGGTGGCACACTCGCCTATCGCGACCAGAAGCTGACGCTCTACCGGTCTGGAAAACCCGAGCCGGTGTGGATGGACCTGGATTATTCGCCGATACTCGACGAACAAGGTGAGCCGGCTGGCGTGATGGCCATCGTCTCCGAGACGACCGCCAAGGTGGCCGCGGAGAACTGGCAGACGAGCGAACGTGACCGCCAGCGCAAGATGTTCGAACAGGCGCCGGGGTTCATGGCGATGATGACCGGTCCCAACCATGTCTTCGAATTGACCAATGCCGCATACCGGCAACTCGTCGGTCATCGTGACATTATCGGACTGACCGTGCGCGAGGCATTGCCCGAGATCGAAGGGCAGGGGTTCCTGGAGCTTCTCGATCAGGTCTATGAGAGCGGCGAGCCATTCGTCGGCACGGCGCTGGAGGCCGATCTCCAGCGGACGCCTGGTGCTGCGACCGAGAAGCGTTTCGTCGATCTCATCTACCAGCCTGTGCGCGACCCCGACGGCCGGGTGATCGGCATTTTCGTCCAGGGCGTGGACGTGACCGACCGGCTGGTCGCGGAAGAGGCCTTGCGCCGCAGCGAGTCGCAATTCCGCAGCCTTGCCGAGGCGATGCCCACCCATGTCTGGACATCGCAGCCTGACGGACAGCTCGACTGGTTCAATCCCCAAGTCTATCAATATTCCGGTGCACAGCCGGGCGAGCTTGACGGAGACGGCTGGGTCGGAATGGTGCATCCCGACGATGTGCCGAAGGCCGCGGAGACGTGGGCAAGCGCCCTTTCCGATGGAAAACCCTACGAAACCGAGTTCAGGCTGAGGCGGCACGACGGCATCTACCGCTGGCATCTGGCGCGGGCGGTACCCATGCGCGATGCCGGGGGCAGGGTAGCATTGTGGATCGGCACCAACACCGACATCAACGACCAGAAGCAGGCCATTCAGGCGCTGCATGAAAGCGAGCGCCGGTTGCAGCTCTCGCAGAATGCGGCAGGCATAGCCGCCCTCGAACTGGATATCGCCAGTGGGATGGTCATCGGTTCCGAAGGGTTCTGGGATCTGTGGGGTCTGACACCCCGCGACAGCGTGCATATCAGCGTGCTGGAGAACATTGTCCTGCCGGAAGACAAGGACGTCCGCTCGACGGCGCATACGCGCAACGATGGATCGGCCAATCCCAATGTCGAGTATCGGGTGCGTCGGCCTGATACGGGCGAGATACGGTGGCTGTCGCGCAACATCGATTTCGTGCATGACGAGGCCGGCCATCCGGTCAAGATGTTCGGCGTGATGCAGGACATCACCGAACGCAAGGATGCCCAGGCCCGCCAGACGATGCTGACGCATGAGCTGGAGCACCGGATCAAGAACATACTGGCCATGGTTGCGGCAATCGCATCACAGACATTTCGCAACACCGACATCGATACCGCTCGCGCCACGTTCAACGAGCGGCTGAGGGCCTTGGCCAACGCTCACGACATCTTGAACAGCACGCGCTGGACCCGTGCCTCGCTCGTCGAGGTCATCGAGAATGCGATTTCCCCGTTCCCGACGGGCCAGATTGCGATCTCCGGGCCGGCGCTGTCGATAGCGCCGAAGATGGCCCTTTCGCTGGCGCTCGCCGTCAACGAACTCGGCACCAACGCGTTGAAATACGGGGCCCTGTCAGTATCGGAGGGCGTCGTCTCGATCGAGTGGTCCTTGAGCGACCGCGACGAGGAAGAGAACGCGTTGACATGGCGGTGGCGTGAAAGCGGCGGGCCGCCGGTCACGCCGCCCGCCCGGCGCGGTTTCGGCAGTTTCCTGATCGAGCGCGTCTTCGGCGCCGATTTCAACGGATCGGTAAGGATCGAATATCATCCTGGCGGCGTTGAGTGCGTGTTGACCGCGCCAAGTCCTGACCTGGAAGCAGTGGTCGAGAAAGAAAGCCGAGTGCATTCGTGACTGACAGACCCAGCAGATCCGTCCTCGTTGTCGAAGACGAGGCCCTGCTTCTTTTCACCATCGCTGATGAACTGCGCGATGCAGGCTTCATTGTCTACGAGGCGAGCAACGCCGACGAGGCGATCCGGCACCTGGAGACGCACACGCGGATCGACATCATGTTCACCGACATCGACATGCCGGGCTCCATGGACGGACTGAGGCTGTCGGCAGCCGTGCGCGACCGCTGGCCGCCAGTCAAGATCATCGTTACCTCCGGCAAGAACAGGCCGGCGTCCGAGGCGCTGCCGGCAGGCGGCATCTTCATCCCCAAGCCCTATGCGCCGGACCGGCTGACCTCAACGATAAACGGCCTGTTCGACTGAACCGGCTGCGGTCGCTTCGTCGCATCATTGGGTTCGCCGAACCATCGCAGCGGTCATCTCGCTGCGCAGCCTGAATCCGATCGATTCATAAAGACCGATAGCCATGCTGTTCGTCGCATAGGCATGCAGATAGGGTTTCTCGCCCTTGTCGATGATGCGACCCGCGACAAACAGCGACATCAGACGTCCGAGCCCCTCGCCCTGGGCCTCGGGATGCACGCATACCCCGCTGAGTTCGGTCAGGCCGGGCTGCTTCAGACGCTGGCCCGCCATGGCAATCAGCCTGCCATTTGCCCTGATGCCCCAGAACCCTCCAAAGGCCTGCGCCCGCAGCGTGAACGGGCCAGGCTTGGTCAATGCGGCAAGCTCGAACATGTCGGCGGCATCGGCTTCGCCCAGTTGTTGCACCCTTTCGTCCTGTACCGCCGGAATGGGCCCATCGGCGATCATCTGGACAAGCGAGGCGTTGAAGACTGTCGTGAATCCGGACGGCAGTGCAATCGGCATCGCCTGGACAAGCAACGCCTCCTCGCCGGCGGCAACAAGGTTGCTCAGCGCTGCAAGGCTTTCCTCGCTGTCATCCCGGGTGGCGGTAAAAAGGCTGATGGACGGGATATAGCGCTTGGCCGGCCCGCTGCCTTCGGCCAGCGTCGAATGTCGGGAGTTGAGCGCGCTCCAGATGGGCCGATCCAGCAATTGGCTCACGGTTGCCTCCTCTTGCTGGCGGGGCGGGCGATCAGGGGTACCTCGTCAAGGCCGTCCTCGAGATCCGTAAGCTGGCCGAGCAGGGGTCCCGAAAGATTGCTGCAAAGGTCCGCCACGGAGGCTTCAAGCCGTGGCCAGACGAGCTGTCTGGCGACATCGACCAGTTGCTGACCCTGCGCGGTAAGCGTCAGGATCCGGCGCCGCTGGTCGTCCTGCCCCGATTGAATGTCGAACAGGCCAAGCTTGACCAATTGTCCGGCAGCCCTGGTTGCCCCCGGCTGGCTGATGCCGACCGCATCGGCCAGGTCGCTGACCGTCAGAGGGCCAAGGCGGTCCACCGCTGCGAGCAATGGATACTGCGCGGCCTGGATCGGGACGTCGAGCGAATCCATCAGCGCCTGGGTCTGGGCCTGGAGCCGCTCGCCGATCCGCTTCATGCGCGTTCCGAGGCACAGATGCCCCATCGCCCTGACAACATCCTCGACCATCTTCATTCTCCCGGCAATTTACATGTGCAATTATATAACCACTTATGTAAATTGGCCAGCACAAAACTACGTTGATGCTGCCGAGGCTTAGCTCAATCCTGGATCAGCCGGATTTCTATGGCGTTGGGAAGAAACGCGATGTTTTCGATGGGTCGAAAAGCGTCCCCGCTCACACCTTCTCCCAGCCATCGTGTCCGCCGGCGCGGAAGATGGCGTCGATGACCTTCTGGTTCTTGACCGAATTTTCCAGCGTGAACACCGCGTCCTTTCCGCCCTGCGCCGCGCGGGCAAAGGTTTCGACTTCCAGCCGATACTGCTGTGTGCCCGGAAAGCGAAACACGGTCGCCTCGGTGTGATCCTGGTTGTGCAGCTCGACGCGGTGATGGTCGTAGAGCCCGGCGTTGAACGGCGAATGCACTTCGATAAATCCCTTGTCGCCATGAAACACCATCAACTGGCGCGCCGCCATCTGCGTCGACAGGTAGAAGGATAGCTCGAACCCGCCGAAATCCGCGCGTATCGACGAATAGGTATCGGTCTTGAACTTCTTGTCGCGCTCGACAGTCGCCTGGATGCGCGCCGGTTCCTTGCCGGTCACGAAACGCGTCGCGACAGTCGGATAGACGCCTATGTCGGGCAGGGCGCCGCCGCCCAGTTCCAGCTTGTTGCGCATGTTCTTGGGGTCGACATTATGGTAGGTGAACGCCCCTTGCACATGCTTCAGCGTACCGATCGCGCCCGCCGCGACCAAATCGCGAACCTTGATCCATTGCGGGTGATAAACCACCATGAAGGCCTCGCAGATCAGTACCTTCTTGCGGTCGCGCAGCTTGATCAGCGGCGCGATGTCCTTGGCGTCGAGCGCAAGCGGCTTCTCGACCAGCACATGCTTGCCGGCTTCGGCTGCCTTGGTCGCCCATTCGACATGCTGCGAGGTCGGCAGCGGAATATAGACGCCATCGACCGTGTCGGAGGCCAGAAGCTTCTCGTAGGAGCCGAAGGCATGCGGCGCGCCGAAGCGGTCGGCAAGCGCGCGCGCCCTCTTCAGGTCGCGGCTGGCAACCGCCGTCAGAACGCCGTTTTCGGCATCGGCAATGGCCGGCAACAAATGCTCGCGGCCAATCTTCGCCGTCGACAAGACACCCCAACGAAACATGTTATTTCCTCTCCAGCATTGCAGTCTTTTGCAGGGGCGCAGCTTTGCCCGAAAAACAGCGCCATGCCAAGTTTGTCGGCCGGCATGTCTGTTATCCGCTGCCGCCTGAGCCTACATTGTGGACGAAGGAGACACGCATGAAACAACGCAATCTCGGCGCACAACTCAGCGTCTTCCCTGTTGGACTCGGCTGCATGGGGATGAGCCATGGCTACGGTGGGCAGGAGGAGGGCGACGCTATCCGCACCCTGCATAAAGCCGTCGACCTTGGCGTGACGCTTTTCGACACGGCCGAAGTCTATGGTCCCTTCAGCAACGAGATCCTGGTTGGCAAGGGGCTGTCCTCACTGCGCGACAAGGTCAAGATCGCCACCAAGTTCGGTTTCAAGATTGTCGAAACCCTGGACGGACCCAAGCAGGTGCCCGGCCTGGACAGCCAGCCCAGACATGTCCGCGCCGTCGCCGAGGCATCGCTGCGTCGGCTCGGCATCGAGGCGATCGATCTGTTCTACCAGCATCGCGTCGACCCCGACGTGCCGATCGAGGAGACGGTCGGCGCCATGGCCGAGCTGGTGCGTGAAGGCAAGGTGAAGAACCTCGGCCTGTCCGAGGCCGGCGTCGCCACCATTCGCCGGGCGCACGCCGTCCATCCGATTGCCGCGGTGCAAAGCGAGTATTCGCTGTGGACGCGCGACCCTGAAAACGGCGTGCTCGACGCATGCAGGGAGCTTGGCATCGGGTTCGTGCCGTTCAGTCCGCTCGGGCGTGGCTTCCTGGCCGGCGCCATCACCTCGGCCGACCAGCTCGGCGAAAAGGATTTCCGGCGCGGCCTGCCGCGTTTCGAGGCCGACAACATCGCAAAGAACCTTGCGGCGGTCGAAAAACTGAAGCAGCTGGCCACGGCAAAAGGCGTCACGGCCGCCAATCTGGCGCTCGCCTGGGTGTTGCACCAGGGCGATTTCATCGTGCCGATCCCCGGTTCGCGCAAGATCGCCAATCTGGAATCCAACGTCGCCGCCGCCTCCATCGTGCTCAGCCCGGCCGAGCTATCGGAGATCGGCGCGTTGGTAACGCCGGACCAGATTGCCGGCCAGCGCTACAGCGAGGCGGCGATGGCGCAGACCAACAGATAGGTGCCGGGCGACCGCGTCGTGCGGGATTACCCCCGCAGGACGCCGCCGGTCTGCTTCTTGACGTTGTCGACGATCTTGCCGGCCAGCGCCTCGAAATCCTCGTCGGTCAGCGTCTTTTCCATCGGCTGGATCGACACCTCGATGGCGACCGACTTCTTGCCCTCGCCGATCGACGCGCCCTCGAACACGTCGAACACGTTGACGCCGGTGATCAGCTTGCGGTCGGCAGCAAGGGCGGCCTTGGTCAGGTTGCCGGCCTCGACGGCGGCATCCACCACGAAGGCGAAATCGCGCTTCACCGCCTGGAAAGCGGAAAGCTCCAGCTTAGGCTTGGTGCGGGTCGGCTTTGCCTTCGATTCCGGTACGGCGTCCACAAACACCTCAAACCCGCAAAGCGGGCCCGCCACGTCGAGTGTCTCAAGCGTCCTGGGATGAAATTCGCCGAAATGGCCAAGCACGGTCTTGGGACCGAGCTTGATGACGCCCGAGCGGCCCGGATGGTACCAGTCGGGCGCGCTCGCCTCGACGGTCAGCCGGTCGACCGGCGCGCCGCACGCTTCGAGGGCTGCATAAGCGTCTGCCTTGGCGTCGAATACACCGACGGCGCCAGCATTGCCCGACCACATCCGGCCTGAGCCTTCCATCTTCGCGGTTCCACGCCGAACGCCCGCCGCCACGCGGCGTTGCTGTTCGGGCCGGTCACCTTCATAGGTGCCCGAAACCTCGAACAGTGCCACATCGCCGATGCCCTTGTCGGCATTGCGCTGCGCAGCGCCGATCAGTCCCGGCAGCAGCGAAGGCCGCATGTCCGACATGTCGGCGGCAATCGGGTTCGAGAGCTTCAGCTCCGGCGATCCGCCACCGAACGCCTCGGCATGCCTCGCCGGTATGAACGACCAGGTCACGGCCTCCATCATGCCGCGCACGGCAAGGGCGCGCCGCGCCATCCGTGTGCGGATCTGCAGCGTGGTGAGGATCTTGCCGTTGACGGCATCGTGGCTGGCCAGTGGCTGCGGCGCGATCTGGTCGACGCCGCGCATGCGCATGACTTCTTCCACAAGATCGGCCTTGCCGTCGACATCGGGACGCCAGGACGGCACGCTCACTTCGTAGACAGGCCCTGGGCCCGAAACCCCGAATCCCAGCCGGGCAAGGATCGCTGCGCTCTCGTCGCCGGGCACCTCGACGCCCGTGAGCCGCTTCACCTCTGCGGCCGGGAAGGCGACGACTTTCGGCGTGTAGCCGCCATATCCGACCACTTCGGTCTCGCTTGCCTCGCCACCGCAGAAGTCGAGCACCATGCGCGTCGCCTGCTCCAGGCCTGGCACCATGAACTCGGGATCGACGCCGCGCTCGAAGCGGTAGCGTGCATCGGTGATGATGCCGAGCGCGCGACCGGTGCGGGCGATGTTGAGCGGCTCCCAAAGGGCCGACTCGATCAGAACGTCGGTCGTCGTCTCGTCGCAGCCCGAATGCTCACCGCCCATCACGCCGGCGATCGATTCGACGCCGTTGTCGTCGGCGATGACGCACATGTCCGGCGTCAGATCATACTCGAACGTGTCGAGCGCCAGGACCTTTTCGCCGGCAACGGCGCGCCGCACCACCAGATCGCCCGCAACTTTCCTGGCGTCGAACACATGCAGCGGCCGGCCGCGGTCGAAGGTGATGTAGTTGGTGATGTCGACCAGCGCGTTGATCGGACGCAGCCCGATGGCGATGAGCCGCTGCTGGAGCCATTTCGGCGAAGCGCCATTCTTCACGCCGCGCACCAGCCGCAGCGCGAAGCCGTGGCATAGCGGATCGCCATCGAAGTCGAGCTTCACCTTGACCGGCGTCGCGCCCTTTGCGGGCACCGGCTCGATCGCTGGCGTCTTCAGCGTGCCCAGACCCGAGGCCGCGAGGTCCCGCGCGATGCCGTGCACCCCGGTCGCATCGGGATGGTTCGGCGTCAGATTGATCTCGATGACCGGGTCGTCGAGCTTCGCCCAGGTGGCGAAGCTGGTGCCCACCGGCGCGTCGTCCGGCAGGTCGATGATCCCGTCATGCTCGTCCGACAGCTGAAGCTCGCGTTCCGAACACATCATGCCATGGCTCTCGACGCCACGTATCTTGCCGACACTCAGCGTCACGTCGATGCCGGGCACGTAGGTGCCGGGTGCCGCGAAGGCGCCAACCAGCCCGGCGCGTGCATTCGGCGCACCGCACACCACCTGCACCGGCGGCCGTCCGTCACCTGTGTCCACCGACAGCACGCGCAGGCGGTCGGCGTCCGGATGCTGCTCTGCCGTCAAGACCTTGGCGATGACGAAGGGCTTCAGCCCCGCCTTGTCGTCGACAGACTCGACCTCGAGGCCGATCGAGGTCAGCCGCTCGACGATCTCGTCAAGCGAGGCGTCGGTTTCAAGGTGATCCTTGAGCCAGGAAAGGGTCAGTTTCATGATGTCGTTCCGTCAGGGTCTTCGTGTCTGGTGACGCTGTTCCGTACATGGCGCAGCAGACCATCCGGCATATGCACGAAGGGCAGTTGCTCGCGCACATAGGCATGCTGCGTCGGCTTGTAGTCATGTGGCGCGTCCATGGCGCCGAGCATGAAATAGACCGCATCGCCGATACGGCTGTCGACATAGGCGATCGGCGAACCGCATGTGCCGCAAAAGCTGCGCGTCACCGGTCCGTTGATGTAGGTCCGCGGCGCGTCGCCGCCGAACGACGCGGCATCGGCCGGAAAGCCGACAAACGCCGAAACCGGCGCGCCGGTCGCCTGCCGGCAATCGGCGCACTGGCAATAGCTGATATGCTCAGGCTCGGCCGCTACCTGGAACCGCACCGCGCCGCAGCGGCAGCCGCCAGTGTGCAGGTCGCTCACTGGCTCAGCCCCCCGAACAGCGTCGGCAGGTCGAGCGGGCGGAAGCCGTAATGCTGCAGCCAGCGCACATCGGCGCTGAACTAGTCGCGCAGGTCCGGCATGCCGTATTTCAGCGTCGCGATCCGGTCGATGCCCATGCCCCAGGCAAACCCCTGGTATTCGTCCGGGTCGAGCCCGCCGGCCCGCAGCACGTTCGGGTGCACCATGCCGCAGCCCAGAATCTCCATCCAGTCGCTGCCCTCGCCGAAGCGCACTTCGCCCGGCTTCGAGCGGTCGCACTGGATATCGACTTCCAGCGACGGTTCGGTGAACGGAAAGAACGATGGCCTGAACCGCATGTTGAGCGACGACACCTCGAAGAACGCCTTGCAGAATTCTTCGAGCACCCACTTCATGTTGGCCACATTCGCCGTCTTGTCGATCACCAGGCCTTCGACCTGATGAAACATCGGCGAATGGGTGGCATCGGAATCCTGGCGATACGTCTTGCCCGGAATGACGATGCGGATCGGCGGCTTCTGCGTCTCCATCGTCCGGATCTGCACCGGCGAGGTGTGCGTGCGCAGCACCTTGCGTTCGCCGCTTGCATCGGGCGGAAAGAAGAACGTGTCATGCATCTCGCGGGCCGGATGGCCCTCGGGAAAGTTCAGCGCCGTGAAATTGTAATAGTCGGTCTCGATATCCGGACCCTCGGCGATGGCAAAGCCGAGATCGCCGAAGATCGCGGCAATCTCGTCAATGACCTGGCTGATCGGGTGAATGCGGCCGCGCTCGGCCGGCGATTGGCGAACCGGCAAGGTAACGTCGAGCTTTTCGGCTGCCAGCCGGGCTGTGGTGGCGGCTTCCTTCAGATCCGACTTTCGCGCTGCCAGCGCCTCCGCGATGCGGTTTTTCATACCGTTGATCGCCGGACCCTTCACCTGTCGCTCATCCGCCGACATTGAACCCAGCGTCTTCAGCAGTTCGGACACGGAGCCCTTCTTGCCGAGCGCCGCTACGCGCACCGCCTCGATGGCCGGTTCGTCGGATGCGGCTGAAATGGCCGTCATCAGTGATTCTTCGAGAGTTTCCATGTCACTCATGTTCAAGACCCGATCTTGAGACTGCGGCAAAGAAAAACCCGCGCCAGCCGTGCCAGCGCGGGTTTCCCAAATCAGTATTCGTCGTGCTTGGGAAGACGCTGGTTAGGCTACAGCGCTTTCAAAAGCGTTCGGCGTTGTGTCCTTGAGATACTCGAGCGCCACCTTCGCCTTGGCGACGATCGCCGCGAAAGCCTGCGGCTCGTGGATTGCCATGTCGGACAGAACCTTGCGGTCGATCTCGATGCCGGCCTTGTTCAGACCGTCGATGAAGCGGCCGTATGTCAGCCCATGCTCGCGTACGGCGGCATTGATACGCTGTACCCACAGCGCGCGGAAGTTGCGCTTGCGGTTCTTGCGGTCGCGATAGGCATACTGCAGCGACTTTTCGACCGCCTGCTTGGCGATACGGATGGTGTTCTTGCGGCGGCCGTAGAAGCCCTTGGCGGCTTTCAGGACCTTCTTGTGCTTGGCGTGCGAGGTGACGCCTCTTTTTACGCGTGCCATGTCATGATCTCCTTAATTCGTTCCGGGCCGCGGCTCAAAGGCCGTTCGGCAGAAAATTCTTGATGACGCGCTTGGCATCGGCCTCAGCCAGAACCATCGTGCCGCGAGCATCGCGAATGAACTTGTTGGAACGCTTGATCATGCCGTGGCGCTTGCCGGCCGCAGCCGACAGGACTTTCCCCGTCGCAGTGATCTTGAACCGCTTCTTGGCGGCCGATTTGGTCTTCATCTTGGGCATTTTGCTTACTCCTGGGAGGCTTAAGATGCCTCGTTTTCTTGCGGGATCACCGTCGCGCCCTCGGCACGCCGCGTCCCTGATGGTTGTTTCCGGGCCGACCAAAGCCTGGAAAGCATGAAGAACCGCCACGGCATGCCCTGCCGGACGGTTCTGGAGGCGGCCTATAGCAGCGCCTTGGACAAAGCGCAACTGGCCGGCTGACGATCTCAGCCCTGCCCTTGATGCGTCTTGCCGGAGAGCTTCGCCGCAATGGCTGAAGACACAAGTGCAACGGCCGCGCCGGCCAGGGCGGAGACGACTGTCAGCAAGTGGGCATTGATGCTGGCGCTCGCCAGCACGGCCAGCGCGTCTTTTTGCTGGGCCCCACCGAAGGCCGTTGCGCCGGCAACGATGCCGGCCGGATAGGTGCCGACGCCGGCTGGCGCGTGAACCGGCAGGACCGACGACAGTTCACCGCCCAGCGCACCGCCGAAACAGGCAGGGATCGAGACGACGCCCAGCAGATTGAGCACCCATGCCAGCACCATCACCTTGATCCCCCAATTGACCAGGGTGAACAGCCAGGCCCTGACAAATGCCGACACATCGCTTGGAATGCCGTTGTCGACATCGGCCATCAGTTTCGCGAGCCTTGTCGAGCGGTTGGCGCGCGCAGCAGCCATCAGTGGTCCCCTCAACGGAAAGACAGCGAGCGGCATGACCATGAAAGCCGCCCACAAGGCCAGCGCCCAGAGGCTGTAGCCCGCCGCTGCGACCAGGCCAAAACCGGCAGCCGCCATCAAGGCATGCAGGTCGAGCAGCCTCAGAACCAGCAGGGCAGCCGTGCCATGGGCCAGGGGCACGCCGAATTCGGAGCGCATGAGGATCGGAAAGCTGGTCTCGCCGGCGCGGAAGGGCAGCATGATGTTGAGGATGTTGTGGAGTTGGGTGACACGAAACAGCCGCACAAACTGGCCGGCGGTCTCACGCGGAAAATAGTCCCGCATCCGGCAGGTTCTGACAAAATAGGTGGCGACGAGCAGCGTCAGGGCCAACAGGATCGCGCCTGGCCCCACGTCCCGCCACGCGGCAAGGATCTCGCCCCACCCCCACACCCACTGCACAAAGCCGGCATAGGCAAGGACCAGCACCGCGGTGAGGAGCATGATGCTATGTCTGGTCATCCATCGCCTTGTATCGCAAGATACATCTTGCCGCCCGATCGCCCGCCACAGGTCTCATTTGCCTAAGTCAAACCGCTACTGTAACAGGGCGCGCCTGAACAGGACTTTCCTTGAGGATCCGATTTGCCGCAAACTCAGCCCATTCCGCAGCTTGCCGGTGAGGCTCTAGTCGAAATCGAGCTGTCTGTCGTGGTCCCACTCTACAATGAGGAAGAGAGCGTTGGGCCTCTTGTCGACAGCATCTGCGACGCGCTCAAGGATTTCGACCGATCCTGGGAACTGATCATTGTCGATGACGGCTCGACCGATCGGACGATTGCTGAGGCAAGCAAGGAATTCGCACGCGATGGTCTCGACCTCAGGATCGTCGAATTGCAGCGCAATTTCGGCCAGGCCGCCGGGCTGCAGGCCGGCATCGATGCAGCGCGCGGTCGCCTGATCGCGACACTGGACGGTGACCTTCAGAACGATCCTCACGACATTCCCGCAATGGTCGCCATGCTGGAGAGCAAGCAGCTTGATCTGCTGTGCGGCTGGCGCAAGAATCGTCAGGACGGCCTGGTGCTGCGCCTGATACCCTCGAAGATCGCCAACCGGCTGATCCGCAAGTTTACCGGCGTCAAGGTTCACGACTATGGCTGCGGGCTCAAAGTGTATCGCGGCGATGTGGCAAGGCAGATCAGGATCATGGGTGGCATGCACCGCTTCATTCCAGCGTTGATCGCCAGCGTGTCGCCGACATCGCGCATCGATGAAATGGTCGTGACGCATCATGCCCGTCAGTTCGGCCACTCCAAATACGGCCTTTCGCGAACCTTCCGTGTGATCCTCGACCTGCTGTCGGTGATGTTCTTCATGAGCTTTCGCCATCGACCGGGACACTTTTTCGGCGTCATCGGACTGAGCTTCGGCGCCATCAGCGGTCTGCTCTTTGCCTATCTTCTCGCCGTCAAGTTCCTGTTTGGCCAGGACATCGGCACCCGGCCGCTGCTGATCATCGCGGTCATGCTCTTCGTGGCGGCGGCTCAGATGGTTAGTACAGGAATTCTGGCCGAGATTCTGGCGCGGCCCGAAGGCGGCACCCGGAACTACTTCGTGCGCCATGTCCACAAAAGCACATAGCGTGATCGATCGACTGGCGCGAAACCCGGCCGGTCTCTATGGGCTGCTGGCGATCTATTTCGTCGTCAACGTCCTGCTTCGTCTGGCCGGGCCGGCGTCGCTTGAGCTCGACGAATCCCAGCAGCTGTTTTTCGCGCAATGGTTCGCCGTTGGCTATGATTCCCAGCCGCCCTTTTACAACTGGCTGCAATATGGTGTGGTCCAGCTGCTCGGCGACACGGTGTTGGCGCTCACGCTTCTCAAGAATACGCTGTTGTTCCTGTGCTACGTACTTTTCGGTCTCGCCGCCCGGATCGTCCTGCGCGACCGCATGCTGGCCGTCATCGCCACGCTTGGCCTGATCACCATTCCCCAGGTCGGCTACGAGGCGCAGCGCGACCTCACCCATACCGTGGCGCTGCTGCTGTCATCCTGCATGTTCCTCTATTGCTTCTTTCGCGCGCTGGAGCGGCCGACAGCGCTCAATTACGCTTTGACCGGCGTTGCGGTCGGCATCGGCATTCTGTCCAAATACAACTTCATCCTGATGCCCGCCGTAGCGATGCTGTCCGCCATCACGGTGCCCGCGTTCCGGGCCAGGCTGCTTGATCCGCGCGTTTTGCTGACCGCTCTGGTGGCGGTCATCATCGTGGCGCCGCACGCCATCTGGTTTCTCGCCAATTTCGACGATGCCACCCAGCGGACGCTGTCAAAACTCGGTCGCGGCGCCAGCGACAGCCGCCTGTCCAACGCCCTGACGGGGATCGGATCGCTTGCCGGGGCGATCGTCTCGGTCACGCTGCCCACGATCATTGTCTTTGCTGTTGCTTTCGGGCGCGATCTTGGCCGGGCGTGGCAGGCTCAGACCCAGTGGACCAGACTTCTCGGCACGATGATGGCTGCCGCAACGCTGATACTTTTCCTGGCCACGGCCTCGGGTGAGATCAGCTTTGTCGGTGATCGCTGGATTGCACCGCTGTTCCTGATACTGCCGCTCTATCTGTGCGCCAAGATCGAGGCTGCCGGCGATTATCGCGCCAGCGCCAAGCGGCGCTTTGGCGGCGTCGTCATCGCGGTCATGGTGCTGGTGCCTCTTATCCTAATCGGCCGCCCGTTTCTGGGATTCGTCGGGATCTATGGCAAGCAGAACGTGCCATACGGCCCCGCCATCGCAGCAATCCTCGAGACCAACAGCGACCGGCCTGCACTCATCCTTGCCGGCGACCAGCATCTGGCAGGCAATGTCCTGCTGCACACAAGCGGCCTGCCTGTGACCATTCCGGTTTCCACGGGTTTTCCGGCGTCCTACATGTTCGACGCGAACCATCCCTTGCTCGTCATATCGCGCACCCGTGATGGCCAGCCGGGTGCGCAGCTGCAGCAGGAGCTTCAAAGGTTGCTCAGGAATCAGGCGGTTCTGCCTTCCGCGCCAGCAAACGTGGAACATGTCGCGCTGCCGTATCACTACGGGCGCAACGGCGATCTCTACCATTTCAGCTATGCGTGGATTTACCCCGACGCGGGCAGCGGCGCTGCTTCGCGGAGCCAATGATGGTAATGCGCGATCGGGCCAACCTATCGCACGGCAGAATGTCAGAAGCCGACTTACTGGGTTCAGGGCAGGTGGAAAAGCACGGGCAGCGTGCCTGACTGCTGTGCCCCGTCGATCAGTTCGAACAAAGGCATGGCGACCAGAAACACCAGGCCGTCGAGCAGCGTCGTCAGAAGCCTGGCTGGCTTGAAGCCGATCGACTGCCCCTCGCTGTAGAGCGAGAAGTTGGGAAGGAAGCGCGGTACCTTCGCCAGATACTCCCGGTAAGGTGCCCCGAGGTTTTCGGTCAGGAACTTCTCTTCGCGCAGGATGACGATGTGGAATGCCGCCGCGCAGGCAACGCCGAAGCCGACGGCAGCCGTGATCGAACCCATCTGGGCGCCGACACCGATCGCTGCGATGGAGGAAAAGACATAGAGCGGATTGCGCGTGATCGAATAGGGACCATCCGACACCACCACCTCTGATTTGCGGCCGCCGATGTAAAGCGTCGACCACAGCCGGCCGGCAATGCCGATGACAATGAGCAGGATGCCCACCATCTCGATGCCTTCGTGTAGGGGCGTCTCGGGCGGAACGGCCGACTGGCCGAACAGAAGGATCGCAAAGACCAGCACCAGCAGCCCAGCCAGCGCAAGTTTGCGCATGCGCTGGTACGTTCTGAGGCCGCTGGAAACTGAATCTGTCATGAGATTGCGAAGCCTTGAGGCAGCGCCGTCAGCGCGGTGCCAGAACCATCATCATCTGGCGGCCTTCGAGCTTCGGCTCGGCCTCGACCTTGGCGATTGTTGCGGTTTCCTCGCGCACCTTGTTCAGCAACTGCATGCCGAGTTCCATATGCGCCATCTCGCGGCCGCGGAAGCGAAGCGTCAGCTTGACCTTGTCGCCCTCCTCGAAGAACCGGCGGACTGCCTTCATCTTGGTCTCGTAGTCATGGATGTCGATGTTCGGCCGCATCTTGATCTCTTTGATCTCGACGACCTTCTGGTGGCGGCGCGCTTCGGCTGCCTTCTTCTGGTTGGCGTATTTCAGCTTGCCCAGGTCGAGAATCTTGGCGACCGGCGGATTTGCGTTCGGGGATATTTCAACGAGGTCCAGTCCAGCCTCTTCGGCGAGAAGCAGCGCGTCGTTGATTGAAACTTCACCGCGGTTTTCGCCATCGACGCCGATGAGCTGGACCTTGGGAACACGAATGTCGGTGTTTGCGCGCGGTCCGCCCTTGACGGGTGCGGTTGCCTTGAATGGTCTGCGAATGGTCGTCGTCTCCTCAAGTCGTTAACGGTCGGGATTTTCAGCCTGCGCCTATGTCGTGGCCAAGCCAGCCAAGTCAATAGCACAGGCTTGAGAATAAATCACCTGAATCGACCGGTGTTGCGGTCAAACGGACGCAATCGGCCGCGCGTGCCACTTTCCGCGCAATTTTCGATGTGGCAAAAGCCTTCCCTCAGATTGGGACACGATATGAGCAATCCGGAATTTCTCGACGTCAATGGAAATGCAATCGCGGTCAGGCGCATTGCCGGACGCGCGCCGGGCGTCGTCTGGCTGGGCGGCTACCGTTCGGACATGCTGGGTACCAAGGCGGAGACACTGTCGGCGTGGGCCTTGTCCCACGGCAACGCCTTCCTGCGCCACGACTATGCCGGCCACGGCGAATCGGGTGGCGAATTTTCTGCCGGCACGATCTCGTCCTGGCTTGCCGACAGCCTCGCCGCATTCGATGCCTTCACCAGCGGGCCACAAATTCTGGTTGGCTCGTCCATGGGGGCATGGATCGCTTTGCGCATAGCGCAGGAACTGCGAAAGATCGGCCAGGATGAGCGCGTGGGCGGGCTGGTTCTGCTGGCTCCAGCGCCTGACTTCACGTCGGAGTTGATCGAACCGGCGCTGAGCGATGCCCACAGGCGCGACCTCGAGACCAGGGGCTACTTCGAGGAGCAGTCCGACTATTCGCCCGAGCCCAACATCTAGACGCGCGCGCTGATCGAGGACGGCCGCGCCAACCGCGTCATGACCGGCCCGATCGACACGCATTGCCCGGTTCATGTCATCCAGGGCATGGCCGATGCGGACGT
>JBBSOT010000039.1:0-23140 GCA_038259455.1 Hyphomicrobiales bacterium | reverse complement strand
TAAAGGAGCGTGGTATCCCGTTCGCATTCAGCACCGGTTACGACCTAGATACACTCCTCCCAGCAAGCTTGCAGGGCACCCCATCCGTCGGCAAGCCGTATCAACCAGATGATGTTGAACGGTGTATAAGACAAATCATCGCTGACAGTCGGGGTGAAAGAAATGAATCGGCCGGTAGCAAACGCGTGCGCCCGGATACAAATTAGGCGTTGAAAAGGGGGCTGGGGCAGGCTGTCCGGTGCGGGTGCAATCTCGCGTAATGAACCGGACGGACGCACCGGATTGAGCTTCCAACATCACGTCCGACAATTTGCGGATTCTCCGCGATGACAGAGCGGTGTACGGTACGACTGAACGGCTAGTGTTGAACAAAATGGCGCTCGGTCGCGAGTCGAAGAGCCGATAGCAGGCGCGATGTTCTGGATAAAGGCATCAGTGCTTTATTGTGATATGGATTCCCGGTAGCGCCTGAATCATCGTCGCAAGCCTTCGACCCCGAGTTCGCGCCACATCCATGTGAAGTCGTAAGTCGTCATGGGATCGTCTGGATCGGTTTGCCTCACGCTGATGTTTTCGAGGTGCTTGAGCCATGCAGCAAGCGTAAGCGGTGTCCTGACCCCGTCTTGCTGATTTCGGCATAACCCGCGAGTCCTGCTGGTTCCTTGGGCGAGAAGGGACTTTCGATAAGTCCGATCGGCGAGGAGGAGCGCGACCGGATCGTCGCGCTCAGTCGTCGTCTTTACACGCTCGTGCCTCGCGTCAGAATCACCAGCCTGCTTGCCGAAGTTCACCGTTGGACCGGATTTCTCGACAGCTTCACCCATTACCGCACCGGCCACACTGCGGGCGACGAGGCGGCGCTGATGGCCGCAATTCTCGCCGACGCGACCAACGCCGGTGCCGAGCGCATGGCGGAGAGTTCGCGCGGCGTCACCATCCACCAGATGATGCTGATGATCGACCGTCATCTTCGCCCCGAAACCTACGCGACCGCGACGGCCGTGCTGGTCGATGCGCAGCAGGCTCACCCGTTCGCGGCGATCTGGGGCGATGGTCATGTGTCGTCGTCCGACGGGCAGTTCTTCCCCGCCGGTGGTCGCGGCGAGGCCAGCCTCGACTACAATGCCAAGTACGGCAAGCGCCCCGGCGCCTCGCTCTACGGGTTCCTCTCCAACCGGTTCGCCTCCTTCTTCTCCCGGCTGATCTCGGCCTCCGAGAGCGAAGCGCCCTATGTGCTCGACGGGCTCCTCCACAACGAGAGCTCGGTCGAGATCCACGAGCATGCGACCGACACCGCGGGCGCGACCGAGACGACCTTCGCCATGTTCCACCAGTTCGGCTATCGGCTCATCCCGCGCATCCGCAACCTGGGCGATCGACGGCTATTCGTGATCGCCCCCGACAGCGCCTACGATCCGCTCGACGCACTGATCGGTGGCACGATCAACATGGGCAGGATCGAGCCGCACTGGGATGACGTGCTGCGGCTCGGCGCCTCGGTCGCCGCCGGGCTCGTTCCCCCTTCGGTGATCCTCAAGAAAATCGCAGCGACACCGCGCCAGAACGGGCTGTCGGTCGCGCTGCGCGAGATCGGGTGGATCGAGCGCTCGATCTTCATTTGCGACTGGCTGCTCGATCCCAAGCTGCGCAGACGGTCCCATGCCATCCTCAACAAGGGCGAAAGCCGCCATGCGCTGGCGCGCGCCGTCTTCCTTCATCAGCTCGGCGAGTTGCGCAACCGCGTCGCCGACACAATGGCTTACCGCGCCTCGGGCCTCAACCTTGTCGTCAACGCGATCATCCTGTGGAACACCGTCTATCTCAGCCGCGCCGTCCGCTTCGTGCGCGACCAGGGCACCACTATCCCCGATGCTCTCCTCGCCCAGGTCGCGCCGCTGCCCTGGAGCCATATCGCGCTCACCGGCGACTATCTCTGGAACGAGATCGACCAACCCCTCGAACGCTACCGCCCCATCCGTGCCAACCGCTTCAATCCCAAGAACTTCGTGTTTCCTTAGCGTACACGGCTGAAGAAACTCCCACGGAGCCCCTTTACGGCTGCCCGCCGAAGCTGAACGGGATGCGAAGCGTCGTGCGCACATCGGCGGCATCCTGCGTCGCGCCGACTTCGACATTCCAATTGATAGTCGTCGACGGCGAAGTCCGGTAGCTGACCCCGAATAGCAAGCGGCCGATCTGCAGGTCGCGCAACTCCGAATCGAAGGGTGTCGTCGTCGGCCCGTTGATCGGGTCGCGCTGGATCGCGCGGCCTTGCGTGCGAGTTCCGAACGACCAGTTATGGGCATAGCCGAGGCTGAGTGCGACACGCGGATTGAGGGAAATGCCGATGCCGACGCTGCCGAGGATCGCATCGCCCGGCTTCACATAATCGATCAGCACGTCCTGGTTGATCTGCACGCCGTCGAACCCGCGGCCGAAATTGCGCGTGTATCCGAGCGTGCCGAACAGCACCGCCGGATCGCTGGGCAGCAACGCGGTCACCGTCGGTGTCACGCCCCAGAACCCCGCGCCGGTCGCCGAGCGCAGCGCGACGCCGGTTCCGGTATCGCGCGGCACGGTGAACGGGTTGGTGCCGGTCGGGGCGACGGCTTGGACGCCGGCAATGAGGTACGGGAAACCGCGGCCGCCGTTGGTCAGCTGGTAGCGCGCGCCGAACTCGACATCGCCGACGTTGCGGCCGCGCGCGGGAACATCGGGACGGTCGGCGCTGCCGTTCTGGTTCTGCACCGCGGCGGCGAGCACCGAGACGTCGGTCCGGTAGACATAGGGTATACGGCCGTTCACCTCGAAGCGAGAATTGACTCCGAAGCGCAGGCCGATCGCGCCGACCAGAATGTCCTGCCGGCTCTCGTTGATATCGAAAACGCCGACCAGAACCGACTGCGGCACCTCAATGCCGCGGAAGATCACGCGGTTGCGGTCGGCGCGCGCGTATTCGAAGCTCGGCTCGATGGTGAACTGACCCGCCCGGGTCACAATGCCCCCCTGGTCGGACAGCACCGCCACTTCGGGGGTCCGCTCGCGCTCCGGTCGGGCGACCCCGACTGTCGCCACCGGCGCGGCGGGCCGCGAATCATTTGCCGGCGGCGCATTCGCTAGTGGTGACGGCTGGCCGATCTGGTCGACTGAAGCCGTGCCGCGAAGGGTGTTGAGCAGACGATCCTCGAGCGACTGCAAGCGCTTGCGCTGGGCATCGAGTTCGCGCCGCTGGTCGGCGATCTCGTTCTTCAGCGCCTCGATTTCCAGGTTTGCGGCAATCGCCGGCGTGGCGAGTACCGGTGCTGAAAGGACAAGGGCGGTCGCCAGCCCCGGCAAAGTCGAACGCCGCATGATCGTGGTTTCCTTGTCCGGTGGTTCAGAAGCGCGCGCGATCGGCAACGGCGCGGGCGACGCTCTCGATCGACGTGGTAAGGCCCGACGGCATCAACGCGCCGTCGAGGCGGACATCGACCCAGGTGACGGTGTTGATGATGCGGTCGCTGGCGCTGTTAGTGACGATCGTTCCCGTGGTTTGGCCGACCAGCTGTTGAATCGCGAGGTTTGGGCCATTGAGCTCGGTAACCGTTCCACCGGTGGTCCGAAGCAGCCGGACGGCACCGAGCGCGGTCGCCACCGCCGGCCCGTTTTCGACGACGGCAAGCGCCGTTCCGGGCGATCTGGCCGCTTCGCCGGCGCTGGCAACGCCGATCCGCACGGAGCTGCCGACCGTGACCGGCGACGCGCCGATGACCGTGCCCGTAGCGGCGCGGCTGCTCTCCACGGCGGGCAACGGCCGAAGGTTGTCTGAAACGGTGGCGCCGGGATCGACGATGATGGTCGTGTCGGGACCGCCGGCGAAGACCTGAATCCCAGGCGTTTCGGTCGAAAACTCCGTGCGCAGCGCCAGCATGCCGTCGACCCGCGTTTCGAGCGCGATGCCGACCGAGATGTTGGTTCCGTTGGCCAGCATGATTCCGCCGCGCATCTCCGCGAGGCGGGCATCGGGGAGCACGATCAAGGCAAACACCAGCAAGGGGGCGGGCATCACAGGTCTCCCAGCGTCGGGCGCGTTAGCGCCAGCGCCTGCTGGCTCAGCGGCTCGAGTTGCTGCGTGATCTGGCCACCGGGCGCGAGCGCCAGTTCGGTCGGCCGCGCAAAGCTCGCCTGCACCGCAGCGCCGCCGGCATCGATGACGAACAGCACTCCGTTCCAGCTTTTTAGGAACGCCGCGGCGTTCATCCGGCGCAGCCCGGTCGCCGGGTCGCCGAGCAACACGCTGTCGCCGCCGAGGCCGGGCTCGATGCCCTTGAGCACAACGAAATGCTTGTATCCGCCGGTTTCGATCAGCGCGATGCCCGGCTGGCGGGCGGCAGCGATCTGCGTCAGCGTCACCTGATAGCCGTCGGCCTTGAACCCGCTGTCCGCGAGATACCGCTTCATGTCGAGCAGCGAAAAGCCGAGGCGGCGGATGGCGGCCTGGTCGCCGGTCCTGAACATACCGGTGAAGGTCGCCTGCTCGTCGATCGGCCGCGCATAATGATAGGTCAGCAATGTCGCCAGCGCTGCCGAGCCGCAGCTGAAATCGTATTGCTGGCGCACGACAGTTGCGAAACGTCGCTCGTACATCGAGACCACAGGCAGCGCTGTCGACAGATTGCCGAGCGCTAGCCGGTTGGTGCCGGCATCGGGGGCGGCCGAAGCACACCCCGCGAGCCCGACGAACAGCAGGAGTTCAGCGCGGTGTGATCGCGACATTGACGTTAAGCGAGGCATTGATGGCGACGTTGTTGCCGGTATTGGCGTTGACCAGCGCCAGACCGTTCAGGCTCTGGAACGCGTTGCCGGAGATCGTGATAACGCCGGTCGTCGATGTGCCGACGATCCGATTGTTGGTTACCGACGCGGTGTTGTTCGCAAACACCGCCTGGCTGGTGTCGGCCTTGCCGACGATGGCACCGAGCGCCGCGTCGGCGACCGGTGCGGTGTCGAACGGCTCGGCGGCTGCGACAGCGCCGGCCAGGCCGAAGCCCAACAGGATGGTAGCGGCGGCGCGGACCATGATATTCTCCCTTGCAACACATTGAGCCGGGCGGGTTGATACCCGCCCGGCCCCGTTAATCAGCGAGCACCACCAATGTTCATGGTGCCAGTCGACACCGCGACATTGACGCTGGCATTCTGCGACACGCCGACGCCGGTGTTCTGGTTCAGACCTTGCAGACCCGCAAAGTTCTGAAACGCAGAGCCCGAAACGCTCAGGCTGTTGTCGACATAGCTACCTGTGCCCGTGGCACCAGTTGCCGTGCCGCCCGGACGCCCAGTCGAGCCGCCGTCGCTGCCCGTGCCGTCGGTGCCCATGCCACCATTGCTGGTGACGCTGCCGCCATTGCCGCCGGGAACCGCGTAATACACGCTGTTGCCGGTGACATAGCCCGCAAGCGTGGCCGTCGACACAACCGCGCCGCCGCCGAACTGGTTGCTGGTCGCAGCCGAACCGGGTGCGGCCGAGGCCATATTGCCCGACTGGGTCATCGAGCTGTCCACATAGCTCGCCGAGCCGCCGATCGCATTCGAGCCGCGTCCCGAATTGCGGTTGGTGTTGCGCGACGAGTTGTCCGACCGATCCGAACTGTCGTTGTTCGAGTTATTGACCGAATTGTTCGACTGGTCACGGCTGTCGGTAGCGTCGCCGCCATTTGCCGCTACTTGCGCGCCGTTGGCGGAGCTGGTCGTCGTCGTCGTACGCTGCGAATTGTCGTTGTTCGAGTCATTGGTCGAACGGTTCGACTGGTCGCGGCTGTCGGTCGCCGAGCCGCCATTGTTGGCCACAACCTGCGCACCCGATGCACTGCTCGCGTCGCTATTGTCGGTGTTGATCGTCGTCGTCGACTGGTCACGGCTGTCGTTCGCCGAGCTGCCGTTGTTGGCCGCCACCTGGGCACCGCTGGCACTGCTCTGGTCGCGGTTGTCGGTGTTCGTGGTCTCGTTGCGCACCGAATTGTCGTTGTTCGAGCTGTTCATCGAACTGTCCGAACGATCGCTATTGTCGGTGTTGGTGGTGCGCTGGTCGTTCGAATTATAAGTCAGGTTGCTGGTCGAACGATCGCTGTTGTCGGTCGCCGAGCCGCCATTGTTGGCGCCCACGGTGCCGGCATTGGCGCTGCTGCTGTCGCTGTACGACAGGTTGGTGGTCGTAGTGCGCTGCGAATCGTCGCTTCGGCTCGACATGTCGCGGCTGTCGGTGGCGCTGGCGCCGTTGTTCGCCGCAACCTGCGCACCCGAAGAGCCGCTGCGGTCGCTGTTGTCGGTGGCGGTCGAGGTGTTGCGCGTGTTGTCGGTGTTGGGGGTGGTGTTGCGGGTGTTGTCGGTGCTGGTCGTCGTCGTGCGCTGCGAATTGTCGCTGCGGTTCGACATGTCGCGGCTGTCAGTGGCGCTGCCGCCGTTGTTGGCCCCGACGCTGCCGGCGCCGACGCCGCTGGCATCGGTCGTGGTGGTCGAAGTGTTACGCGTATTGTCGGTGTTGGTCGTATTGGTCGAGCGGGTCGAATTGTCGCTGGCGTCGCTGTAATCGAGCGACGTGTTCGTCGTCTCGGTCGAGCGGGTCGAATTGTCGCTCGAGTCGCTGTAGTTGCTCGACGTGTTGCGGGTGTTGTCGGTGTTCGTCGTGTCGGTGGAGCTGTCGTTGAACGAGCCGTTGGTCGACAGGTCGTTGAAAGATGAAGCGGTTCGCGTCGTGTTGTTCGGGATAGCGGTCTGCGCCGAGGCGGCGGTTGCCAGCGCGAGCGCGCCGATCGATGTCGTGATGAGAATGACGTGCTTCATAGTTAACACTCCGGTGAATCTGATGTCCGGCAATGGGGCAGTCGTTGCCGTGACCGCGGGAAGCGGGCGTATCTTACTAGGGGATTAAACTGCAGCGACCCATCGCCTGAACAGATACGATCATACCCTCTAAATGGAGGGTATGATGGGTCAACGAAACACAGCCAGCGATACACGCGGCTCTGTGCTCACCATGCTTGTCAGCATTACCTGGACGAGTGCGGCCTGCCTGTTGGTCCCGGTCTTAGCAAAGGCCTGCTTGAGGTATGTCCGCGCGGTCGGCATCTGGATACGAAGCCGCAAAGCAGCGTCGGCCAGCGACATTCCGGCCACCAGCAGCGCCGTCAGCCGCGCTTCGGCAGCGGTTAGGCAGAACATTTCGCAGGTCGGCGTCATGATCCTGCCGATTTGATCTTCAGGGTCGATGGCGTGAATTACGACCGATTGCTGGTCGTATCGGCTCCGGTGAAAGCCTCGCATCACCGCCACCGACAGCGGCCGTCGACCGTCGCGAGCGATCGACAACAGCGGTGCAGACTGGACGTCCGCGCCGTCATTGGAGGACGACTTTGCTCTGACATGTGCGATGGCGCCATGCAGGCGCGCCGTGTCTGGCAACATTGCGGCAGTGAGCATACCCTCGTGCATTCGAAGACCGTCGCCCTTGGCAAGCATTGACTGGGCAGCGGCGTTCGAGACGATATCGTGCTGATCGGCACCAAGGACCAGGACCGCAAAGCCGATCAGGTCAAGCGCCGCGTGCATGGTCTCGATGCGGCGATGGCCGCCGCGCACCTCCCACCAAAGCAGCGCATAGTCGGCGACCCAGGCTCCGATGCGCCGTGCCGCTTGGTCCTGTTTGAGTTTAAAGGGCTGTGAGCCAACTTTATGACTGACGAGAAACACAAGCTCGATACCGGGTGCCAAGGCGACGCAAATCGTCAATTGCTCAACTGACCCAGCGATCCCGCAGCAGCGCGTAACTCGCGCGTCCTGGCCCGCGGCGACCGCGCCCCTGGCCGCAGCGTCATTAAAAAAATCGACCAGCGCCGCGGCGCTCGGCCGCATCTGCGCCAGCCTGTGCGGATCGCCGACGCTAGCAACAACCTCCGACAAGATCGCAACCCGGTCGACGACAATTGCCATGACGGTATCGCCGTCGAGAAGATGTTGCAGGCGCATCACGACGCTATTCAACCCACCGTGATGGCGTTTGGCATGGTCGTTCCAAAGAGGCGTGCAAACCGGTTTGAGCGCTCCGCTGGCCATTTCCGTCTCCCAAAGGACCCGATCTGTGACGCTGATAATCAACGAAGGATTGTCGGGAGCTTTGAGGGGTATACCTTCCTTTAGGCATTAAAGTTCCGTTGCTAACCGCTTTTATTCACCTGGGTCTCTGAATCGGCGGAGTTCGGCCTCGCCGGTGTTTGCGTTGGCCGCTCGAGGTGATTTTGCCCAAGCACTGCCATGGCGCCTGTTGCGTCGCAGATTTCGGGTTTTGCGTGTTGCGGTCGATGGGCTCGGTTTCGGCGGCACGGCCGCGCCATCTATGCCGGTGCCGCGCGCAGGCGCAGGGCGATCTGGCGGAACAGGTCAGCATCCGGGCAGGCTGAGGCAAAGGCGATCCGGATGCGCGAGGCGGTCTCGATGATCCAGGCACCAACCTTGAGGAGCCGCAAGCGGATCGTGCCGAACCCGGCCTTGGCCAGTTTTGCGCTATCCGAGGCCATCCGAACCATTGTTATCTCAATTACCCTAAGCCGAACACGCCATCAACATGTGGCTCATGCGGTGCGACGCAGTCCCACGACGGCCATCTCCCTGTAAACGGTCGCCCGGCCAAGCCCGAGCTGGCGCGCGGCTTCAGTGGGCGACATCCCGGATTCAACGAGTTTAAGTGCGGCCTTTGCTTTTTCTGGGTAGAGCGGACGCCGCCCCGGTAGCTTGCCCTTGACCGGGTGTCTATCGGCAACACGAGTAAGGACATCGCGCAGCCAGGCTTCGGGATCGACGCCATTGAGCTTGGCGGTTTCGATAAGCGTGTAAATCGCGGCAGCGCGCTCGCCGCCCTTGTCCGAGCCGGCGAAGGTCCAGTTGCGGCGGCCAAGGGCGATGCCGCGCAGGCAGTTCTCAGCGCGGTTGTTGTCTGGCTCGAGGCGGCCGTCATCGCAAAAGCGGGTCAGGGCTGCCCGGCGTGTGACGGCATAGCGGATCGCCTTACCCCGTCTTCGGGCACTGGATGCGCAAACTCTTCTGACGAGGACCCGTCCGATATCACCATCGTCCTGCATGGCGGTCGGCAGCTGCGCTGCCGGGACGCCATTGCCGAGACCGTTCTTGCGCGCCTCGTACGCGCCATCGAGGCGGCATGATCGGTCCTGGGACTGGCGTTCGGATGTATCTAGCCTGCGGGGTCACCGATATGCGCAAGAGCATCACCGGCCTTGCAGCGCTTGTGCAGGTCGGATTGCGCCTGCAACCGGCGTGCGGCGCGGTCTTTGCGTTCCGGGGCCGCAAGGGTGACCGGTTGAAGCTGCTGTACTGGGATGGCCAGGGCTTTTGCCTTTACTACAAGGTCCTCGAACGCGGCCACTTCCCTTGGCCAAGCGGGGGAGATGCAGCGGTTCGCCTGACCTCGGCGCAGCTTGCCATGCTATGGGAAGGCATCGACTGGCGGCGGCCATCGTGGGGGGCGCCGCCGGCGCGCGTTGTCTGATTATCAGGCTGATATAGAACGTTTTTCATGGTGACCTGGTGGCGGATGTGCTACCAGAATCCGTGACGTCGTTGCCCGCTTTGCTGTCGAATGACCCCGTCGTCTTGAAGGCGATGGTGGCCGATTTGCAAGCCCGGATCACCCAGCTGTCTGCAACCGTGCGGGTCTATGACCAGCTGATCCAGAACCTGCAATTGCGCATCGCCATGCTCAAGAAGAAGGTGTTCGGCAAATCTTCCGAGAAAGTTGCGCGCGAGATCGAGCAACTGGAACTGGCGCTCGAGGGGCTGTTGATCGCCGCCGCTGAAGTCAGCACCGCCGCCCCCGATGAGGATGCCGAAGCAACCGATGTAACCGGGCTGGACAAGGCCAGCCATACACCCGAACGCAAACCCCGCCGCCGGCCGCGGGTCTCGGCGGACACGCCGCGCGAGCGCCGCGAACTTGACCCCGGCACAGCCTGCCCGGATTGCGGCGGCGCACTGCGCCTCGTTGGTGAAGACGTCAGCGAGATGCTCGACATGGTCGTGGCCCAGCTCAAGGTCATCGAGATCGCACGGTTGAAGAAGTCATGCCGCTGCTGCGAGAAGATGGTCCAGGTGCCAGCGCCGAGCCGTCCCATCCCCGGCAGCATGGCAACCGCCTCGCTGCTGGCTTACATCCTTGTCTCCAAGTTCGACGATCACCTGCCGCTGTATCGGCTGAACGAGATCTTCGCTCGCACGGGTGTCGATATCCCCGATACGACAATGGCGGGTTGGTGCGGTTATACCATGAAGCTGTTGTTGCCTCTGATCGAACGTATCGATGCCCGCGTCATGGCCAGCGATCTCCTCCATGCCGACGACACCCCGATCAGGGTGCTGGACCGTTCTTTGCGCAGCAAGGACCTGGGGCGGTCGATCGGCAAAGGCGTGAAGCAGGGCCGCATCTGGGGTTATGTTCTCGACCAGAGACCATGGGCAGGACCAGCGCCGCCGGCTGTCAGCTACAAGTTCGCGGTGAACTGGAAGGAAGAGCATGTCCGCCAGCATCTGCAGGCGACCAGCGGCATCCTGCAGGCCGATGCCTACAAGGGCTATGCCAAGCTCTATGCTGCTGCACCCGATGGCTCTGTCCGGTTCCGGGAGGCTGCCTGCTGGGCGCATCTGCGCCGCGACTTCCATGATCTTTGGGTCAGCACCAAGTCCGGAATTGCCCGTGAGGCGCTGGACCGGATCGGCGCCCTTTACGACATCGAGAGGCAGATTACCGGCCAGAGTGCTGATCTGCGCTTGAAGGTGCGCCAGGAACACAGCAAGTCCAAGGTCGAGGCGTTCCATGCCTGGGCGGAGCAACAGCTGGCGCGTATCCCGGCCAAGGGCGATCTTGCCGGCGCGTTTCGCTATGCGCTCACGCGCTGGCCCTCGTTCTGCCTGTTCCTCGAAGATGGCCGTGTCGCCATGGACAATAATGCCGCTGAACGAGCTCTGAGGCCAATAGGAATCGGAAGACGCAACTGGCTGCTCGCCGGTTCCGATACCGGCGCCGAAACGCTGGCCAGGGCCATGACCATCATCGAGACGGCCAAAATGAATGGCCTCGATCCGCAGGCCTATCTCACCGACGTCATTGCCCGCATCGGCGATCACAAGATCAACCGTCTCGACGAATTGCTACCCTGGAACTGGACACCGCTGGCCAAGCCCGGAGCCACGCCAGCAACAGCGCTGGTTGAAATGGCCGCCTGATGGCGACGGTCAGCCAAGTTTACACGCTGGAATACGTCGCCACCATGCTCGGCGAGGATCCAGAGATGCTCGATGCCATCGTCAGCAACGAAGACAACCTCGCCTACGGCACCATCATCAAAGTCTACACCGGACCTGATGGAATCATCACAGCGCTAACAGATTACGGCGTCGACGAACTGCGCGACATGATCGCTGCGGCGCGCTGCTCACCCACCGAATGGGACGAGTTCCTCGACGACTTTGTCAACGACCCCGGCATCATTGCTCGCGTCATGGCGCAAACTCCGCGGTAACAACCGGGTGGTTACGGTTGTTCCGCTGTCCTCCCCAGATCGCCGCGCGTGTGATGATACCGCCGAACAGGATGACAGTCACAGACCGCCACGGCAGCGGTCGTGCGGCAATCGCGGAAAGACCAAGCGGGATACCCAGGACCGACAGCAGGAACGCTACATAACTTGTTACAACGAATAGCTGATTTCCGTCGGTGAAGCGGACGGCCAGTTCACTGATTGGGGTCAACGTGCCTGTCAGGTATATAACAACAAACCGCGTCACGCTCTGCATCTGTGGGTAGGACAGGCGGACAATCAGAAATGCCACAGCAAAAAGCAGCGCCACACACACGTTCAGAACGAGAATCGTAACGACACCGTCCACGTTATAAGTCCGCGAGCATTTTAGGTAATATCACAAAAGATAACATATACGATAACCGTCATAATAACTAAGAATTAAAAAAAGATGCGGTCTAGTTTTAAGACCAGTTTCTGCAATGGCGTTCTGTAGCAAAACTTCGGCATTCTTATAGCGTGAATTTTTTGCGATGTGGCAAGATGGGCACCGCGACGCTCGGAGCCATGCACAAGAATCTTGGACACTTCAACAGATTCTGAGTACGTTTGGGGGATGATCGACAGCGTGATTGCCGATTTCTAAACGGCTCGACACATGAGCTTTATCTGACGTGCACCCCCTGATTGGTACCGTTTCCATCAAAAACTGGTCTCCACTCCTCGTTTCGGCTGTTCGGCGAGTGACAGCCGACCGCGAGCAGTCTCTACCAGATTATCCATCAGAGTCTGACTCATAAGCCTACGGATCTGAATTAAACTCTTGCGATTCTGCGGGTTATGAGCTGGACGGAGGCAAGGAACAGCCACGCGGTGGCGCTTTCGATCTTTTGCTCGAAGTCTTTGGCGAGACGTCGATTTCGGTTCAGCCAGGCAAAGGTTCTTTCCACCACCCATCGGCGTGGCAGCAGTTCGAAGCCCTTGGCGGTATCGGATCGCTTGATGATCTCAAGCGTCCAGGTTCCGATCTTGGCCAGGGCATTCCTGAGCTTGTCGCCGGCATAGCCGCCATCCGCGAACACGTGCCGGAGCCAAGGGAACCGCTGGACGATGGCGGCCAGCACCATCGGCGCGCCGTCGCGGTCTTGAATATCGGCGGCGTGAACCACGGCATGAACGAGATAGCCGCAGGTATCGGTGAGGATGTGACGTTTGCGTCCTTTGATCTTCTTGCCAGCGTCATAACCCCGAACACCGCCGCTTTCCGTAGTTTTCACGCTCTGGCTATCAATCACGCCGGCGCTCGGGCTGGCCTCCCGCGCCTCCGCCACGCGCAGGTCCATCAGCAGGTAATGGTTGATAGTCTGCCACACGCCACTGTCGCGCCATGCGTAGAAATAGCGCTGCACCGTCGTCATCGGCGGAAACCCGGATGGCAGCATCCGCCACGGCAACCCGCCTCGCAGCATATACAGCATCGCCTCCACAAGCCGCCGTGTCGGCCATTTGCGCGGGCGGCCACCCGGCAAGGCCGGCGGCAGAAACGGCTCCACCACAGCCCATTCCGCATCAGTCAAATCACTTGGCAAAGCCAGCCCCTTACGCGCATGAATGACGCGGGTGGTATCGGTCCACATCGTTGATCCTTCGGAAAGTTCTTCGCAAAACCTCCTGAATCAACCATGCGTCAGCGCGTCAAGCGCAACAGACTGATATCACTCAACTTACTTTTGGGTCAGCCTCTCAGGTCTTCGAAGCTGTCGAAGCTCTCGATGACCGGAGGCGGGACGGAGATTTCGGCGCCGATCGGTAACCAGCGCACACTCGCACGCACCTCATCGAGTGTCAGCGTCGCGCCCTTCTCCTCCTCGCTGCCGTCGCTGCCGGCGATGACACCGCGGCCGGCGAACGTGGCGCGCTGAGGTCCGCGCGCGAAGAAGGCCTGGGGCTCGGCGAACAACCCTTCGTCGTCGACGAACATGATGTGGCCGGCCTTGTCGCCGAGCTGGGTGATGCAGAAGCAGCTGACCTCGCTGTCAGGTAGCTCTTCAAGGGTCGGTCCCAACAGCAGCCGATAATAGTCGCGGTAGTTGCCGTTGTGCTTGGTTTCGGTGACGGTTTGGTTCCATGGATTGACGACGATGACGCGCATGGCTGGCTCCTCTGGTCCTGGCTCATTGGCTAATCGAGGCACGCCCCCTTGCCTCTCTGGCGGTGGTCTCGACTCCCAACCTCCACAGACCCACACTCCCACAAGCCCACAGTTGTGCATCTGTGGGCCTTGCGTCAGGCGACGCTTTCAGCGAACGGGTCGGCGGTAAACACCAGGTCCTCGATCGAGACGATGTCCGCGAGCTTGTATAGCATGGTGTCGTCGACGACGGTCAGCGGTCGCGCCTCGTCGCCGGTCGCGATGACGTGGAACACGTTGCCGGTCTGAAACGCCCTGCGCGTTGCGAACCGGGCGCAGTTCTTCGGCGTCAGGAATGGATTATACATCTGGGGTCTCCCAATTTGTCGCAAAGGAAAGCCGACGCCAGCTCGTGCCGGCGTCGGCGATGGCGTCAGGCCGCCTTGCGGGCAGCCTGAGCAGGAGGTGTGCCGAGTGGTCCCCGGCGATCGACCACGGCGATGCCGCGCTCCTTGGCGTCGATGACAAGGCGTTCGAGGACACCGTTGCCCGGGTAGGCGACGACGTACCGGGGCTTCAGGCCAAGCATCTGTTCGTTGCGGCGGAACCCGGCGGCCTTGCCGAGGCGAGGATCGAGGTTGAAGACCACCTGCGGAACCTTGTGCCGTTCGGCCCAACCGGCAGCGAACCGCTCGACACCCTTGTCGTCGCCGCCATGGACGAGGACCATGTCACCGACCCGCTCGCGAACCCGATCGAGGGTGCGGAAGAGGTCGTCGGCGAACTGCTTGGCGTCGGCTTCGTCGATGGTCATGCGACCGCCCGAGAACACAACGGGTGTGCCAGCGGGGAGAGCCTGCCGGCGCTTGGTGTCTGCCCTCGCCTTGAGGAACGTGCGTCCCTCGACGATTGCGGACGTCACCCCGGGAGCGTTGCGGCCACCGCGGAACGGGCGCCAGCTGCGGGTGGTCTCGGCGCTGTAGAGCATCGCGGCCTGTTCGCGCATCGTCTGGAACGCCTGCATCACGCTCTCGGCGTTTCGGGCTTCGTCGATGGCTTCCTCGAGGTTGCTGGTGCCGATCTCCGAGGCGTCATCCTCGGCGAGCAGCAGCCGGATCTTGTCGGTCGCGGCATCGATTTGGCGTTCGTGCTTCTCGGCGGCGCGGTGGAAGATGTTGACGAAGTTCCAGGCCAGGTCCTCGGCGGGACGCTCGAGCGGTGTGTGCGTGAAGATGCCGAAAAGCTCTTCCCAGGCAGCGGTGACGACATGGGTCATTGCTTCGTCGGTTGGCATTGCCTCGCTGGCTTCGCTCTCCTTGACGCTGAGGCCGTCGAGACCGAGGGCGATGAGCTGGGCGGAAAGACTGGTCTGCATCGAATGTCTCCTTGCGTGTCGCCAGCGGGAGATCCGTCGGCGTGAGCCCGGCAGGACCGGGGCCGTTGCCGCCGGAAAGGATGCAGCGCAGCTGCACCTATGGGCGGTGGGGGAGCCGATTTTGTTCAGCGCCGGTAAGCGCAGCGAGCCGAGACGCTGAGCAAAATTGGGGGCACCGCCGATCCTTCTCCGGCGGTAGCGGTTTCGGTCAGGGCTCACCTCTCGCCGACGGACACCTGCTGGTGACTGCAGGGACCCTCTTCGATAGACAGCCCTGCCCGCCCCCTGCTCCCTTGCCTCTCGGCCTTTCAGTCGAAGCGCGGGAGCGAAGGATCAGGAGGCTCGTCGCGGTCGATCAAGACGAGCTTTATTGCCTTGCCAGGGACCTTGGCACCAACTTCGTCGTCCGCACCGTTGTCGACCGGCTCGCTGGCAACGGCGATCACACCGTGAAGAGCGAATGCGCGATGCTCCAAGCGCCGGGACGCATCGTATCGAGGTGAGAACCGATGACGACACCGTCGAGCGAGTAACCCTCCACATCCAGTACAAGCGGATCCACGTCTGCCCGCCCAACGGAAAGCAGAAGCGCTACCCGTCGCTTGATCTGACCGTAATCCACGCATCGGAAATCGGCGCCCCGTCAGCCCGGAAGCCGATCCTGTGTAAGCTTGTTACTGACCTGGAGGTCGCCAATCTGGAGGAGGTACTCGACCTTGGGGTATCTCAGCCCCATACACTTCGAGCGGCAGGCCAATGTAGCCTGACCGCGTGTCCACAAAACCGGCAGCAGCTCAAACGGCCTCTACAAGGCCGAGGTCATCCACCGTCGCGGCCAATGGCGATCGTTCGAGGCCGTGGAGTACGCCACGCTGGAATGGGTCGACTGGTTCAATCACCGCCGACTGCTTGGGCCCATCGGCAACATCCCGCCCCAGAAGCAGAGGAACGCTACTATGCGATGATCAACGGAGCGGCTATCGCCGTTTGACAGAAACCCTACAGCGGCAATCCCGGCGCGATTGAATCCGACCGACGTCTCACATCAGTGCCATCCGTGCTGAAGAGAGACCGAAGCGACGGTCAGCGTCGTCGGCGTTCAGCCTGATTATCAGCTTCCCAAATCGCAGATCCATTACCATTTACAAAGGTTTAGCAGAACTAGCCGAACTTTCTGAACAACGCATCAGATAAAGTTGCGTGGTCTAGGTGCAACCTAACCATATGGTTCAGCGTAGATAAACGGAATGTTTGTACCGTTGCGTTTAGCCCACCTTATTCATAAGTTTCCCGGCGAGGGCATTGCCGGCACGGATTTTTGGTTTAGCGGCTGCCGCCGGTCGCAGTTTTCGGTGGCGCGGGGAGCGGCGCGATTTCGGGGGCTGGCGTGGTTGCGGGGATGGGCTTGATCAGCGGCACGGCCGCATCGGCTATGGGCTGGCGGTGCGCAAGCTGATGGCGACGTGGCGGAACAGCGCTGCGTCCGGGCAGGCGCTGGCGAGCGCGATGCGGATACGGGTGGCGGTCTCGACAACGCGGGCGGCGACCTTGATCAGCCGCAGGCGGATGGTGGCGAACTCGGCGGTCTTCAGCGCTGCGGTTTGCGGCAGCGCCTGGCGCAGGCTCCACATCAGCCAGTAGGCCGCGGTGTGGAGGAACAGCCGCATCTGGTTGGCATTGGCCGAGCGGCAGGAGGTACGGTCGCTCTTCAACTGAGCCTTGTGGAGCTTGATCAGGTTCTCGGCCTGGCCGCGGGCACAGTATAGCGTGTCGTAGATATGTTCGGCACTGCCGGCCTTGAGCGAGGTGACGACGAAGCGGATATCGAGCCCCATCGTGCTGGCCTCGATGCGCGCAACAACCCGGCGGCCATGGGCACGCCCATCGACAGCGGGCGTGCTGCCCCAGCTCTTTGCCGCATAACGCGTCTCGGCATAGCGGCGCAGCACAGGCTCTGCGCGTATGGCACGGTCGACGCAGACGGCGTCGGCGGCAGCGACGATGACGGGGTCGGCGTGCAGCGTCCGGTTGCCGGGAAGCCCGAACACGTAATCGACCTTGTTGGCCTCGCACCATGCCATGATCTCGGGGCGGCCATAATGGCCATCGCCGCGCAGCGTGATCCGGGTATCGGGCCAGTGCGTCCTGATGCGCCGGTGCAGCCGGCGGATATGCCCGGCGATCTCCGACCCCGAAGGCGTCTTGCCAGTGCGCAGCAGCATCGCCACCGGCCGCCCGGTCGCGGTGTCGTAGACATGGAGGGGCAGGAAGCAGCGCTCCCCATAATGGCCATTCCAGAACGAGAGCTGCTGGCCGCCGTGGACAACATCGACCGTCTCGTCGATGTCGAGCGTCACCGCCGCCGGCGGGGCGGGATAACTGGCGCAATAAAGGTCGACCATGACGTCCATCATCCGCACCAGCTCGCGGGTTGTCGGCGCATTCTCCCAGCGGCTCATCGTGGGTTGGCTGGCCAGGCCGATGGCGCCGCCCGGCAGCTTGCCCGCCGCCAGCTTGAAGCCGGGATCGTGGCGCAGACGATCGAGATCGTCGGCATCCTCGTAGCCGCAGGCGATCGCCAGGATCCGGGCCCGCAGGATGTCGTCGACATCATGGATGACGCGGCTCTGATCGCGGGGGTCGGCAATGCAGCCGGCGAGGCGCCCGGCTATCCCCATCCGGCGCTCCGCCTGCGCTAGCAGCATCACGCCCCCATCCGATGTCAGCCGCCCGCCATCGAACGCAGCCGTCACTTTCTTGGCGCAAACAGCTGGGAATCCAAAACCGGAAACGCTATCGTCGACCATGGCGGGCGTGGCACTTTCTGTCCGGGGTTCGGGAGTGGCGTCAACAACCTTTCTCTACACCAAATCAGCAAGTTAAGCTACGTCCGCCAACCCGAAATGGTCAGGCCGGTGAATAATCCGGGTTAGGGGTTTCCAATGAATTGCGGAATAGCCGGGGCAGTTGCAACAGTTTTGCTGGGGGGTTGCAGTGTTGACGCCATGGCCGCGGATGTCACTTTCGTCCGATCTCAGCAACAGGGCTCAAGTCTGGTCACGGTCGATTCGTCGTCGCCGGCAACGGTGAAGCGGACAATCGAACTATCGGGCCTTGGGGTCGGCGAAAGGCTGATCGGGTTCGACGCGCGTCCGACGGCCAATCGCGCGCTCTATGGCCTGAGCAACACCGGGCGGGTTTACGCCATCAATGGCGTCACCGGCGTAGCAACAGCGATCGGTGTACCTTTGCCATTAAGTGGTTTTCCGGCAGCCACCGGGTTCGATTTTAACCCATCGGTCAATCGGATCCGCATCGTTACCGATTCCGACCAGAACTTCCGCGTCAATCCTGACAATGGCGCGATCACCGCAACCGATCCCAATGTCGCTTATCGACCGGGTGACGTTGCCGCCGGCGGCAATCCCAACATTAGTGGTGCCGCCTACACTAACAATGTCGCCGGCGGGACGCCGACCGTCCTCTACCTGATCGACAGCGGTCGCGCGTCGCTGGTAACGCAGGGCAGCCTTGATGGCACGATTTCGCCCAACAGCGGCCAGTTGCTGACAGTTGGCGGCCTTGGTGTGGCGACAGGTGCTGCCACCGCGTTCGACATTTCGCCCACAGGCGCCGCGCTGGCACTGCTGACCAACCCGACAACCAACGTCCAAGGCGTTTACAGCATCAATCTTACAACCGGTGCCGCGACGCTCGTCGCGTTGCTCCCAACTGGTACCAATTTCAGCTTCACCGGGCTCGCCTTCACTCAGACACCCTTTGCCGAGTTGGGCGGAACTGCCAACACGCTGGCGGTCGCAAATGGACTCGATCGCTTTTCCGGCGCGCCTTCGAGCGGCCTGGTGCAACTGTTCGGGGCATTCGATGCGCTGCCGACCGATGCCGATCGGCGTGTGGCGTTGGCGCGGCTGACGCCCGCAAGTCTCGCGCTGCTGCCTGAGTTGGTGTTCCAGTCGATCAACAATCAGGACAATGTGGTTCGTGGCTATTTGCGGGATGTCCGCTCTGGGAATATCGGCAGGGACGACATGACGAGGCTGGGCACCGACGGCAAGCTCGGCATTTTCCTCGTCGCCGGTGGCCGCACAGGCAATCTCAAGAGCAATATCGACCGCAACCGCACCGAATATGGCGCCCGCAGCATCACCGGCGGGATCGACTATCGTTTTTCGCCGGTCATTCTGGTGGGCGTATTTGGTGGTTATGATCGTGGCGAAGCGCGGCTGAACGACGTCAGCGAACAGAGCGATATCGATAGCTGGTACGCTGGCGGATATGCCAGTGCGAGCATCGGCGCGTTCTTCGTCGATGTTCATGGCAGTTACGGCAAGACCAACTTCGACCTGCGCCGCGGTGTAGGTGTCCTGGGGCCGACCCAGCTTTCAAACACCGACAGCGAGAATTGGCAGGCGGCCGGCGTTGCAGGCATAAATCTGAATTTTGGCATGGTGCGCGCCGAACCCTATGTCGGGGTTCGATACGCCCGCGTCGATCTCGACGGGTTTTCGGAAATTGGCGGCCCCGCCGCGCTGAGGGTTTCGGGTGACCGGGTCGAATCGCTGCAGTCGGTTGTCGGGCTGAAGGTGGCGGGCAATTTTCCGCTTCTCGGGTCGGCAGTTTTGCGGCCGCATGTTCGAGGCGAATGGCGCCGAGAGTTCGAGAACGACGAGGCCCGCGTGATCGTCGCCAACTTCAATGATGCCGGTATTCGAGCGCCGTTTGTCTTCACCACGACACCCCTCGGTCGCGATTATGCCGCCGTCGGCGCCGGCTTCACGGTCTCGGGGGCGTCAAAGATCTCGCTTGTCATCGATTACAGCGGCGAGTTTGCCGGGGACCGCAATATCCACGGCATCACCGGCGGTTTACGCTTGGCGTTTTGAAATGACGCACCAGTTCCACATTACAGCCCCTTCGCACACATACGGGCACCGTGGCATGGTGATGGCGACGATCATCGGCGCGCATGTGCTGCTGCTGCTGGCCCTGTGGACGCAAGTGAGCCGCGTGCCGCCCGTCGCTGTGCCAGCGATGGCCTTGATCGCGTTTCGGGAACCGTCGCCTCCGGTCACTGCGGTCGTTGACCCGGTTCCTCCGCAATTGATCGAGGTCACATCGCCACCAGTGGCAAACATCCTCCCGGATGAACCTGTGCAGCCACCCGTATTCGACGCTATCGCGCCGCCCGCGGCAACGGCCGCCATGGCAGGAGATTGCGCCCCGGAAGCGGCACTGGAAGCCGCCCTTTCGACAGATTTCAACGTGCAATCGGCGCTGGTAAACGTGCCCGCAAGCAATCGGTCGGTGGCCGATGCGGTGATCATTTGGAATGCGACATGGGCCGAACTGGCCCGCAGTCGTGATGCGCCTCTCGCCCATGTACGCGAAGTGGTGACAGACACTCTGCGGGGGTTGTCGGGTGATTGCCTTGCCACGCCGGTGACCGGGCCAAGGCTGCTTCTGATCATCGTGCCTCGCGGCACCATGGTGCTCGCTTTCGGCTCGGGTACATGGCGCTGGGGCGATATAAGCGGGCCGGTATCGGCAGCAGCCAATGTTTATTTTATCCATAGTGCATCCACCAACCCTCGGGCCTCGTTACTTAACGAGACATGAGCAATAGCGTCAGAGTTTGGCGCGCTGATGTGATATTTCGTGGCGTAAGTTGCTTAGCAAAGTAGGAAATCGGTCATGTGCTACAAGACTTTCGTGCTTATCGGCACTGCGCTAACGTCGTCTATTTTGCTCGGCTTCACGCCAGTTTCAGCTTCGAGCCATCGTGAGGCCCCGGGCATTACTAAAATGCCGAAGGTCGACAACACCGACACTTATGCGTTTCGAAGCTATGAGCCCGGCCGCGCCGATTTTGTCACGCTAATCGCCAATTTCCAGCCTCTTCAATCACCCGGCGGCGGTCCCAATTATTTCACGATGGATCCCGACGCGCTGTATGAAATCCATATAGACAGCAATGGCGATGCGGTCGAGGACCTCACCTATCAGTTCAAGTTTTCCGATACGCTGGTCAATGACCGCGGTATCACGCTTAATATGGGCGGCCGGGACCTGCCGATCGCTCTGCGCGCGATCGGCCCCGTCAGCAGCGCCACCGACCCCAATCTCGGCGAGCGTGAAACTTATACATTGACCCAGATTACCGGCGATCGCCGAACCGGCGCGCGCGCTCCAGTCGCCAATGCCAGCGGCGGGGGCACTACTTTTGCCAAGCCGCTCGACAACGTCGGCAACAAGACGATCGCCGATTATCCCGCCTACGCCAAGCAGTTTATCTTCCCGATTACAATTCCGGGTTGCTCTGTGCCGGGCAAGGTTTTTGCCGGGCAGCGCGCCGAATATTTCGCGGTCAATTTGGGGCCGATTTTTGATCTGGTGAATTTCGTTCCGATCCAGGGCGCTGGTGAAACGCTGCCGCAGTACCAAACGGCTTCGCCGTTTCCCGGGGGCATCACTCAGAGCCAGGATAACCAGGAGTTGATCGGCAAAAAAAACGTCACCACGCTCGCAATCGAAGTGCCGATCGCCTGTTTGCGCGGTACTGGCAACGGAACCATCGGCGTCTGGAGCACCGCCAGCCTGCCGCAGGCGCGGTTGCTCCGTCCCAACCCGACCTTTGCCTCGACCGCACTGCAGGGTGGCGCCTTTGTCCAGGTTTCGCGGCTCGGCATGCCGCTGGTGAACGAAGTCGTGATCGGCCTGCCGCAAAAGGACCTGTTTAACGCCGCTGAACCGACACAGGACAGCGCTCTTGCCGAATATGTCACCAACCCAACGTTCCCGGCCATCCTTAACGCGCTGTTCCGCGGCCCCGTCAATCAGACGCTCGGCACAAATTTCACAGACTTGGCACCGAGCAACTTCCCGCGCGAAGATCTTGTTGCGACGTTTCTGACCGGGATCACATCGCTCAACCGCATGACCACAGTGACCCCGTCGGAAATGCTGCGCCTCAACACCGGTATCGCGCCGACGCCGCAGGCAACGCAGCATACGCTCGGTGTCGCGGGCGATGATCTCGCCGGCTTCCCGAACGGACGTCGCCCGGGTGATGATGTTGTCGATATCGTTCTGCGCGTAGCGATGGGCCGTCTGTGTCACCCGGTCCCCATTGCCGGCACGCCGACCAACCTCGGCTTATGCACTCCGGCGCAGGCCCCAACCGGCCTGGTAGCCTTTACTGATGGCGCGCCAAGCCGTGCAACCAATATCCTCAACGAGTTTCCGTATCTGACGCCGCCACTTCGCGGAGCGCCGCGTCCTCAGACTCAGCCGTAAGGAGGCGATCCATGGACAATCGTATCATTCGCGCTGGTTTGATTGCGTTGGCTGCCACAACAATAGCAGCCTGCAGCGACACCAAGGAGACCGCCACGGCGCCCGCGCCACCACCAATTGCGGTGACGCCAGCGCCGCAGGAAAATGCCTTTGGCGCCAATTTCGGCACAGCGTTTCGCACGTCCGAAACTGCTGCACCGGTGGTCCCGGCGGATGGCGATATCGTCCCGCTGTCGCTGACCACTGATCCAGCCAGGATCGGCTGATCGGTGTTGAGCCGTGGATCGATGTCGCGTCTTTTGGTACCAGGATTTATCGCGCTTGCTGTGATGAGTCCGGCGGCAGCGCTATCGCAAGTGGTCGAGATCGACGGAAGCGGCAGCATTACTATCTATGACCGCCCGATGATCTTTACCAACTCCGGGGCCGCGCTAATTGTGTCACCGGAGGTGAAATCAACCGTCGCACCCGTTCCCGCTAGTAAGATGCTAGAGGATGTCTGGCCCAGGATAGAGTCGCAGGCGCTGCGCCACGGCCTGCCGCCATCGCTATTGCAGGCGCTGGCGTGGCAGGAATCACGCGGTCGGGCGACGGCGGTAAGCTCCAAAGGGGCTTTAGGCGTGATGCAGCTAATGCCGGCGACGGCCGCTGCGATGGGGGTCGATCCGAGCAACCCGGATGACAATTTGAGGGGTGGCGCGATGTATCTTAGACGCCTTCTTGATCGCTTCGGCAGCGTACCGCTGGCGCTGGCAG
>JBBSOT010000038.1:0-23653 GCA_038259455.1 Hyphomicrobiales bacterium | reverse complement strand
CGAGCATGCGCATGTCCTTGATCGTCAGGTCAGCGTCGTAATCCATGCCGATGCGAAGCGCATCAAACACAGTGGTGATGCCAGCTGTCGCCACCTGGGCGTCATGCGCCAATACTGAAGCCACCGGGTTCCAGCGGACTTTTGGACGCGGCGCGTAGTGACCCTCGAGATGGTCTGTGTGCAGTTCGACCAGACCAGGGATTATGTAGTCGCCATCCATATCGTCGCCGGTACGCGAAGCGCCACGAAAAACCTCCGCAATCTTGCCGTCGCGCATGACGAGCGAGCCCTGCACGACCTCGTCGGCGAGCACGATCCTTGCGTTGGTGAGTACCGTTTCATTCATTCAGGCGGTCTTTCGTTCATGTCGGCGGCCAAGCCGATACCAGGATTTCACCACAAAGGGCGCGCCAGGCTCAGGCTCGACAAACAGCGCAAGGCCGTCGAGCGCCAGCGGGTCGGCAAGCACAGGGGTGAAGACCTCGTCGACGGCAGCCCGAACCCGGGCCAGATCATGCTCGGCACTACGGCCCGTCAGAGTCATATGAAAGCGGAAAGACTGGAACACATAGGGGTAGCCCCACTGACACAGGTTGCGAAACGCATCCGGCGACAGTGCGTCAGGATTGCGGCGCTTGATATCGGCCTCCGTCAATGGCGCGCGAAATGGCTCGAACGACTTCACGACCTCAGCAGCCAACAGGTCGAGATCCGGTGAGGGTCGAGCCAGAACAAGGGCCAGAAAACCATCGAGGCGGGCAGGCGCCAGACCGGTAAGGCTGACCGGATCGGCGACCGCCGCAAACTCAGCAAGCGCCTTGTCGAGGCCGGCTTCGCTCTGCCCTTCGGCGAGGTGGAACGGCGCCTTGAGCGTCGCGTGGAAGCCGTAACGGCGCGCGCTCGCCGTGTGGTATGCGATCTCGGCAGGCGACAGGGTGGTGATGGCAGGCGCCGGTGGCACGGTGCCGTTGAACGGGTCGCGGCCAAGCCAGCTCGCGGCCGTGCGGGCAAGCGGATCGTTCTGATCCGGGGTGAAATAAACAGCATAACGCATCGAAGATCCTCGTCGGCTTCGACCCCTTAGGTGATTTCCATGACGAAATGACGAAAGCCGGCTCACTTGGGCGGCTGATAGCAGAGGCGTGCCGCCAAGTCATCAGGGCGCGAACGAGCCAACCTAACGGACTGCGGCCTCAGGCCTTCATCAGCCACTCGTGTTCGGCGGCGTTGTGGAACTTCCAGGTGCGTTTCGGGCCAGCCATCACATTGAGGTAATAGAGATCATAGCCATGGCAGGTAGCGCAGGGATGATAACCCTTCGGCACCAGAACGACGTCGCCATCCTCGATGGCCATGGCCTCGTCAAGCGAGCGGTCGTCGGTATAGACGCGCTGGAAACCGAAACCCTGTGGCGGGTTGAGGCGATGGTAGTACGTTTCTTCGAGATAGGATTCAGCCGGCAGATTGTCCTGGTCATGTTTGTGCGGCGGATAGCTCGATGTGTTGCCGGCGGGCGTGATGACCTCAACCACGAGGAGCGAGTCGGCAGGTTCACCCTCGGGCAGGATATTTGTGACATGACGGGTGTTGCTGCCCTTGCCGCGCACCTCCTGGCCGAGGCTGTCGGGCGCGATGACGCGCACCGGCAGACCGCCTCCAAGGCCCGGCGCGCTGCACACCGCCAGTTCCAGCTCGGTCTCGGCGGTGACGCTCCACTCGGATTGTTCAGGAACGTAGACCGATGAGGGCTTGCCCTCGAAGGGCGACATGCGCTTGCCGAGCAGGCCGAGATCCTCGCCGCCAGCGTTGACAATGCCCTTGCCGGTGACAAAGACCAGACAGACCGCGCGGTCACCGGTGGCCGCAGAAACGGTCTCGCCCGACTTCAGCCGGTGCAGGTCGAAGCCGACATAGGTCCAGCCGGCGCTCTTGGGCGTTACATGGGCGACGCGGCCGAAGCCCCTCTGGGCCTTTACGATCAACTTGGACAACTCACTTTTCCTTTTCGTCGGCGGGCGCCGTGCCGTCATCGCCGGCCGAGGCATCAGGATCAACCGGCTTATAGAGGTAAAAGAACTGCCAGACGGCGTAAGCCGTGAAGCCCGCCGCAGCCATGGCCCAGCCGGACGAACCCATGACGTACTCAAACACGGCCCAGGCCGCGCAAATCACGACAACCAGGACGCGCCGCCAAAGCGGTCGGAAAAACGGGTGCTCGTGATCCTTCACGTCAAACCACCATGCTCTCTCATTTCGGGAACCCTTGCGTTTCCACGGTATAGCCGGCTGCCTTCATAACCCGCATAAGTTCCTTGTGACCGACCTGCGCCATCTTCAGCGGCGGGTTTGCCTTGGGATCCTGTTCAGCCTCGACGACGAACCAGCCCTCGTAGCCATAATCGGCAAACTTCTGGACGATGGCGCCGAAATCGAGCGAGCCGTCGCCGGGCACGGTGAAAGCGCCGAGCGCAACGGCGTCGAGGAAGGAATGCCTTGTCCGGTCGAGCTGGTTGATCACGTCCATACGCACGTCCTTGACGTGCACATGGTTGATGCGAGCATGGTGGTTGTCGATGGCGCGCAGCACATCGCCGCCGGCAAAGGCAAGGTGGCCGGCATCGAGCAACAGCGGAATGCCGTCTCCCGAGTGCCGCATGAAGGAATCGAGTTCCTGCTCGGTTTCGACAACTGCTGCCATGTGGTGGTGATAGGAAAGCGGCATGCCCTCGCCGGCGCACCACTCGCCGAACTCCGTCAGCTTCTTTGCATAGGCCTTCATCTCGTCATCCGAGAGGCGCGCCTTGGTGGCCAGCGGCTTCGAGCGGTCGCCCTGAATGGAGCGGCCGACCTCGCCATAGACGATGCAGGGCGCGTCCACCGCCTTGAACAGCTCGATCATCGGCCGGATACGATCCTTGTTCGCCGCCATTTCCTCGTTGACAAGCGTGCCGGAAAACCAGCCGCCGCAGAGCGTTACATCGGCCTGTTTCAGGATCGGCAGCATGACCGCCGGATCTTCGGGGAAGCGGCGACCCTTCTCCATGCCAGTGAAACCGGCCGAGCGGGACTGCGCCAAGCACTCCTCGAGCGACACGTCGTCGCTGAGTTCGACGAGGTCGTCATTCCACCATGCAACGGGGGACATTCCGAGTTTGGCTTTCAAGTCAGTGCTCCGAGTTTCCTAACGTTATCCACCGGCGAGATCGCGACGTGCTGCCCAGGGTGGAGACCATTCAATCGACCAGATGCTGCATCTTGCGGCTCTGCTCGTATTCCTCGCGCGCCTTGTTGACGCTCGGGCGCTCCGAAACTTCAGGCACCGCGACATCCCACCAGTGACCGCCAGCATCGGTCGCGATGAGCGGGTCCGTATCGATGACGATGACCGAGGTTTTCGAATCCGCCTCGGCTTCCGTCAGGGCGCGCTCAAGTTCTGCTATCGAGGCGACCTTGCGCGCCATCGCCCCCATCGAGGCGGCATGTGCGGCAAAGTCGATCTCCGGCATCACTTCGTGTTTGGCGTCCTTGAGAAGATTGTTGAAGTTGGCGCCGCCGGTTGCCATCTGCAGCCGGTTGATGCAGCCGAAGCCGCGATTGTCGAGCACGACGATGGTGAGCTTCTGGCCGAGCATGACCGATGTGGCGATCTCCGAATTCAGCATCATGTAGCTGCCATCGCCAAGCATGACGATGACGTCTGCGTCAGGCCTGGCCAGTTTGACGCCGAGCCCACCGGCGATCTCGTAGCCCATTGTCGAGAAGCCGTATTCCATGTGGTAGCTGCCCGGCTGGCCGGCCGGCCAAAGCTTGTGCAGTTCGCCCGGCAACCCGCCTGAGGCGCAGACGAGGATTGCCCCAGAGCCGCGCGCCCGGTGCACCGCGCCGATGACATGGGCGTCGGAAGGCAGCGTGTTCGTTGGATCAGTCACTGCCTTTGCGGCGTCCAGCCACTTGGCTTTGGCGGTTTTTGCCGTGGATACCCAGGCGTCGGGTGATTTCCAGTTGCCAAGCCGTGCATCAAGCCCTTCAAGGCCCGCCTTCGCATCGGCCACCAGCGGTAGAGAACGGTGTTTGCCGGCGTCGAAGGCCTGCGCGTTCAGCCCGATGATCTTTACGCCATCGGCCTTGAACAGCGCCCATGACCCGGTGGTGAAATCCTGCAGCCGCGAGCCGATGGCGAGCACCACATCGGCCTGTTCGGCAAGCAGGTTGGAGGCAGAAGAACCGGTGACGCCAACCGAGCCCATGTTGAACGCATGGTCGTGCGGCAGGCTGGACTTGCCGGAATTGGTTTCCATGACCGGAACGCCGCGCTTTTCGGCGAACGCTCTGAGCGCTTGCGTGGCGTCGGAATAGAGCACTCCGCCGCCGGCGATGATGACCGGCTTCTTTGCTGACGCAAGCGCGGCGACCGCCGCGTCCAGTTCGCCGGCATCCGGCTGCGGACGGCGCGGCGTCCAGATGCGCTCGTCGAAAAAGCTCTCCGGATAGTCGAAGGCCTCCGCCTGCACGTCCTGGCAGAGTGACAGCGTTACCGGGCCGCAGTCGGCCGGATCGGTCAGCACCTGCATGGCGCGGGCAAGTACCGGGATGATCTGTCCGGGTCGCGTGATACGGTCGAAATAGCGCGACACCGGCCGGAAGCAATCATTGGCGCTGACAGTGCCGTCGCCAAAACTTTCGACCTGCTGCAGGACCGGGTCGGGCGCACGGTTGGCAAACACGTCGCCAGGCAGGAACAGCACCGGCAGGCGGTTGACGTGGGCGAGCGCTGCGGCGGTGACCATGTTGGTGGCGCCGGGGCCGATCGATGAGGTAGCCGCCATGAAGCGGCGCCGGAAGCTCGCCTTGGCGAAGCCGATCGCGGCATGCGCCATCCCCTGCTCGTTGTGGGCGCGATAGGTCGGCAATTCGCCACGCAACTGGTAGAGCGCCTCGCCGATGCCAGCGACGTTGCCATGGCCGAATATCGCCCAGACGCCGCCGAAGATCGGCAGCTTCTGGCCATCGATCACTGTCATCTGGCGCGCCATGAAGCGGGTCAGCGCCTGCGCCATGGTCAGGCGGATGGTCTTGGTCATGGACGGGTCCTCCATTATCCTTATGCCGCGTTACGGCCGCGCACGGCAAGCCAGGATTGCGTCAGGAATTCGAAGCGCGCTGCCATATCGGCGATGGCAGCTTCGTCCGACAGCTTGCCGGCCAACCACTTTTTGGCAGCATCGGCGAAGATCGTCCGCCCGACAGCGAACCCCTTGACGATCGGTGCATCGGCAGTAGCGGCAAATGCCGCCTCGAGTTCGGCCTGCGGCGCTTCGAGGCCGAGCAACACGATGCCGCGGCACCATGGATCGCGTCTGGCAATCACCGCCTCGACCTTGGCCCAGGCTTCGGGCGACGTCTGCGGTTCGAGTTTCCACCAGTCGGGCTTGATGCCAAGCGCATAGAGTTCCTCCAGCGCGCGCGGAATGGTGTCGTCGTCGAGCGCTCCATGCTTGCCGGCGATGATCTCGACGAGAAGTTCGCGACCGACTGTCCGCGACGCCTCGAAAAGGGTGCGCAGCTTCTGCTGCTGTTGAGCCTTGAGTTCCGCCGGATCGTCCGGATGGTAGAAGCTCAGGCACTTGATGCAGTGATCGACCGGCCACTCGACCAGCTGCGAGCCGATATCCTGGCTGAATTCGAAACGCAGCGGGCGCGAGCCGGGGAGTTCGACCGGGCGGCCGAGCCAGGAAAAGCCGTGCCGGGCAAATTCGAACATGGCCTTGCGGCCATGCTTCTCGTCGAGGAGCATGCCGTAGCCGGGACGGCCATCGGCCACGCGCGCCGCGGCCCTGACCGCCAGAACCTTGAAGTCGCCAATCAGCGAGGGTTCGGCTCCAACGCGTGCGGCCATTTCTTCAAGCTGCACGCGGTGGTCGCAGGCGAACGCCATCAGCGCCGGGATTTTGGATCGGCGCGTCGTTGCCCAATGGATGTGGTTGAGGTCTTCATCCTTGCGCAGCGCACGATGCGGGCTGCCGTTCTTCAGGAAATATTGAAGCTCCTCGAAGCTCGGATATTCCGGCGCGCAGAGCAGACGCGATACCGCAAAGGCACCGCAGGCGTTGGCCCAGGTGGCGGCAGTCCGGAGGCTTTCGCCGCCGAGCCAACCGCGAAGCAGGCCGGACATGAAAGCATCGCCCGCGCCGAGCACATTGTAGATTTCGATCGGAAAACCCTCGCCGACGATGCCATCCTCGAGGTTGTCGCTGATGGCACCGTCATAAACGATGCAGCCCATGGCGCCGCGCTTCAGAACGATGGTGGCCGACGACAGCGTGCGGATGGTCTTCAGCGCGCCAAGCACGTCGTCGGCGCCCGACGCGATCATGATTTCCTCTTCGGTGCCGACGATCAGGTCGCAGTCCGGCAGAACCGACTTCAGCCGGGACGAGACGTGATCTGACTTGACGTAGCGCTCGAAGCCTTCGGCATGGCCGGCCAGGCCCCAGAGGTTTGGGCGATAGTCGATGTCGAACACAACCTTGCCGCCATTCGCCCTGGCGATGCGGATCGCCTTGCGCTGGGCAGCGTCGCTGTTGTCTGCTGAAAAATGCGTGCCGGTGACGACGATGGCGCGCGCCGAACGGATGAACGCTTCGTCGATATCGTCTTCGCAAAGCGCCATGTCGGCGCAGTCGGTGCGCACGAAGATCATCGGCGAGACGCCCTCTGCTTCGACAGACAGAAGAACGAGCGCCGTGAGGCGCTGCTTGTCGGTGGCGATGCCATCGACCGAGACCCCCTCACGCAGCAGCTGCTCGCGAATGAAGCGACCCATCTGCTCGTCCCCTACGCGGCTGAGCAAGGCCGAACGCAGGCCGAGGCGCGCGGTGCCGACCGAAATGTTGGCCGGGCAGCCGCCGACGGACTTTGCGAACGAGGCGATGTCCTCGAGGCGCGAACCGATCTGCTGGCCGTAAAGATCGACCGAAGAGCGACCGATGGCGATGACATCGAGAGGACGATTGTCCGCTGGCGTTCCGGTCATGGTGTTGCCTCCCGTCGAACGGCTGATAGCATCGGGCGTATCTGTGCAGGGAATGCGTGATGAAACACATATTCCATTTGACAGTCAATACGGAATATTTATTCTGTTTTCAGTTTCACCTCACGATTGCGATAAGGACGGCACCATGATTTCCATTGCGCTGCTTGGCGCTGGCCGGATCGGCCAGATTCACGGCAGGAATATCGCTGCCTCGCCACGCGCCAGGCTGGCGGCGATAGCCGATCCGTTTCCCGAAAGCGCCCGCATGCTGGCACAGGCGACCGGCGCACCGGTGCGCAGCGCCGACGAGATTCTGGGCGACGACAGCGTTGACGCCGTGCTGATCGGGACGCCTACCGATACCCACGCCGACTATATCGACGCGGCGGCAAAGGCGGGCAAGGCAGTGTTTTGCGAGAAGCCGGTCGATATGAGTTCAGCGCGCATAAGGCAGACGCTGGAACGTGTCGACAAGGCCGGCATCGCGCTGATGATCGGCTTCAATCGGCGCTTCGATCCGAACTTTGCTGCCCTGCAGAAACGCCTCGCCGACGGCGTTGCCGGAAATGTCGAGCTGGTCACCATCCTGTCGCGCGACCCGGCGCCGCCGCCGGTCTCCTACATCAAGCACTCCGGCGGGCTGTTCCGCGACATGATGATCCATGATTTCGACATGGCGCGCTTCCTGCTGGGTGAAGACGCCATCGAGGTTTTCGCTGTCGGCTCGGCGCTGGTCGATCCAGCGATCGGCGAAGCCGGCGACGTCGACACGGCCGCCGTGGTGCTCAGAACCGCATCCGGAAAAATCTGCCAGATCTCCAATTCCCGTCGCGCCACCTATGGCTATGACCAGCGCATCGAGGTGCATGGCTCGAAGGGCATGCTATCGGCAGCCAATGTCCCTGAGACCACCGTTTCCTTCGCTGGCGCGACCGGTATCGCTTCGGATCCAGTGCAGAACTTCTTTCTGGAGCGCTACGCTGCTGCCTACCGGCGGGAGATCGAGGCGTTTATCGATGTCGTCGAGAACGGCACTCGTCCAAGCCCGGATGGCAGCGACGGATTGAAGGCGCAGATGATGGCCGACGCGGCCACGCAATCGCGCGAGACCGGCAAGCCGGTTTCGATTGGCCGATGAGGTAACAACCATGTTTGATGCATCGTCGCTAAAGCTGTCCTCGCTGGCCGGCAAGATCGCCATCGTCACCGGATCGACCCAGGGGCTTGGGGAGGCAATTGCGCATCTCTTCGCCGACCGCGGGATTGCCGGGCTGGTGATCACCGGGCGAAATGCGGAGCGCGGGGCCAGCGTCAAGACGGCGCTTGAAGCGAAGGGTGTGAAGGTGCTTTTCATCGCCGCAGATCTCTCCGACATGGAGGACACACGCACGGTCGTGGCCGAAGCCGACAAGACTTTCGGTCGGGTCGACATCCTGGTCAACTCTGCCGGCATCACCGATCGCGGCACCATCTGGGACACCGACCCGGAACTGTTCGACCAGATGTTCGCCGTCAATGTCCGCGCGCCGTTCTTTCTCATGCAGGACGCGCTGAAAGTGATGAAGCGCGAGAAGATTGAGGGCTCCATCGTCAATATCATTTCGATGTCGGGCCATGGCGGACAAAGCTTCATCACCGCTTATTGCTCGTCGAAGGGCGCGCTGATCACGTTGACGAAGAACGTCGCCTACTCGGTGCTCAACCATCGTATTCGCGTCAACGGCCTGACCATCGGCCATATGGACACGCCAGGCGAGGACCGCATCATGAAGACCTATCATGGCGCTGAAGACGGCTGGATCGAGGATGCCAAGAAACAAAAGCCATTCGGCCGGCTCCTGGATACGGCGGAGGTGTCACGCGCGGTTGCCTATCTGGCGAGCGGTGAAAGCGGGATGATGACCGGTTCGATCATCGACTTCGACCAGCAGGTCGCGGGGACAGGCGATTCGCCGCCAATACCGCCAGCAGCCTGAGACGCTAACCTCCGCTGCGGCGTCCAGCCACAGCGACGGCAAGCGTCATGGCGACTGCCATCGTCGTGGCCAGCGAGCGGAAGCCTTCGAAATTCGCTTCGGCAATCTCTATCAGTGCGTCGGCCGGCGCCGCTACAGGCGACATGACCGAGTCGGTGATTGAGACAATGCTGGCGCCGTTAGTCTTGGCCGCCAGGGTCAACGCCACGGTCTCGCTTGCATAGGGCGCGAAGCTGATGGTCAGCGCTGCATCCCGACCGCTGATGAAACCCGCCTGTTCCGAGCCCATGCCGGCAACACCGTCAACCAGTATGCTGCGCACGCCGAGCTTGCCCATGGCGTAGCTCAAATAGGAAGCGATCGGGAAGGAACGGCGCAGACCGATGAGGTAGATGATCTCTGCTTCGGATAGAACCTCGACCGCGCGCTCAAGCGCCTCATGATCGAGCTTCTCCCGATAGGAGGTGATCGACCGCTCGCTTGCCTCGAGAAAGCCGTCGAGGACCAGACCTGACTTGCTGCTGGCGAGGCCGTGCTCGCGCATTTGCGCCAGGCGCTCGTCATAATTGAGCACGCGTTCACGCAGCCGCGACCGGAATACGTCCTGCAGGTCGGTAAAGCCGTGATAGCCGAGTGCATGCGAGAAGCGCACCAGTGCAGAGGGCTGAACGCCGGCGCTTACGGCGATGCTGGCGACGGTACCGAATGCGATTTCATCCGGAAATTCCAGCGCGTAGGCGGCGACCTGGGCGAGCCGCCTCGGCAATTCCCCGGCGCGCCGGGCAATCGCGGCACGCAGTTCCTGATAGTCCTTGGGTGCGCCCGGCGCCGCCGTCATGTGCCCTGTCCCGCTTGAACCGCCTGTCGCAGGAATAGAACAAAAATTCCACTCCGAACAGGAGATGATGCTTCTATTCCATTATGCAACGCAGTAGATCGAAACAGCCGCCACTGGCGGGGGTCTGAGGGAGCAATCGCATGGAAACCATCGGCGTTGGCCTGATCGGCACCGGATTCATGGGCAAGGCCCACGCCCTGGCCTGGAACGCTGTCCGCCCCGTATTTGGCGACGTGCCAGCGGTGCGGCTGCTGCACCTGGGGGAAGCTACTGCAGAACTTGCAGAGAGGAAGGCCGCCGAGTTCGGATTCGACAAGGCTTCCGGCGACTGGCGACAGGTGATCAACGACCCTGCTGTCGACGTGGTCTCGATCACCACCCCCAACCGCTTCCACCTCGAGATGGCAAGCGCGGCACTGAAAGCAGGCAAGCATGTCTGGTGCGAGAAGCCGATGGCGCCCAGCCTCGGTGAGGCAGAGCAGATGCTTGAGGCAGCCCGCGCCTCAGGCAAGACGGCTGTGCTCGGCTACAATTACATTCAGAACCCGACGATCCGCCACATCCGAAAGCTGCTCGACGAGGACGCTATCGGTCCGGTGAACCATGTCCGGATCGAAATGGACGAGGACTTCCTGGCCGACCCGGAGGCCCCTTTCCAGCAGCGCCACGAGGCCACTAACGGCTATGGCGCGCTCGATGATTTCGGCGTGCATCCGCTGTCGCTGCTGCAGACCTTGTTCGGCAAGGTGACCCGCGTCATGTGCGACATGGCAAAACCCTATCCGACGCGAAGAACGCCTGAGGGCGAGCGCGCTGTTGAGGTCTACGACATCGCAACGATCCTGCTGAGGCTCGAGAACGGTGCTTCGGGTTATATCGCGGTCAACCGAACCGCATGGGGTCGCAAGGGTCGCATCGCCATCCAGATATTCGGCGCCAGGGGCTCGATCCTCTACGATCAGGAACGGATGAACGAGTTCCAGATCTATCTTACAGCAGACCGGCCAACCGAGCAGGGCTTCAGGACGATACTGACGGCGCCGCATCACCGGCCTTACGATCGGTTCATTCCGGCACCCGGCCACGGCCTGGGCTTCAATGAGCTAAAGACCATCGAATGCCGGCAGTTGATCGGTCGTATGCTGGACGAGGAGAGCGTGGCCGTGACGTTCGAGGACGGCATCCTGATCGAACGGACCGTCGACGCGATGGCGCGTTCGTTCAAGGAAGAACGCTGGATCGACGTCGGCTAGCTGCCGGAAGCTTCAGCACTTCAACACTGTCTCACCCCGAAGTGAACATGTCCGTCTGAGGCGCACATTGACCACTATCCTTCGCAAATGCTCAAACGCTATCCACATCTGCATGTGATCGGGAGGCTGCATTGAGACAGGCACTTTTGGCTATCGCTTCGCTGCTTGCGGTGACGTCCGGCGCGGCGGCGCAAACACCCGATGTGGCGAAGTGGGACGCCGTGCTGGCCGAGGCGAAAGGCGAGACGGTCTATTTCAATGCCTGGGGCGGCGCCGAGAACATCAACGCCTATCTCGACTGGGCCGGCGATGAACTGGCCAAGCGCTTTGGCGTCAAGCTGGTGCATGTGAAGCTCGACGACACCGCCAATGCGGTGGCCAAGGTGGTCGCCGAAAAGGCAGCCGGAAAGGATGCGGGCGGCACTGTCGACCTGATCTGGATCAACGGCGAGAATTTCGCCTCGATGAAGGATCAGGGACTGCTGTTTTCGCCGGGTTGGGCAGAAAACCTGCCCAACTGGCGTTATGTCGACATCGAGAACAAGCCGACGATCCGCACCGACTTCACGATTCCGGTTGAGGGGCTGGAAAGCCCATGGGGCATGGGCAAGCTGGTTTTCTTTCATGATTCGGCACGCACCGAAGGGTCATCGATGCCCACATCCGCCCAGCAACTGCTTGCTTGGGCAAAGGATCATCCCGGCCGCTTCTCCTATCCCCAGCCGCCGGACTTTATCGGATCGTCATTTCTGAAGCAGGTTCTTACCGAGCTCGTCGATAATCGCGAAATCCTGCTGGAGCCAGTCGACGAGGTGACTTTCCAAGAGGTTGCTGCGCCGCTTTTTGCTTGGCTCGACGAGATCAACCCGTTGCTATGGCGCGGCGGCAAGAGCTTTCCGCAGAATTATTCGGCGATGAAGCAGCTGCTCTCTGACAACGAAGTGGACATCATCTTCGCCTTCAACCCGTCCGAGGCGTCGAGCGCGATTGCGACCGGCGAACTGCCCGATACCGTGCGCTCCTTCACCTTCCCGGAAGGCACGTTGTCGAATACGCATTTCGTGGCCATACCCTACAATGCCGCAGCTTCCGCGGGTGCACTGGTGCTGGCCAATTTCCTCATCTCGCCGGAGGCCCAGGCGCACAAGCAAGACCCGAAGATCTGGGGCGACCCGACTGTACTGGCCATGTCAAAGCTCGATGCCGAAGACCGCGCCCGGTTCGAAGCGCTCGACCTCGGCGTCGCCACGCTGAAGCCCGACGAACTCGGCCCGGCGCTGGATGAGCCGCATCCAAGCTGGATGGATCGGCTGGAGACCGAGTGGAAGCGGCGCTATGGGGCGGCGAACTGAACCAATAGAATCGGCTGACCGCGCGATGAGGGTGTTCCCGAAGCGAGCATTGCTGGCGCGATGCTGACCAGGCTCGGCCCGCCGCTCGCCATCGGTCTGCTCGCTGGCCCTATCATTGCCGGGTTGGCCGGAACGATCCTGCCGGCTTTTGGCTATTTTCCGGCACTTGGCGGTTTCACATTCAACCTGGTGCCTTTTGCTGCCGTTCTCGCTGAACCCGGCATCTGGATGTCGGTGGCGATCAGCATCGGCACCGGCCTGGCCGCCGCCGCAATCTCGCTTGCCGCCGTCATGCTGTTTGTCGCAGGATGGTCTGGCACGCGGACTTTTGCTCGCATCCAGCATCTGGTGTCGCCCCTGCTGTCGGTGCCGCATGCCGCCGTGGCGTTCGGTCTGGCTTTCCTGATTGCGCCGTCGGGCATGCTGACACGCCTCGTCTCTCCCGTTCTGACCGGCTGGCAGCAGCCACCTGATGTGCTCATCGTGCATGACGCCGCTGGCATCGCGATGACGGCAGGGCTGATCGTCAAGGAAATTCCCTTCCTGCTTCTGATCGCATTGGCAGCGCTACCGCAGACCGATCCGGCGCGGACCCGCGCGCTCACCGCTTCGCTGGGCTACGGGCCGGTCGCCGGTTTCTTGCACGGCACGTGGCCACCGCTCTACAAGCAAATGCGGCTCGCGGTTTTTGCCGTTATTGCCTTTTCAACCTCAGTGGTCGACGTCGCCCAGATTCTGGGGCCGACAACACCAGCACCTCTCGCGGTGAGGCTGACTGAATGGATGCGCGATCCGGACCTCGCCATGCGCTTCATGGCTTCGGCGGGCGCATTGCTTCAGCTTGGCTTGACCGCACTGGCCATCCTGATCTGGATCGGCCTTGAGCGCGTCTCATCCGCGATCTGCCATCGCATCCGCGCCTCAGGCTGGCGGTTTCGCAGAGATGGCTGGCTGCGCAGTCTCGGCCTGGCCTGCGTCATGCTTGCCGTGCTGACCGTCTTTGCCGGCTTGGCAACCTTGGCCTTGTGGTCGGTGGCCGGCCTTTGGCAGTATCCGGATGCGATGCCGGAATGGCTGACCCTGAAGAACTGGATGAAGACCCTGCCGCGCATTGCCGGCCCGCTTGGCACGACTGTGATCATCGCCACACTCTCGACCCTGATTGCGGTGGTGCTTTCATTGCTGTCATTGCTGCGAGAGGACGAGACCGGCCGACGAGCGGGACGCGGCGCACTGATGCTGCTCTACCTGCCGCTGATCGTACCGCAGGTCGCGTTCCTGTTCGGCCTGCAACTGATCCTGATCCTGGCCGGCGCGGCAGCCAGCCTGCCGGCGCTGGTTCTGGCACATCTGGTTTTCGTGATGCCCTATGTGTTCCTGTCACTGTCGGATCCGTGGCGCGCCTATGACCGGCGCTATGAAGCGGTCGCCGCGGGGCTCGGCAAGCAGCGCTGGACGGTGTTCTTCCGGGTAAAACTCCCGATGCTCGCGCGACCCGTACTGACTGCTGCGGCGGTGGGCTTCGCAGTCTCGGTCGGGCTCTATCTGCCGACGGTCCTCATCGGCGCCGGAAGGTTAGAGACGATCACAACCGAGGCGGTGGCGCTGGCTTCGGGCGGCAACCGCCGCGTCATTGGCGTCTATGCATTTCTCCAGATGCTTTTGCCCGCACTCGGCTTTCTGGTTGCGATCTTTGCTCCAGCGCTGATATTCCGGCATCGCCGCGCCATGCGCGTATAGAGTCAGGCCGGATACCAGGATCAATGGCGGAACAGGGACTCCATCTCGACCAGGTGTCGATCGCGCTCAATGGCAATGCGCTGCTAGCCGTTGACCAGCGTGTCGCGCCGGGCGAGGTCTTCACCGTTATGGGACCCTCGGGCTCAGGGAAGTCGACGCTGCTGGCTTTCATCGGCGGCTTTCTCGACCCGGTCTTTTCGGCGAGCGGCCGGGTTGTATTGGATGGCACCGAACTGACCAACTTCGCCGCGCAGGACCGTCACGCCGGCATCTTGTTTCAGGACCCGCTCCTGTTTCCGCACATGTCGGTCTGCGCCAATCTGGCGTTTGCTATCCCTGCGTCGGTCAACGGCAGGAAATCGCGCGCCGACTTGGCAGATACCGCGCTTAACGATGTCGGATTGACCGGCATGGGTGCGCGCGATCCCGATACGCTGTCGGGCGGCGAGAAGGCGCGGGTGGCGCTGGCGCGCGCGTTGCTATCGGGACCACGCATGTTGCTGCTTGACGAACCGTTTTCCAAGCTTGATGCCGGGCTGCGCCAGCAGATGCGCGAACTGGTGTTTGCCAAAGCACGCGCGATTCACCTGCCAGTGGTGCTGGTTACCCATGACGAGGCCGATGCCGAGGCAGCAGGCGGCGACATATTGCGCATCGACGGCACCTGATGCGCGCGCTTCCGACGTTGCCGGTCACCGAGGTCCTGCCGGCTTTGGCCAAGGCGCTCAAGGACGGACGCAGCGCCGTCCTGATTGCCCCTCCCGGTGCCGGCAAAACGACATTGGTGCCGCTGGCGCTGCTCGATGCGGCATGGCTGGGCCCCGACCGCATCCTGCTCCTTGAACCCCGAAGGCTCGCCGCCCGGGCTGCGGCGCGGCGCATGGCAGCACTGCTCGGTGAGGACCCAGGCGACACCGTCGGCTACACGATGCGCATGGAAAGCCGGATGTCTGCAGGGACCCGGATCCAGGTTGTTACCGAGGGCGTACTGGCGCGCATGATACTCGACGATCCGGAATTGCCGGGTGTCGCCGCCATCATCTTCGACGAGTTCCACGAACGCTCGCTGGACGGTGATTTCGGCCTGGCGCTGGCGCTCGATGTGCAGGATGCGTTGCGCCCGGATTTGCGCCTACTAGCCATGTCAGCAACGCTCGATGGCGCGCGTGTCTCGACACTGCTTGCCGGCGCGCCGGTCATCGAAAGTCAGGGCCGCAGTTTTCCGGTCGATATCCGCTACGAGGAGCGCGCATCGGGGACGCCGGTCGAGGACGCCATGGCCAAGGCTATTCGTCAGGCCCTTGCCTGCGAGCCCGGCAGCATTCTGGCCTTCCTGCCCGGCCAGCGCGAGATCCTGCGTACGGCTGAGCGGCTTGACGGACTGCTTCCTGCAGAGTGCGATATCGTGCCGCTCTACGGCATGCTCGACGGCAAGGCGCAGGACGCGGCAATCCGCACGCCCCTGGCCGGTCGTCGCAAGGTCGTGTTGGCAACGTCCATTGCCGAGACCTCCATCACCATCGACGGCGTGCGGGTGGTAATCGACTCCGGTCTGTCGCGCCTGCCGCGCTACGAACCGTCAACGGGGCTGACGCGGCTGGAGACAGTGCGGGTGTCGCGCGCCTCGGCAGAACAGCGGGCCGGCCGGGCCGGCCGCACCGAGCCCGGCTTGGCGATCCGTCTGTGGCGTGCCGAACAGACCGCCGCACTGCCGGCCTTCACCCCGCCGGAAATTCTTGAGGCCGATCTATCGGGCATGATGCTCGATTGCGCCGCTTTCGGCGTCGCCGATCCCGCAACGTTGCGCTTTCTCGATCCGCCGCCCGGGCCAGCGCTGGCCGAGGCCAGGATTCTGCTCAAGCAACTGGATGCCATCGATGAAGCCGGCCGATTGACCGCAGCGGGCCAAGCCATGCGAAAACTGGCGCTGCCGGTGCGGCTTGCTCATATGGTGGTGGCAGCCGCTGACAAAGGAAAGCAACGGGAAGCCGCGCTGCTCGCCGTGCTTTTGACCGAACGTGGCCTTGGCGGCGATACTGCCGACCTCGATCGCCGACTCTCGCGCTTCGCTTCCGATCGATCGCCGCGCGCCAATTCGGCGCGCCAACTGGCCAACAGACTGGCAAGGTCCGCACATCCAGGCGATGGTGAGCGCAGTGTGGCAGAGAAGGCCACCCACAACCGTGAACCGAAGGACCCGGCCGGAGCCGGCGCCCTGCTGCTTGCCGCCTGGCCAGACCGCGTCGCCAAGGCGCGCGGAGAGCGTGGTCGCTTTGTGCTCGCCAATGGCAGCGGCGCGCAACTCGACGCCGCCGATCCGCTGGCTGGCGAGACTTTCCTGGTGGTCGCCGATCTGCAGGGCAAGGCGCAGAATGCGCGCGTCGCGGCTGCAGCCGCAGTATCGGAGCAGGATATCCGTGAAGCGCTTGGCCGCCGCATCGAAACGCGCACCGAGGGCGCCTTCGACCGGGAGCGCGGTGCCGTGCGCGTGCGCGAAACGGTACGGCTGGGCGCCATCACACTGTCCGAGCGCATGCTGCCCGCGCCATCGGGAGCCGCTGCCGACCTGGCTATTGTGGCGGCGATCCGGGAGCACGGGCTAGGCGTGCTCCATTGGAGCAAGGAGGCCGAGACGTTGCGCCATCGCCTCCACTTCCTGCATCGCGGCCTTGGCGCGCCATGGCCGGACATGTCGCAGGAAGCGCTCCTTTCCGCACTCGAAGATTGGCTGCGGCCCTTCCTCTCTGGCGAGGCATCCTTTGCCCGCATCGATCACGGCGCGCTGCATGCCGGGCTGATGTCGCTGGTACCCCATGATCTGCAGCGCAGGATCGGGAGGCTGGCGCCAACGCATTTCGACGTGCCCTCCGGGAGCCATGTCCCTATCCGCTACGATGGCGACCAACCGGTGCTGGCCGTTCGCGTGCAGGAATTGTTCGGCCTCGACCGTCACCCGGCCATTGCGGACGGAACCGTGCCGCTGACCCTGGAGCTGCTGTCGCCAGCGCACCGGCCGATCCAGACGACACGGGACTTGCCCGGCTTCTGGCGTGGCTCATGGGCCGACGTGCGCGCCGACATGCGTGGGCGCTATCCAAAACATGTGTGGCCGGAAAATCCGCTCGACGCCGCGGCGACCAGCCGCGCCAAGCCGCGCGTCAAATAGCGCTTGGCGGCCGCAGTCCTGCAGGGCCATAAGGGTTGCATGAAACAGGACGAGAACCGACCGGACCTCGGAAAGAGCCATCTCTTGCGGCTGAACACGCTGATCCGGCTGCGCTGGCTGGCGATTGTCGGCCAGAGCGCGACAGTGATGATCGTCGCATATGGCTACGGATTTGCCGTTCCGGTCGTGCCCTGCCTTGCCATGATCGGCGTCTCGGCAGTGCTGAATGTGTACCTCGCCCTGCATTTCCCGGCGACATACAGGCTCAAGCCTCCGGCAGCTTTCGGTGTCCTCACCTTCGACGCGCTGCAACTGGGCGCGCTGCTCTTCATGACCGGCGGGCTGACCAATCCGTTCTCGCTGCTTATGACAGTGCCGGTCGTTGTTTCGGCGACATCGCTGCCGCTTCGCATGACGGCATTGCTCGGCGCACTGGCGATCGCGATGGCAACGATGCTGGCAATCTATCATTTGCCGCTGCCATGGTTCGCCGGATCGACGCTGGCCATGCCGCTGATATATGTGGCCGGCATATGGGTCGCGCTGACTTCGTCGATAGCCTTCACCGGCATCTATGCGTTCCGTGTCGCGGAGGAGGCACGCCTCCTTTCCAATGCGCTTTCGGCAACGGAGCTGGTGCTGCAGCGTGAGCAGCATTTGTCGGCGCTCGACGGATTGGCGGCCGCGGCGGCGCACGAACTCGGTACGCCGCTTGCCACCATTGCTCTGGTCGCGCGCGAAATGGAGCTGACGCTGGGCAGCGATGCCACCTATGGCGAAGACGTCAAGCTGCTCAGATCGCAGAGCGAGCGTTGCCGCGATATCCTCAAACGGCTGACCAGCCTGTCATCGGAAGGTGAAGTACATCTTGCTCGGCTGCCGCTGACATCACTGATCGAGGAGGTGACGGCCCCGCATCGCGACTTCGGCATTTCCATAAAACTGTCGCCCGGCGAGCAGGTCGGCCCGGAGCCGGTCGGACGCCGCAATGCCGGGGTCATCTATGGGCTCGGCAACCTGATCGAGAACGCCGTCGATTTTGCCAGGGCAAACGTCACGGTGGGCTGGAGTTGGAATGACGAAAGGGTGGACTTCGTCATTCTGGATGACGGGCCTGGCTTCCCGCCCGAGATCATCGCGCGCATCGGCGAACCCTATGTGTCGACACGTCAGGGCGCTGAACGCGGCGGGGGATTGGGACTCGGCCTGTTTATCGCCAAGACGCTGCTTGAGCGCTCCGGTGCGGTTCTCTCGTTTCGCAATTCAAGCGTTTCGGGCGAAGGCGCGCTGATCGAAATCAGCTGGCAGCGCGAGGCGTTCCTGGCCTCGCCGACCGAGACGGCAACGATGGCAGATAGCGTTTAGGCGCTTCGGCATTTGCACTCGGGTTAACCGCTTCTCACCCTAAGAGTTTGGAGAAGTCTGCTGACCCATTATATGTCAATCAAGAAAAGCAAGACAGGCGTGAAGTGATGGCAGAACAAGACACGATTGAGCCAGGGATAATAGGCGAGGACGCCTCATTGCTGATCGTCGAGGACGACAAGCCTTTTCTGACCAGGTTGGCACGCGCCATGGAGGGACGAGGCTTCAAGGTCGAAACCGCCGAGACCGTCGAGGAGGCCGTCGCCAAGGCGCGCGCCAATCCGCCTGCCTATGCGGTGGTGGACATGCGGCTTTCCGACGGCAACGGTCTCGACGTGGTGGCCGCCATTCGCGAAAAGCGCGAAGACGCGCGTGCCATCATCCTGACCGGCTATGGCAACATCGCAACCGCTGTGACGGCGGTGAAGCTCGGCGCCGTCGATTATTTGTCGAAGCCTGCCGATGCCGACGAGATATTCGCGGCGTTGACCCGCTCGGCCGGAGACCGCGCAGCACCCCCGGAAAACCCGATGTCGGCTGACCGGGTGCGCTGGGAGCATATCCAGCGCGTCTATGAAATGTGCGAGCGCAATGTCTCGGAAACGGCGCGGCGGTTGAACATGCACCGGCGCACGCTGCAGCGCATTCTGGCCAAACGCGCGCCACGCTAGGGTCAGGACCCTAGCTTCTATTCGCTTTCGCCAGCGAGGGCCGGCACTGCTACCCCGGCCAACTCAGCGGCCAGAAGGCGGGCAGCGCCGGCACGTGCCAGCCGCAGCATAAGAGCCTTGCGGGTGGCTGGCGCCAGGCGGTGTTCCGGGGCCTCACGCAGGATCTCGGCGCCATAGCCGTCCGACAGGATGAAGCCGCACCCTTCCGGGAAGATTTCTGACGGCACTCCGGGGTGGGTGGCGAAGAAGAAGCGGTCCGAATGCAGGCGATAATCCGGCCATTTGCGATCGACGCGAAAATCCTCGATCGACGACTTTATCTCGATGATCCAGATGTCGCCCTTGGCGGTCAGCGCCACAAGATCGGCGCGGCGGCCGGTTGCCAGACTGAGTTCTGGCAAAACATGCGCGCCCATCTGGGACAACAGCCGCTGGACGCCGCGCCGGACAAGCAGGGCGCGCTCCGACTGGCGACCATCGATCAGCGGATTTTGAAGAATCGGCGAGACAATAGGCATGGAAAGCACCATGCCAGAGTTTGTTCACGATTTGAACTGGCCTGCGATGATTTCGGCCCCGAGCCCGTGCATCCTGCGCGACGCCGTCCCGCCTCGGCGCCGGCATCGCCAGTGGGACGGCGCAACTGCATGTTGACGCTGGCAACATCGTCGAGGTCAGGGACCTGACCGTCGGGTTCGACATCAGGGGCGGCTTTCTTGGCCGCGCCACCCACCGCGTACATGCCGTCGAGAATGTAAGCATCCGCGACCGCGAGACCTTTTCGCTGGTCTGTTCATCTCGCACGACATGGCTGCGGTGGAAAACAGATCGGACCGCGTTGCGGTGATGTACCTCGGCCAGATTGTCGAGATGGGAACACGCGACCAGATCTTCTCCAACCCCCGGCATCTTTATACCAAGCGCCTGATCGATGCGGTCCCCATTCCCGATCCGCAACATCGCCGTGCGCGCTTTCCCTGCATGGAGGGCGAAGTGCCGAGCCCCGTCCACGCAAGGAACAAGGGGCCGATCCGGCAATCGCTGACCGATGTGGGAGTCTGGTCGCAATGGGCTAGTGAGGTCGATGTTGGTCGACCGTTTCGGGGAAATTCTGCCGCGAGCCTTTGAGAAAACAGAAACGGCGGGCAAGCCCGCCGTTCATTCAGTGCTTATAGTGGCCGATTCAGGACCGGCCAAGCGTCAACGACGGTCAAACCAGTGCGGTTCACGGCCTGAGTGCTGATTGAGAAGCACGCCGACCATCAGACCGATCACACCGCCAATCAGCATCGCCGACGAGACAGTACCCGGGTTTTCCCTGACGGTGCCGGAAACACTCTGCGCCTGGCTTCGCAACGCACTGGCCGCGCGTGATGCCTTACCGGTCGCACTGTCGTACCATCCGGTCACCTCATCGCCTGCTTCGTCTGCATACTGGGCAAGGGTCCTGTTGATCTTGCTGATCTCCCTGCGCAATTGCGTGACCTGCTTTTCCATGGCTTCCAGAGCATCGTCCTTCTGACTCTTGCTCGTCGCGTCTTCGTTCGAAGTTGCCATTCTTGCCTCCTGCTGGATTTCAGCAAGAGGAACGAGGACCAGTTCAGTAAGTTCCCGTCGCGATGCATTCCATGCGCGTTGGTGGCCAAATCTTGGAGCGTGGGGCATGAACCGGCTGCGTGTTGCGAAAGCGCTTGTCCGTGAAACGCAGCCCTTCGCGCGTGCGGGAATTTGGTCAATCCATGGCTTCGCCAAGCGTGTCGGCCACCACCGCGCCGCGTTCTCCCATCGGGCGCGGCTCGCCGATGGTGGTGTCGACTGCCGTCTGATGCTCCATTTCGGCGTTCAATTCAGCGCCGATGATCAGGATCAACACCGAAATCCAAATCCAGAGCATCAAGCCTATCACGGCGCCGAGCGAGCCGTAGGTCGCGTTGTAATCGGCGAAGTTCTGTAGATAGAAGGAGAGACCGGCCGAAGCGGCGATCCACACAGTGGTCGCAAGAATCCCGCCCCAGGTGATCCATTGCCATTTTGCCCGCGCGCGGCTTGGCCCGAAACGGTAAAGTATGGATGTACAGGCCACCAGAATGATTAGCAGAACCAGCCAGCGCACGAGCCCTATGACGGTACTGGAAAACTGACCGACCTCCAGCATCGCGAGCGCGGCCGGTATGACGCCGACCGCGACGATAAGAAGGATCACAATGGCAATGGCGCCAAGCGTAAACCCGAAGGTGATCAGGTTGAGGCGGATGAATGAGCGCTTCTCGCGCTCCTCGTAGGCGATGTTGAGCGCCTCGAACAGTGTCTTGACGCCGTTGTTGGTGCTCCACAAAGCAGTGAGGAAGGCGACGAGGAAACCGACGCTGAGTGCGTCCTGATCCTGTCGGGAAAGGTTCTCCAGCTGGCCGCGGATCAGGTCTAGGCCGCCAGCCGGCATCAGCGGCCCGAGCCGGGCGATCTGATCGGCAACCGTCGCCGGATCGGCCATGAAGCCGTAGATCGATACCAGGGCGGCGAGCGTTGGAAACAGCGCCAGCAGCAGATAGAAGGTGGCGCCGGCGGCGACCAGCGTAATCCGATCCTCACCGGCCTGTTGCCAGACCCTCCACAGGACATCGTACCAACCTGCCGCCGGCAACTCGGAAGGGCGCGCGGCGTTGCGGCCACGCCCGTCGGACTTTTTGCTGTCGATCTCGGCATCGGCATTCGGGCCGACCGTCTGCGTCATGTCGCTATCATCTCTGGTGAATCGATCATGTTATGCGAAGCGATCCGCGGTAGAATTGTTCCCAAACCCATCCAGAAAGAGCCAGTTCTGCCTGGCGGTCGCGGATGTTTCGCGCCCGGACCGCTTGGATAGCTGGTGCTTCCGGGATCCATAGCGCGAGGCATTTCAGCCTGCTGTCTGTTGCTGCCTGCCGTTTCGCCGGAGCCGATCCGCCAGCGTAGTCACTGGAGTGATTGCGACCGAGCAACGAAAGCATCTCCCGGAACATCGGCTGGAGCCGGACACTTTCCTCGGTCAAGAAGCCGTGTCTCGGGACATCGTTTACTGTTGATCGGAATCATCAACCTCATCCTTCACCTGCCCCCAGGCCATCAACGTGAAGATCACCGTGCCGCCGACGACGTTGCCGGCCAAAACCGGCAGGAAGAATCGAAACAGCGCGTCGTTCGCCGGCAAAAGGCCTTGAACCACGAGGTAGGCCATTTCGACCGATCCCGCGACGACATGGCTGAAATCGCCCGCTGCAATCAGCCATGTGAAGGCGAGAATGATAAGGAACTTGTTCTCCCTGGATTGCGGCATCATCCAGACAATAGCGGCGACAAGGATTCCTGCCGGGATCGCCCGGAAGAACCCTTCCGATGCTGTCATGCTGGTTGCGTGTTTTGAAAGCGAGATCATCGCAGGGACGATCTCCTCGGGCAAGGCAGGGGTGAAGACGTAGAGTGTAGCAATAGCAAACGCACCCACCACGTTGGCGGCCAGCACAATTGCCCACAGGCGCGCGACGCGACCAAGCATTCCGATTGTTGGTTTCGAGATAAGAGGGAGAACGGTGGTGATCGTGTTCTCGGTGAAAAGCTGCATCTTTCCGAGGATGACAAGCAAGAACCCAAGCGAATAGCCAAGGTTCTCCAGTAGAAACCGTTGCGGCGTGTCCGGCAGATAACTGCGAAAGATCGCCTCTCCCAGGACGGAGAAGCTGATCATGATACCAGCCGCCAAGCCTGACCAGATCAAGGAGCGGGTGGGGCGGACCAGCTCTTCTTCGCCATCCCGCCTGATCACTTCGTAGATGAGCCGCGGCGCAAGCATTGCCGCTTCGTCCATCGATTCTTCTTCCGCCTCGATTTCTTCGGCAATTTCCGTTGGAGTTTTGGGGTCTGCCACGGTCTTCTCCTCAGATCGCCATCGGAATAAATGTCCCGCACCGCGGCAAAGACCAGCGGAGTGCGGAAGCAAATCGGATATTAGAGCAGCGAGCACACGATGCTGCAAGCGCTGACGGTTAGCCTGCTGGCGGTTTCCCGGACACGAGGCTAAGCTCGCTGGACTGCACCTGGTGAGGGTTCAGTCTGTCGTATCCTGCGGACCGAGTTCATTGGCGCACCCGACAGGAAGCGACGTCTGGCACCTTTAGGCATTGATATTGCAAGACTTTTGCAAGTCGTTAGTAGCATCAAAGTAGCAGATTGCTGTGTCGTTTGATAGCTTATTTTGTTCGAGAACGAAAAGCACGGACCAAGTT